>JAEZQR010000065.1 GCA_023413015.1 Pseudomonadota bacterium
GGGCGCCACACGGCCACGCCGCGGGACGTCTTCACGGAGAGCTCGTCGGTCGAGTCGCCCAGATAGAGGAGGTACGGAGAGGGAATCATGTCGATCTCGCTTTGATCGGGCTTGTCTGGCCCGTGGCAGCGATCATGTCAGCATTGCGGTCCGGGCAAAGATCAAAGGAGGACAGGGGTTATAGACGCCGGCTATGCTTGCGCGGCCTCGAGTGTCTGCTTCAGCACGCTGATGAATTCACGCGCAACCCGTGATAGGGGGCGATCCTCGAGGTGGACGCAGTAGACGTTGAATTCCGGTTTCTCCACCAGATAGCGATAATCGAGGTCCGGGGTGAGGCTCGCCCGGGCGGTAAACTCGTCTACGACCGCAAAGCCGGCACCATGTCGCACCAGCGCGGCAGCCACATAATAGGTTTGCACCGATATGCTGGAGCGCGCCGGCTCGTCCCGATGGATTTCGCGACTGAACAGCGAACCGACATAGCCTGAGCCGGTGAGCCGGATCAGGTCGCGATCCTTGAGCATGTCGAGCGACACCCGTTCCGGTGCGCCCTGAAGGTCATCGCGACGAAAGAGCACGACGAGCTCGCCCGCGCCAACCTGTGTCTCGGTAAGCCTCGGATGGTGCGCCGGGTCGTACGCCAGCGCGAGGTCGCTGTTACGTTCGTAAAGCGAGGCAAGGATCTCGTCATTGTGCAGCGTCTGGATGTCGAAGGAGACATCCGGGTGCACGGCACGAAGGCGGGCTACCGCCGATGGGGCGACATCCAGGCCGAGTGACGGCAGCACCGCCAGTCTCAGGTGGCCATCGCCTCCGCGGCGCAGGTTCTTGGTTGTCTCCTGCAGCGATTCGATGCGCGAGTATAACTCATGCGCCTCGCGGAAGAGGACGTGCGCCTCCTCGGTGGGTACCAAGCGGCCCTTCACCACGCGGAACAGCGGAAATCCGATGCGGCTCTCGGCGTGTCGCAGGACCTTGCTCACCGAGGGTTGCGAGACGTGCAGCGCTCGCGCGGCACCGCTGACCGAACCCGCCTGATAGACGGCGTGGAAGACCTCGATGTGCCGTAGGTTCATCATGATCGCTGCCCCCGGGTTCTGCGCGGCCTTATGCTGCTCCAGATCGGATTGCCTGCGCCAGTGCCGATAAGCGTCCCCGCCCTAAAATGGGCAAGCCCGCACGCTCGAATACGCTGGACCCCATACCCGTCGGCTATAGGGCAACAAAAAGTTGGAACGGCCGCTCCCGCCGTACCGATAAGCTGCCATCCTGCGGCGCTTTTTCCGACTATGGCGCTGGAAACGACCCCGAACCGCTTCCTGACCGGTGCCAAGAGCATGCCCTAAGGTTATGGCCTGAACAACGATGTTCGATTGTTTCGGCTCATAAGGGTCTGCTCTAAGCCGCCACCAAGCTCCAACTGGCGTGAACTCCGGCCGGGATTAGGTCCCGCCCAGGGGTTCATGCCGCTCCTTGGCGGTTCTCGTGCCAGCGCAGCGGAACGAGCAACAGCGGAGGAATAACCAGTAAAAGTGATCGGGGGGTAAACATGATCGACCGCAGTGTTCCGCAAAAAGGCTGCAGGCTTGCCCTGCTTGCGACCGTCAGCCTCGCCGCCATTACGGCGACGCCGGCCTTGGCGCAGGATGCTCCACAGGCTGATACAGCGGAGACGACCGCTGCTAGCGCCGGGGCGGACGAGATCGTAGTTACCGGCTCGCGCATCGCCCGCACCGGCTTCACCTCGCCCACGCCGACAACGGTGCTCGGTAGCGAAGAGTTTGCCAAGGTCGCCGCGCCGAACCTCGCCGACGTCGTCAACCAGATTCCGGCTGTGCGCCCGTCGCTGACGCCGTCGAGCTCCACCAACAACTCGCAATATGCTGGCGGCAACTACCTCGACCTGCGCGGCCTCGGCTTCAATCGCACATTGGTGCTGGTCGATGGCAAGCGGTTCGTGCCGGCACAGATCCAGGGCCCGGTCGACATCAACGCGATTCCGCAGGCGCTGATCGGCAGCATCGACGTTGTGACCGGCGGCGCCTCGGCCGCCTGGGGCTCAGACGCCGTCGCCGGTGTGGTGAACTTCAGGTTCGACCACAAGCTCGAAGGCTTCAAGGGGAGCATCCAGGGCGGCATCACCGACCATAATGACCATCGCAACTATCTGGCATCGCTCGCCTACGGCAAGGACTTCGCCGATGGCCGCGGCAAGCTCCTGCTCGCGGGCGAGATGGCCGAGAACAGCGGCATCGCCCGCCAGGACGATCGCGACTGGGGCGGCCAAGGCTGGGGCATCATCGCCAATCCGGCCTATACGGCAACGAATAACGAGCCGCGCAACCTCTTGGTGGCTAACGCGCGGTCGTCGAACCTTTCATACGGGGGCGTCATCACCAGCGGCCCTCTGGCCGGGAAGCAGTTCGCACCCGATGGCACCTTGATCCCGTTCACCTACGGCACGCT
The DNA here is from genome assembly GCA_023413015.1 of Pseudomonadota bacterium. Classification (GTDB taxonomy): domain Bacteria; phylum Pseudomonadota; class Alphaproteobacteria; order Sphingomonadales; family Sphingomonadaceae; genus Sphingoaurantiacus. The sequence continues at coordinate 2,470 of JAEZQR010000065.1, forward strand.
GCGCACCGCGACCGGCATGGTCGGCGGCGACGGCGCCGACGGCACGGACGCGCTTGTTCTTGAAGTGCCACTCGAGCGTCGCAGCGCCTATGGCCGCCTGTCGTACGAGTTCGGCAGTGCGCTGACCGCCTATACGGAGGCCTCGTGGGCTCAATCGCAGACGGACCACCCGGGCCTGACGCGAACCGACACCGCCATCCGGATCACGCGCGACAACGCCTTCCTGTCGGCGTCCGTCCGTGACGCCATGGCGGCGAACAACGTCACCAGCTTCACCATGGGGCGCTACAACCGAGACTACGGGCGCGGCTTTAACCACATCAAGGCCGAAACCAAGCGCGTCGTAGGCGGCCTCGAGGGTGAGATCGGCGGCGGCTGGAGCTGGGACGGTTATTACACCTACGGCCAGACGAAGAATCGGCACCGGGGATCGAACGCCCGGATCACGCGCAACTTTAACCTGGCGGTCGATGCGATCACCGATCCGGCGACCGGTGCCGCCGTCTGCCGTGACGTTGCCGCGCGCGCAGCCGGCTGCGTTCCGATCAACTTGTTCGGAGATGGCGCGCCGTCGCCCCAGGCGATCGACTATGTAACGGGTGAAACCGACCGTCTGTGGAACCTCAAGCAGCAGGCGGCCGCGCTGACCGTCCGCGGTGAGCCCTTCTCGACGTGGGCCGGCCCTGTTTCGCTCGCAACCGGTGTCGAGTGGCGCCGTGAAAGCGCCGACGTGACCTCGGATCCGCTGTCGGCGGCCGCTTCGTTCGCGACCGGCAACACCGTGCCATGGGACGGTGTGGTCAGCGTCAAGGAGGCGTTCGGCGAGCTGGTGGTTCCGCTGGCCGCCGACCAGAGCTGGGCGGACTCGCTTGAGCTAAACGTCGCGGGCCGCATCACCGACTACAGCACGTCCGGCACCGTCGAGACTTGGAAGGTTGGCGGCACCTGGGACGTGAATGATGACATCCGCTTCCGTCTGACGCGCTCACGCGACATCCGCGCGCCGGCGCTCGCCGAGTTGTTCTCGGGCGCCACAACGGCGCAGTTCAGCCCCTTCGATCCGCTTATCAACCAGTCATATAGCGTCCAGACGGTCACCCGCGGCAATCCGGGCCTCAAGCCCGAGAAGGCCGACACTCTGACAGCTGGCGTGGTGCTCAGCCCTTCGTTCGTGCCGAACCTGCGCCTTTCGGTCGACTATTATGACATCAAGCTGGAGGGAGCGATCCTGGCGCTTTCGGCGGCGGCGATCGTCGATCGCTGCTACCGCGACCAGCCGCAGCTCTGCGGACTGATTACGCGCGGCGCCGACGGTCGCATCGCGCAGGTCGAGTCGTCGCCACAGAATCTGCAGTCGGTTGAGACCCGCGGCGTCGACATCGAAGTCAGCTACCGCCTGCCGGTCGGCTCGGGCGACCTCGCGCTACGCGGTCTTGTCACCTATGTCGACAAGCTCCGCATGGACGATGGCCGGACGGTGACCGAGCTCGCCGGCAGCACCGACCAGCCGACTATCGCCAGCATCGGCGGCCAGCCGCACTGGCGGTTCAATGCCAACGCCACCTACGAGACCGGCCCGGCGACGCTCAGCCTTACCGGACGCTATGTCGGCGGCGGCAACATCAATAACGCTTATACCTTCAAGGACCTGAATGTCCTTGAGCGTGGCGGCCGGCTCTATCTCGATACATCAGTGCAGTATGCGCTGATCGACAATGGCGACGACAAGGTGTCGCTCTTCGCTGCAGTCAGCAATTTGCTCGACAAGGACCCGCCGATCACCGGCACCGGCGGCTTTGCAACGGTGCGCTCGCTCTACGATGTCGTTGGGCGTACCTACACTCTTGGAGTCCGATTCCGCTACTAATCCCCCCGGCCGCACCGATCGGGTGCCGACAATGAATCCCAGCGTCGGAATTTGATGGGTGCGGCCACCGGGGATCAAAAAAACTTCGGGGAGACGATGATGAGGGTCAAACTGCTTTCGTGTGTGGTGGTTTCGCTGCTGGCATCGACCGCAGCCCAAGCCGCCGACTTGAATCGGATCCGGGCCATCGTCTCCGATCCGAAGGGCTTGACCGCGCCCGGTTGCGCAGTCGGCGCCTTTCGCAACGGCAAGACACTGTTCGTCACCGCCGCTGGCGCATCCGACGTCGAGACCCAGAAGCCCCTCGACGGCGATACGCTCTTCTATGCCGCTTCAGTCTCGAAGCAGTTTACGGCGCTTGCCGCAGCCAAGTTGATCGAGCAGGGCAAGCTCTCGCTAGAGGATGACATTCGCAAGTATCTGCCTGAGCTTCCGGCCTACGAAGTTCCGGTCACCGTCCGGATGCTGATGCTGCACACTGCCGGCATTCGCGACTCGCTCGAACTCATCCGTCTTTCCGGGATGGGCAGCGCCGCCAATTCCAACAAGGCGAAAGCGCTTCAGCTACTGTTCCAGCAGCGCAGCACCAACTTTACGCCCGGTACCGCATATACCTATTCGAACGGCGGCTACCTGCTGCTTGCCGAAATCGTCGAGCGCATCGCTGGCATGCCTTTCGCCGACTATGCCAAACGCGCGATCCTGCAGCCGCTCGGCATGAAGCGCAGCTTCTTCATGAACGACGCACCGCCCAAAGGCACCAACATCGCGCATGGCTATGTTCCGGGCGGAAGCGGCTTCGAGGTCCGCGACACCTACCCGACCTTTAGCGGCTCAGGTGGGCTGATGGTCACGATCAACGACCTGGCGAAGTTCGAGCGCGACATCGCGGTCGGCCACAAGGTGTGGACTCCGGCCGTGGCGAAGATCATGACGACGCCGGGCACCTTCACCAACGGCGAGCCGGCGTTCGAGGAGCGCACCGGTCTGGTTTATGCCGGCGGGCTGATGGTCGGCCGCCGTAACGGACAGTATTTCGTCCAGCACGGCGGCGGCGCAGAAGGCTTCAAGAACATGCTGGCCCGTCTGCCCGAGCGGAAGCTGTCGGTCGCTGTCTTCTGCAATCGCGGAGACTTCGTCTCGCAGGACAAGGCTGATGAGGTCATCGAAGCGATCGAAGGCGATATCCTGACCGACGCGGTGGCTGCGGTCGACCCGACCGGCCGTTATGTGTCCGACGAACTGCAGGCAACCTACGAGCTGTCGTTGTCGGGCGATGAACTGACGGCGAAAATCTCCTCGCCCTTCGCGCCTGAGGGCCCGACGTTGAAGTTCAAGCGCAACGCGGACGGCTCGTTCGGCGCCTACGGCACACGCATCGTCTTCGATAAGGACGCACGCGAGTTCACGATCGTTACCGATCGGGTTCACGCGCTGCGGTTCCATCGCGCTAGCTAGGCACTCGTCGCGGGGCCGACGGCGCTACGTCAATCTCGGTCGATACTGGGTTGGCGTGCGCGGCCCCACACACCAGCGCGGTGAACTCCCGAACATTCGCAGCACGCCGCGCAATGATGGCTTCTATACGAGAACAATTTCCATGCCCTCGGCAGCACCGTTGACCGAGCCCGCCTGATAGACGGCGAAGACCTCGATGTGCCGTAGGTTCATCATGATCGCTGCCCCCGGGTTCTGCGCGGCCTTATGCTGCTCCAGATCGGATTGCCTGCGCCAGCGTCGAGAGCAGCCTGAATTCAGATTGCGGGCTCGACGGTCGCCCTGCGCCGGCTCCGGAACCTATGTACGTTGTCTATGGGTGGGCAAAATCTCGGAACGGCTGGTGCGGTTGACAGCGCCCATCGGCGACTGTCACCTTCAAATCTTACTTGTGCGGACCTACTTTTCTTGGGCGATGGCCAAATAATATCAAGAGTGAAGAGCAGGCCAAGATGAAACCCAAGAAAAAGTAAGTCCGTATATCCGACTGCGGCCAGGGGGATTTACATTGAGCGCCAACGCATCGCCTGCCGATCATGGTATCAATCGTGGAATTATCACCAATAAGTTTGCGGCTGGCGTATCTGCGCTAGCGGTTGCACTGTCGCTGATCGGCGCGCAACCTGCGCAGGCACAAACTTCATCTGACGCAGGTAGTGACCCCGCAACGCCCTCGGAGGTCGCCACGGCCGGCGGCACGGCGGACGGGGAGGGCGAGATCGTCGTCACCGGAAGCCGCATCGCACGCGCCGGCTACGAAGCGCCGACCCCACTGACTGTTATTGGCGAGCAGGAGATCTTGGCGCAGGCCCCGGCCAACGTCGCCGATTTCGTCAACGACATCCCGTCACTGGTCGGCAGCTCGACGCCTGCCAACTCGAACCTGTCGATCAGCGCCGGCACGGCCGGCATCAACGCGCTCAACCTGCGCTCGCTCGGCGCGAACCGGACGCTGGTGCTGCTCGACGGCCAGCGCTCGGTCGGTTCGACGCTCTCGGGCGTGGTGGACGTCAACAATATCCCCCAAGCCTTGATCAAGAGCGTCGAGATCGTCACCGGTGGCGCCTCCGCTGCCTATGGCTCGGATGCCGTGTCGGGTGTCGTGAACTTCATCCTCGACAAGCAGTACACCGGGCTCAAAGGCACGATCGACGGCGGCGAGACGACCTATGGCGACGGCCGGAGCTATCGCGTCAGCCTGACCGGTGGCCTGCCCTTCGCCGGCGGCCGCGGCCATGTCCTACTGAGCGGGGAATATGCCAAGAAGGAGGGCATTCACGGGGTACCGCGCGACTGGAATGACAAGGGCTGGTACCTGATCAACAATCCAGCCTACATCGCCGGCAACGGACAGCCCGAGCGCCTCGTCGTGAGTGGCGCCGGCCTCAGCAATGCCACGCGGGGCGGCATCATCACCAACACCGCGCTGCGCGGCACGACCTTCGGCGTCAACGGAGCCGTCGGCCAGTTCGCCTACGGTCAGACCCGCGACCCGTGGATGATCGGCGGCGACTGGGAGGCGGTGCAGGTCAACGGCTACCAATCGCTCGACCCCGAAGAGAAGCGACAGAGCGTCTTCGGACGGCTGAGCTTCGAGGTGGCGGACGGCGTGGAGCTGTTCGGCCAGGCGTCGTGGAACCGCACGGAGAACCTTGGCTGGCTGGGCGTGCAGCTCAATCAGGGCAACGTTACCATTCGCTCCGACAATGCCTTCATCCCGACGTCGGTACGCAATCAGCTGACGACGCTGGGTATCACTTCGTTCAGCCTCGGCACGACCAACGCCGACCTGCCGATCCGCAAGAACGACGGCGAGCGCGAGACCGAACGTTACGTCGTGGGCGCCAACGGCGACTTTGAGGCATTCGGTCGCACGCTGAAGTGGGACGCCTACTATCAGCGCGGCGTCACCCGTACGACCGAGATGGCGCGCGACATCACCAACAATGCCCGCCTCGCGCTGGCGCAGGACGCGGTCTTTGCGCCGGCGGGCAATGCGCTTGGCGTTCCGGCCGGTACGATCGTCTGCCGCTCGACACTGACCAACCCGAATAACGGCTGCGTGCCGCTGAACCGGCTCGGCATCGGCGTCGCGAGCCCGGCCGCCCTCGACTATGTGCTGGGCAATCCATTCCGCAACCAGCGCTTCCAGCAGGACGTGGTCGCGGCCAACCTGTCGTTCGATGCCTTCGAGCTTCCCGCCGGGCCCGTCTCGATCGCAATCGGTGCCGAGCACCGCCGCGAGAAGGTGAGCGGCCACGTCGATCCGCAGTACCAGTCGGGCTGGTTCGTCGGAAACTTCCTGCCGACGTTCGGCAAGTACGACGTGACCGAGGGCTATCTTGAGGCGCTTGTTCCAATCATCGAGGGGCTCGACTTCAACGGGGCGATCCGCGGCACCGATTACAGCACCTCCGGGTACGTGACGACCTGGAAGGCTGGGCTCACCTATCAGCCGATCCCCGACATCCGCCTCCGGGTTACGCGTTCGCGCGACATCCGGGCCCCCAACCTGGGCGAGCTGTTCACCGCAGGCTCGACGCGCACGAACGTGCTGATCGACCCGTTCAACGGCAATGCGTCGGTCCAGTTCAGCGGCACCACGAGGGGCAACCTCGAACTGGATCCCGAGAAGTCGGACCAGTGGGGTCTCGGCGTTGTCCTCCAGCCGACCTTCCTGCCGGGCTTCGGTCTGTCGGTCGACTATTTCGACATCAAGCTGCAGGGCGGCATTGGCTCGGCAGCGGCGCAAACGATCATCGATCGCTGCTTCGAGGGCGTGGCGCAGTTCTGCTCGGCGGTCGTCCGTGGGCCCAACAGCTTCGGCACGAACCTGCTCATCTACGAGTCGCCCTTTAACTTCGCGACCCAGAAGGCGCGCGGGCTCGACATCGAGGCGTCCTATCGCACGGCACTCGACCGGCTCTCGGAGAATCTGGGCGGCAATCTCGCCCTCCGGGCGATGGCGACCCGCTACATCAAGAACTACACCAACAACGGCCTGGAGACGCCGACCGACACGGTGGGCCAGAACAGCAGCGGCGGCACGCCGAAGTGGCTCTATCGCCTGACGGCGACCTACACGAACGATCCGGTCACGATCAACTTGGTCGGCCGTGGCATCAGCTCGGGCGTCTACGACAACGCGTTCATCGAGTGTACCAGCACTTGCCCGGTATCGACGGTTGACCACCGGACGATCAACGACAACCACATCGACGGTGCGTTCTACGTCGATCTGTCGTTTGCCTACGACTTCAGCCTGGCCGGCGAGGAGTCGCAGGCCTTCCTCAGCATCAACAACCTCTTCAACAAGGACCCGGCGGTGGTCGCCTCGGGCCCGGCCGGCAGCGCCTACGCGACGCCAGCCACCAATCAATCGCTCTACGATCTCTTGGGCCGAGCCTTCCGCATCGGTGTCCGCTTCAAGATCTGATCCGCCGGGCGGGGCGCCAAGCCCCGCCCCCCAACCACCCAGGGAGGGGCTCCGATGAGAAAATCCGTACGTTGGATCACGCGTCTGGCACCGGTGGCGCTGGCCTCGGCACTGGTCAGCGCGACCGGTGCATGGGCCGCCGAGCGCTACGACGTGCTGATCCGCGGTGGGACAGTGCTCGACGGCACCGGGAGTACGCGCCGGAGCGCCGATGTCGCGATCAAGGGCGACCATATCGTCGAGGTCGGGTCGATTCCAGCCGATGCGACGGCGGCGAAGGTCATCGACGCCACCGGCAAGATTGTCGCGCCGGGCTTCATCGATCCGCATTCGCACGCCGCTCCCGGCATCACCACCGAGAAGCTCGCCCACGCCGCCCCGATTCTTTATCAGGGCATTACCACGGTCCTGCTCAATCCGGACGGCGGCGGTCCGGGTGATCTGCGGACGCAGACGGTACCGCTTGAGAAATACACGCCGGGTGTCAACGTGGCGCCGATGATCGGGCACAACGGTGTGCGACAGGCCGTCATGGGGCTCGCCAACCGCAAGCCGACGGCGGGCGAGCTGAAGCGGATGGAAGCGCTGGTCAAGGCGGCGATGGACCAAGGCGCATTCGCTTTCTCGAGCGGGCCGTTCTACATTCCGGGGAAATATTCGAACACCGCAGAGCTGGTCGCGCTCGCCAAGGTGGCGGCCCAATATCCAGGCGCCTTCCACATCAGTCACATCCGTGACGAGTCGAGCTACGATGTCGGTGTTATCAGCGCGGTCAAAGAGCTGATCCAGGTTTCGCGCGAGGCGAAGCTGCCGGGCATCGTCACCCACATGAAGATGCTGGGCCCGTCGGTCTGGGGCAAGTCGACCGATGCGATCAAGCTGATCAACGATGCTCGCGCCGAAGGCCTGTCAATCTGGGCGGATCAGTATCCGTACGCTGCGTCAGGTTCCGGCCTGCAGCCGGCGCTAGTGCCAGGCTGGGCGCAGGAAGGCGGGCCTGAGGCGATCGCCAAACGCCTGCAGAACCCGGAGCAGCGGGCGCTCATTCGCAAGGAGATGGTCAAGAACCTCGAGCGGCGCGCCGGTGCTAACGCCATCATGATCCGGCGCTACGAGGCCGATCCCTCGCTCGAGGGCAAGCGTCTCGACGAGATCGCGCGCAGCCGGCTTCAGGACCCGCTCGACACCGCGATCGACATGCTGGGCAAGGGCGGTGCGGCCATCGTTTCGTTCAACATGAACGAGAAGGATGTCGAAGCGCTGATGAAGCAGCCGTGGATGATGACCTCGACCGACGGCGGCTTGGTCGAGTTCGGGTCGGGCTCCGAGCATCCGCGCGCCTACGGGGCGTTCCCGCGCAAAATCCGGCGCTACGTTCTGGATCGGAACGTGATCACGCTCGAGCAGGCGATCCACTCGTCGACCGGCTTGCCGGCCAAGGTGCTCGGCATCAAGGATCGCGGCGAGCTGCGCCCGGGTGCCTTCGCCGATGTCGTGGTCTTCGATCCCAAGACCATTCGCGATACCGCAACCTACGAGCAGCCACACGCCTACGCCGAAGGAATGGAATATGTATTCGTCAACGGCCAAGCAGCGATCGCCGAGGGCAAGCTGGTCCCGAAGCGTTGGGGTCGGCTGCTGCGGCGCGGCGAGTAGGCCAGCCGAAATGACGCGACCGGCGCCGCTGAGGCGGCGTGCGGCAGCCACCGCGGGCTGAGATGGCGACAGCTCTCTCAGCCCCGTTGGCGGCACCGGCCTGGGCCGGCCGCCTTGCCGCCGAAGTCGGCAAGGCGGTTCTGGGCCAACCGGCGATCATCGAGCGGCTGCAGATCGCGCTGCTCGTCGGCGGTCATGTCCTCTTGGAGGGCATGCCGGGGCTCGCCAAGACGCTCCTGGTGAAGTCGCTCGGCCAGGCTATGGCGCTGCAATTCGAGCGCATCCAGTTCACACCGGACCTGCTGCCGAGCGACGTCGTCGGAACCATGGTCTATTCTCCGCACGACGGCAGCTTCACGCCGCACCACGGGCCGGTGTTTGCCAACCTCGTACTCGCCGACGAGATAAACCGGGCGCCTGCCAAGGTGCAGAGCGCGCTGCTTGAGGCGATGCAGGAAGGCCAGGTAACGATCGGCGGCGCGACATATGGGCTGCCGCAGCCATTCTTCGTGATGGCCACCCAGAACCCGATCGAGCATGAGGGCACCTATCCACTGCCCGAAGCGCAGACCGACCGTTTCCTGTTCAAGCTGCTCCTCGATTATCCGGCTGCCGACGACGAGCTGCACATGCTCCGGCGCTGGGGCTCGGCCGCGAAGGCGCCGAAGATCGAGCCCGCATCGGCCGGCGACGAACTGCTGGCGCTGCGCGCCCAGGTCGATGACATCTACGTCGCCCCCGCGATCGAGGCCTATATCCTCGCCCTCGTGCGCCACACGCGCGATCTGGCGCAGCGGGTGTCTGGCGCGCTGCAGCCACTGGCGTTCGGCGCGTCGCCGCGTGCGTCGCTCGCCCTCTACCAGGCGAGCCGGGCGCTCGCCCTTCTGCGCGGCCACGCCCAGGTAACACCAGACCTCGTGCAATACCTCGCGCCCGATGTCCTTCGGCATCGCATCGGGCTGACCTACGAGGCCGAGGCGGCGGGTCTCAGCGCTGACGGCGTCATCGAGCAGACCATTGCGGCCGTCGCCGTACCGGACTGACCGACGCCAATGGCGCCCGTCGCGCGGCTACTCGACCAGCGGGTCCAGAATTCGCTCCGACGGCTGGAGTGGCAGTTGCGTCACCGCCGTGTCGAGGCGCCACTGGCGGGCGAGAATCAGTCCGTCTTCCGCGGGCGCGGCATGGAGTTCGATCAGGTCGTCCGCTACGCCTTCGGGGACGACATCCGCGACGTCGACTGGAACGTGACGGCCCGGCTCGGCGACCTCCACCGCAAGCTGTTCGTCGAAGAGCGCGAGGCGACGATAGTCGTCGTGGTTAGCGACGATCCTGCGCTACAGTTCGGTTCGGGGGCTACAAGCAAACGGGACATACTCCTCGAACTCGCCGGCCTGACGCTGATGCTCGGCGTCATCACGCGCGCCCGCGCCGGGCTTCTCCACGCCACGCCGTCCGCATCCCGGTTCTTCGCGCCGACCCGACGACGGGCGCAGATTCTGGCGTCAGTCGCCGCGCTCTTCGCCGCACCGACACCCGACCCGACCGCAGGGTCCGGAGGCACGTTCTCGCCGCTGGTACGGCATCCGCTGCCGCGCGCCGCAACAGTGGTCTGGCTGGGCGAGGTGCCGTCTGTGATGCCTCCGGCCGAATGGGTCGCCTTCCGTCGGCGGCACCAGGTCATCGGAATCCGGGTCGAGGACGAATGGGAGCGAACCGGCCCGTCCGGCAGCGGACTCGTGGCCTACGACCCGACAATCCATGATCTCGTGAGGCTCGATGGCTCGACGGCCGGCCGTGCAGCGCATGCCCGCTGGCGCGAGGCACGCGAGCAGCGTTGGTCCGCCTGGTGGCCCGATCCGGCAAGCCGCCTGGTGGTAGATGCCCATGCTGATCCGCTCGACGCACTGGTCGGATTCCTGCGCAGCCGCAGCCCGGCCGGCCGACGCCCGACTGTGTACGCCCGATGAGCGGCTACCGTTTTGAAGAACCGTGGGCGCTGCTCGCGCTCTTGCTCATTCCGGCGACGATGCTGTGGCGGCGTTGGCGCGGGCGGACCGCCATATGGCTGGTGCCCTATGCAGGCGCATGGACCACCGGTTCCGGATGGCGGCGCGACTGGCGCATCGTGCTCCTCTATGCAGCGCTCGCGCTTCTGGTCGTCGCTCTAGCGCGGCCGCAACGGCTCGACGCCCGTCACGAGACGCGATCGCGTGGCTACGACCTGATGCTGGCGGTGGATTTGTCGAGCTCGATGCTCGCAGAGGACTACGCCGGCTCTCATGGGCCGATCAACCGGCTCGAGGCGGTCAGGCCGGTGCTCAGCGCCTTCATAACCGGTCGCCCGCACGACCGGATCGGCGTCGTGTTATTTGCTCGCCGTGCCTACACGCTCGCGCCGCTCACGACCGATCACCGCTCGCTGGAGCGTCAGGTTGCTGAGCTTCGCATCGGCCTCATCGATGACGGGACCGCAATCGGCGACGGGCTCGGGATGGCGCTGGCCAACCTTGAGACTGGCCGCGGCAGCCAGCGTGCGGTGGGTGCCTTCGTCATCCTGCTGACTGATGGGGCGAACACGAGCGGCACGCTGACCCCGCCGGAGGCGACGGCGATCGCCCGCCACAGGGGCGTGCCGGTCTACACGATCGCCGCCGGCCGCAATGGCATGGTGCCCTTCCCGGTATTCGACGAACGTGGCCGCCGCACCGGGACACGGCAGCAGCCGTCCAGCCTCGATCTGGAGGCGCTGCGGGCGGTATCGGTACAGACCGGCGGGCGCATGTTCGAGGCAGGCGATGCGCGCGCGGTGCGCAACGCATTCGCCGCCATAGACGCTGCCCGCAAGGCCGAGTTCCAGGTTAAGGTGCGGCGGACGACGACCGAGCTGTTCCACTGGGCCGCCCTGCCGGCGCTCGGCTGCCTGGTGCTCGCCTTCTCAGCCGTTCGCCTTGCCCGACCCGACGCGCGGCGCGCGCCATGACCTTCGGTTGGCCTTGGATGCTGATGCTGGCGGCAGTGCCGGGGTTGCTCCTCGTCGCGCAACTTGCGGCCGGGCGACTGCGTGGACAGGCTCAGGCCGACCTCGACGCACCAGGCGGGCAGATCCAGCGCGGTGCCGTTGTCGGCGGGCGTCTCAGGTTCGGCGCGGCTTCCGGCTTGCGCCCAAACCTTCGATTGCGCTTCTGGCTTGCGTTCCTTCTCATCGTGGTGGCGCTGGCCCGCCCGCAGTGGGGAGCCCCCGATGTCGCCAATGATACAATCGGGAGCGAGGTCGTGATTGCTCTCGACCTGTCACGCAGCATGCTGGCCCAGGATGTGCTGCCGACGCGGCTCGAGCGCGCCCGGTCGCTTGCCGTCCAGCTGGCTGATGCATTGCCCGAGCCCCGCATGGGTCTGATCGGCTTTGCTGCCACCGCCCATGTGCTCGCCTCGCCGAGCGAGGACCGGTCGCTCCTCAGGGCATTCTTGGCTACGGTGCAGCCCGAGCATGTGCTCGAGCAGGGCACCAGCTTCACCGCGTTGCTCGACACAACGACGGCTGCATTCGGCTCTGCAGCGCCGACCCGGCTGCTCGTGATCCTCAGCGATGGGGAAGCGGCGTCCGCCGCGTGGCGGGAACGGTTGCCCAGCCTGCGGCAACACGGATTTCGCGTGGTGGCAGTTGGCATCGGCACGGCAGCCGGCTCGCTGCTCTCGACGGCGGGCAACCGGCCATTGCGCGACTCTCAAGGCAATCAGGTACGCTCGCGGCTCGATCCACACATCCTGACCGAAATCGCGAATGCCTCGCACGGAGCGTATCTGGAATCCCCAGACGTCCAGAGGCTCGTCGAGCAAGTGCGGGCGGCGATCCGCGAGCCGGCAAAGAGCAGCCATCGTGAATCAGGCGCCGTTGGCGCCGGTGCCGAGAAGTTCGTATGGTTTCTCGCGACCGCGCTCCTGGTGCTGATGTGGAGCGTCGCCTGCGAGTGGCCGGCCGTGCCGCACCTGCGTGCACGATCGGTGCAGCGGCTGTCATCGATCGGTTTGGCAGGTCTCTTTCTTGGGGTTTCCATCGTGCCGCAGGCGTCCATGGCGGCGCGCCCGGTCGTCCCTGACCTCCGGGGCCAGGAGATGGATCCGCTCACCCGGGTGAAGGCGATTACCAAGCGCCTGCTCGTCAAGAATGAGCTCGACGCAGACGACTATCGCGAACTCGCCGAGGCATCAGTGCGCTATGGCGAGGTGCACCGCGGGCATGGGCATCCGCTGTCCACTGGCGTGCTGCGTGATGGCTTGACCGCGATCCAACAGGGCCGTCGGCTCGACCCAACGGGCGCTGACTGGCGCGCGATGGACGCCAAGCTGCGCCAATTGCTTCAACCACCGCCGCCGGTACCGGAAGCGGACCCGGGCCCACCGGATCCCGCAAACGAGCCCGTCGACGGCAAGCAGCAGGTTCCGATCATCGCTGACACGCGCCGCGCCGGGGAGAAGCGCGCGCCAGGCGACGAAAAACCCGGAAAGGCAGCCGAGCGGCAGGGCATGCGCGACATTGGGGGCAGCCGTCGGGACGTCTACGATCCGGCAGAATGGCGCAACCCGTCGCTGGCGCAGCCGCTCTACCGGCTCGAGCAGATCCGCGCCGCGGCATCGCCCGCCGAACTTTTCCGGCTGCGCCAAGCCCCGGTCGCTCACAGCCGGCAAGAGACGGGCCAGACATGGTGAGGCGGCGACAATTGCTCTGGGTCGCAGCCGTCGCGGCGCTGCTGACCGGAACCAGCGGTCGCGGCGCCGAGACGGCTCCGCGCGACCTTGCCGACGGCGAGCTGCAACTCCCGCATCGACCCGTATGGGCAGGCGAGGTGTTTGACCTGACGCTGGCATGGCATGTCGACTGGGCGCGCTTCCAGAACCTCGAGGGGGCTCCGGTCTGGAACCCCGCGCCGCTGATCGCCGAGTCCTGGCAGAAGCCGGAACTGTCCGCGCCGACTGGATCCTCCGGCGGACCAGCCACAATTGCATTTCGCACCCGCGCGCTTGCGCTTCAGCCCGGATCCGTGCGGCTGCAGCCGGCGCGTCAGACGATGGTGGTGCAGACCGGTGTCTACAAGACAGATGAGTATGAGCGGGCGATCACCGGAGCAGCGGAGGCCAGCAGCCAAGCCGTCAGGCTTGAGGTTCGGCCGTTGCCGCCGGCGCCCGATGGGTTCCTTGGTGCCGTCGGGCGCTTCAAGCTGGAGTCGAAGGTCGCGCCGTCCCGGGTGGCGGTGGGGCAGCCGGTTACCTGGTCGCTGGTCTTCGCGGGCGTCGGCAATTGGAGCGGTGTCGCCGGATTTCCCGCCCGCCAGCTATCCCGCGCATTCGATCTCGCGAGCCCGCCGAAGGTCAGCGAGGCAACTGGCGCATCCCTATTCGAACGGACGACAAGCGAAGCGGTGACCCTCGTACCGCGGCAGGCCGGCCGCTTCGTGCTTGGCCCTGTGGAGGCCATCGTGTTCGACCCGGCACGCGGGGCCTATGTTCGGCTGGTCGCGCCGGCAGTCACCATCGATGTCGATCCGAGCGGCGGCGCAGCGGAAAACGTGGCGGCAGCTGGGGATGGTACACCCCCGGATGGGGGGATCGATGCTGAAGCGACGGCTTCGGCGCAGCTACCGCGACTGCTGCACGGCCGCAGTCGTGCCGAGCCGCCATTGAGCCCTGCCTCATGGATGGCAGCACTTGTGGTGCCAGCGCTTACGGTGGTGTGCGTTTGGCTGATGCTGGCATGGTGGCGGGCACGCGAGGCCGACCCCGAACGGCTCGCCCGGTCGGCTCATGCGCGGTTGGGCGCAACGCTGAGACGACTGGCTGTGGCGTCTGACCGTGCATCGCGACAGCGACTGGTGCGCAGCTGGCAGAAGGACGTGGCCCTTCGCTGCAAGCTGGAGCACGCAGCACCCGTCCCCGCTTCATTCAGCGGCCGCGACGAGTTGCAGTCGCTGTGGGCAGAAGCCGACTGCTTCCTCTATGCGGAGGATAGTTCGCTGCCGGACGACTGGTGCGCGCGTGCGACGCACTGGTGGCGCGAGCAGGGTACGCCTCCACGCTTCAGCCATGGAACGATGTTCCGTCCTGCCAGTCTTTACCCGGTGGGCTGTTTGCTTGCCTCGGCGATTGGTTGCTGGGCACCTGCTCCGGCAGCGGCCGAGGATGCTGCGATCTCGGCTTGGACGCAGGCGGTCGAGCGTGAGCCGCTCGATTGGAGCGCGCATTACAATCTCGCCGTCAGCTTGGCGGCTGAGGATCGCTGGGAAGAGGCCGCCGCTCATGCCGGAGTCGCTTGGCTTCAGCGGCCGATCTCCGAAACCCGCGCGTTTTGGGCCAGAAGCGCGAAGGAAGCCGGCTATGTTGCCGGCTCAGGCTACGGCGTTCCACTCGCCGGCGAGTGGCGCGGCCGCCTCTACGGGATCGCTCCCATCAGGATCTTGCAGCAGGTCGTGGTCGGCTGCGTCTTCGCGACTGCAGGAGGCGCCATCCTAATGCTGCTGCTTGGCTATGGCCGCGTGTCGCGAAGCTTGAGGCTGTTAGGGCTCGTGCTCTTCATCGGTGCGGGTGTGGCAGCGGTCGGCGGTGGCGCCGTTCTATACGCGTACCGCCCCTTGCTTCCGCTCGACGCCGTGGTTGCTTCGCGCGCGGCCCCGTTGCGACTGCTTCCCGTCGACACGCCGGCGGAAACCGAACCGGAACTCGTGCAAGCGGGCACCGTTGGCCGAGCAGGGCGCGCGTTCCTAGGCTGGCAGTGGGTTCGGCTCGCCGACGGCCGAACCGGATGGCTGCGGCAAGAGTTCGTCGTCGGGGTTTGGCGTAAAACGAATCATTCCACTCAATGATGCTCGAACTGCTTGGCGTACTAGCGGCACAGCGTCGTGCCTGAAGGAGAGGCACCCGATGATACCACCCGGATTGGCGTTCACCGTCGTCGACTGGTCAGCAGTGACGGCAACGAGACACCCCGGAGAGCAGGGTGAAGCCATATGGCGCACGTTCCGGGCCGGCGATCTGCGGGTGCGGATGGTCGAATACTCGCCCGGCTATCTCGCTGACCACTGGTGCGACCTCGGCCATGTGCTCCTGGTGCTCGAAGGTGAGCTCGTTTCGGAACTTCGTGACGGCCGCACGTTCACGCTCAAGCCGGGCATGAGCTACCAAGTTGCGGATTTCGGCGACGTCGCCCACCGCTCGCGCACCGAGACCGGAGCCAAGCTCTTCGTCGTTGACCAGTTACCCGGCGGACCCAACTAGGCCTTCTGAAATGCAACTCCGGTGGGCTTCGGTTTAGGCGCTGGGGCAGAGAAGATTGGCACGGTGAGTGACAAACGAGTAACAAAAGCGGCACAAAATTCGGCCTCTCCCTCTGTGGAGAGCTAGTAAATGCGGCATCCCATGCAAGAACTGCGAATCCGAGGGCCGGACGTTGTTCCGACAACCTGCGGACTGCGACGCTGCAAAGGAAGCTTCCGCCGGCGTGACCGTGAAATAGCTCGCTATCGCGGACGTAGCTGGAGGGAACATTGAGCGATCTGTGTCGCGAGACCTGCTAAACCTTGAACACACTCGCTCCCTGTCTTGCACCTTCAGGCAGAAAGCCGGTAGTGGGTCATGCTCAAGATCGGGGTCATGGCTGCGCAATATCAATGACCGGTTTGATGTATCTGTCGTCTGCTTGCCGTGCTTCGAGTGTAATTGGTTTGTCAGCCATAAGCTCGGCGAGGACATGTCGTCCGGCCCGCGCTCGGAGCATTAGCTCTTGAGCCAGCGCTAAGTGCCGATTCCGGACTTGGCGTATAGCAAGCCAGCAGTAACTCGCCACGTAGTCTTCAAAGCTCGGGACTGCATGGGGAATATGGGAGGCAATCTTTTCATACTTCTCTTGGTCGCCGCGGGCTTTATATCGCGCATTCGTCATCGATATCGAGTCGACATCCGAGAAGCTTGAGAACCGATAACAGAGCTCCCCCGCCATACCACCGGCGGCAACAGCGAGCCGTGAAACATCTTGTCCGATAATGCTTCTACTAGTACTGCGCCCGGTCCATTTGCCCGATCCACTTTTATAGATTTGTACCAATGATACGTCGTGCCCCTCCAGGGCGGCCATAATGGCATGTCCTGCTTCATGAAAGCAGACAACTTCCAGTTCTTCGTCCAACTACGCCCCCGCGATCTATTCGCTCTTGCAGTTGCATAGGTGCCGCCGCTGGAAGAACAAGCCGGATTACCGGAGAACTCCCTTCCCATAGCAATGAAAAGTGCTGTTGATTGCGTGGCTCCCCGAGGGGCCTCTCGCCTATAAGCCCTCGGCCTCACTCGCCATTGTTTTTCCTCGGGTAAGTTGAACGAGTTACGCCCACCCAAGCGGGGTCATGTCCGGGAAGCGGCTTTATCGGACACAGGCCCTGCAAGCTGCCGAGGGCGCGGGAGCACGTCATTCATAGTGACGGGGTCGCCCGTTCAAATGACACAAGCGGCGATGCGGCCGTGCGTCATTGACAGTCTGAGGTTAATGAAGGCCGCTTCCGCGGCTATGCTCCACGCCGGCCGAGCCTCGCCCCGCAAGCTGCGCATCATGACTCTGGAGATCAGGTGTCTCTGCTGAGCGACGGGGTTGTAAACAGTGGCACGGGCCGAGGAACCTTTAGGCGGATCTGGTTGGCTTGGATCTCTGCTTCATCCGCTCGCGCCGTCTCGGTGTCGCGGCCACCCTCGGATCGGGGGCAAATCTCAGGCGCGGCCGTCCATGTCATCGCGGTGCCGCAATCGCCGGGTTTAACGCGGCCATGCGCCGCCTCCTGCTCTGCCTGGCTGTCGTCTGCCTTCCTTCACCTGTGCTCGCGTGGGGCCAGACCGGGCACCGCATCACCGGCGCTATCGCCGAGGCGCAGCTGAGCGGGCTGGCGCGCGCCCGCCTCCGGCAGATCCTCGGCGACGAGACCCTGGCCGAAGCCGCGA
>JAEZQR010000092.1 GCA_023413015.1 Pseudomonadota bacterium
CGAAGCCGGCCGAGCTGCGCGCGCGGCTCGAGCGCACCGGCAAGAACTGGACGCTGGGCAATTATGCGCTGGCGTGCGGCGGCATCTTCGTGTTCGGCATCCTGCTGCTGCTGACCGCCGGCGCGCCCTTCCTGCTCGCGCTCTTCGCCGGCCTGTTCCTCGGCATCGGCCTGCCGCATGTGACGGTCAGCCTGCTGATCAAGCGCCGCATCAACGCCTTCACCACGCGCTTTCCCGATGCGATCGACCTGATGGTCCGCGGCCTGCGGTCGGGCCTGCCGGTCACTGAGTCGCTCGGCGTCGTCGGTCGGGAGCTTCCCGATCCGGTCGGCATCGAGTTCCGCACGGTCGCCGACAAGATCCGGATCGGCCAGACGATGGAAACCGCGCTCCAGGAGATGGCGGTGCGGATGAACACGCCCGAGTTCCAGTTCTTCGTCATCACGCTCGCCATCCAGCGCGAGACCGGCGGCAACCTCGCCGAGACGCTCAACAACCTCGGCGAAGTGCTGCGCAAGCGCGCGCAGATGAAGCTCAAGATCAAGGCGATGTCGTCGGAATCGAAGGCATCGGCCTATATCGTCGGTGCGTTGCCCTTCGGGGTGGCCACCATGGTGTGGATGATCAACCCGGGCTACCTCGCGCCCTTCTTCACCGACCACCGGCTGATGATCGCCGGCATGGGCGGCGCGGTCTGGATGTCGATCGGGGCCTTCATCATGTCCAAGATGATCAGCTTCGAGATCTAGGATGGACCAGGAACCCCTGCTGATCCTCGGCTTCAGGCCGGTCGACGTCGCCACCTTGCTCGCCGCCTTCGCGGCGATGGCGATGATGGTAGCGGTCTGGGCGGCGACGACGGTGCGCGACCCGATGCGCGCGCGCGTCAAGGCGCTTCAGGAGCGCCGCGAGCAGCTGAAGGCCGGCATCACCGCCTCGCGCAAGCGCACGAGCGTCGCCGCGCGCGCCGAAGCCACCGACTTCATGCGCGAAGTGCTGAAGAAGCTGTCGGTGCTTCAGGACGAGCAGATGCGCGCGGCGCAGGTGAAGCTCGCGCAAGCCGGCATCCGATCCAAGGACGCGGTCGTCATGCTGCTGTTCGCGCGGCTGGTGTGCCCGATCTTCCTGGGCGGCGGCATGATGCTTGCCGTCTATGTCTTCCACATGTTCGACAGCTACTCGAACATGATGCAGTCGCTGATCGCCGGCGGCTCGCTGCTCGGTTCGTACAAGGCGCCCGACCTGTTCGTGCAGAACCTGATCACCAAGCGGTCGGATGCGATCCGCAAGGGCCTGCCCGATGCGCTCGACCTGCTCGTCATCTGCGCCGAGGCCGGTCTCACCGTCGATGCGGCGTTCAACCGGGTCTCGAAGGAGCTGGGCGCCGGCTACCCGCAGCTCGGCGAGGAGTTCGCGCTCACCTCGATCGAGCTCGGCTTCCTGACCGACCGCCGGCAGGCATTCGAGAATCTGTCGAACCGGGTCGCGCTCGAAAGCGTGCGCGGCGTCGTCACGACGCTGATCCAGACGGAAAAGTACGGTACGCCGCTCGCCAGCGCGCTGCGCGTCCTGTCGGCCGAGTTCCGCAACGAACGCATGATGCGGGCGGAGGAGAAGGCCGCGCGGCTGCCGGCCATCATGACCGTGCCGCTGATCCTGTTCATCCTGCCCGTGCTTTTCGTCGTCATCCTCGGCCCGGCGGCCTGCTCGATCGGCGACGCGCTAGGCTAAAGCTGCTGGCCGGAAAGCCAGGACTTGGTCTGCGATCGGGCGAACGGACTCGCTCCCCCGCCCCTCCGGTCACCCCGGCGCCGGCGGGGACCCAGGCGCCCGGTTGTGCTGGGGCCCGGCCTTCGCCGGGATGACCGGATGTTCCAGTCTGAACCGATCCTGCGCTAGCCGTTGCTCTTGCTGACGACCGTGAAGCGCTGGAGCTGGGTCTTCGGCTCGGCCCAATCCGGCTTCAGCGCGGCCGCCTGGCGATAGTCGTTGTAGGCGGCGCGGGTATTGCCGAGCATCTCGTTGGCGATACCGCGCGTGTAATAGGCGATCTCGGGGTGGCTGGTATTGAGCGACAGACCCCGGCTGAGCGCCGCCACCGCTTCCTGATCGCGGCCGCCCACATGGACGAGCGCGATGCCGCGATTGACATGCGCTTCGGCGAGGTCCGGCTTGATCTTGAGCGCCGCCTCATAGTCGGCGAGCGCCTTGGGCAGGCTCTTGGCGCGCATCGAAAGGATGCCGCGGTTGACGTAGGTGGCAGCGCGGTCGCGGACGGTCAGCGCCTCTTCGGCAAGTGCGCGGTTGCAGTCGTCCATGCCTTGATCGGAGACGAAGCCGGCTTCGGCCGCTTCGTAGCAGAGGCGGGCGAAGCCGGAACCGATCACCGTCACCGCCGCATCGGCGGACCTGGGCGCAACCATCGCGCCGAGTGCCGCGACGCCGGCCAGCATGAGCGCGGTCGTACGCATGGCTATTCTCCTCCCTCGTGAGGGAGGAGAATATTAGCACGATCCCGAGACGACCGGGAGAGCGGCCTCAGGCCGTCTCGGTCAGCACGCCCCGGCGAATCTGGTCGAGCTCGATCGATTCGAACAGCGCCTTGAAATTGCCTTCGCCGAAGCCTTCGTTGCCCTTGCGCTGGATGATCTCGAAGAAGATCGGGCCGATGACGTTCTGCGTGAAGATCTGGAGCAGCAGGCCCTGCCCCTCGGTCGGCGCGCCGTCGATGAGGATGCGCCGCTTCTCGAGCTCGGCCGTCGGCTCGCCGTGGCCGGCCACGCGGGTATCGACCGCCTCATAATAGGTGTCGGGCGTGTCCTGGAAGGCGATGCTGCGGCCGCGCAGGATGTCCACCGACGCGTAGATGTCGTCGGAGCCGAGCGCGATGTGCTGGATGCCCTCGCCCTTGTACTCGCGCAGGAACTCCTCGATCTGGCTCTTGTCGTCCTGGCTCTCGTTCAGGGGGATGCGGATCTTGCCGTCGGGCGAGGTCATCGCCTTCGAGAACAGGCCGGTCTGCTTTCCCTCGATGTCGAAGTAGCGGATCTCGCGGAAGTTGAAGAGCCGCTCGTAGAACTCGGCCCAGTACGCCATCCGGCCGCGGTTCACGTTGTGCGTCAGGTGGTCGATGTAGGTGAGATGGCTGTTCGCCGCCGCCATCTTCTCGCGCCAGTTCGGCTCGAAGACGAAGTCGACGTCGTAGATCGTGCCCTTGTCGCCGTAGCGATCGACCAGATAGAGGCGCGAGCCGCCGATGCCCTCGATCGCCGGGATGTTGAGCTCCATCGGGCCGGCATCGCCATCGACCGGCGTCGCGCCGAGCGACTTCGCGCGCTCGAAGGCATAGGCCGCGTCCTTGACGCGGAACGCCATCGCGCAGGCGCAAGGCCCATGCTCCCGCGCGAAACCCTGCGCGAAGCTGTCCGGCTCGGCGTTGATGACGAAGTTGATATCCCCCTGCTTATGCAGCGTCACATCCTTGCGGCGGTGGCGCGCCACGACGGGGAAGCCCATCCGCTCGAACAGATCGCGCAGCAACTGCGGATCCGGGGCGGCATATTCGACGAACTCGAAGCCGTCGGTGCCCATCGGGTTTTCGAATCCGGTCGGGGTGGCAGCGGCAGTGGCCATGAGCGGCTCCTCTTGGAAGATCGGAAAGGGACGATATAGTTTCATTTGAAACTAACGAAAAGTGACAAGCGTTGAGCCGCCTCAATCTCGATGATTTCCTGCCCTACCGCCTGTCGGTGCTGTCCAACACGGTCAGTCGGGCGCTGGCGCGGCTCTACCAGCAGCGTTTCGGCCTCTCGATCCCTGAGTGGCGGGTGATGGCCATCCTCGGGTCGGCGAGCGGGCTTACCGCGCTACAGGTGGTGGAACGCTCGGCGATGGACAAGGTCGCCGTGTCGCGCGCGGTCGCGCGGCTGGTAGCCCGCGGGCTGATCGTGGCTACAGGCGACGATTCAGATCGCCGCCGCCGCAGGCTGGCGCTCACGACCGACGGCAAGGCGATGTACGACGAGATCGTGCCGCTGGCGCTCGATTACGAGCGTGGGCTGCTGGAACGGTTGGACGATAATGACCGCAAGGCGCTGGATCAGATGTTGCGCGGCATGCAGAAACGCGCCGGCGAACTGCTGAACGTCAGGCGATGATGTCCGGCAGCAGCTGATCGTTGAGCTGCCGAATTTCGTCCTTCAGCTTGAGCTTGCGCTTCTTCAGGCGGGCGAGCTGGATCTGATCATGGCTCGGCAGCCCGCGCAGCGCCTCGATCGCGGCATCCATGTCGCGATGCTCCTGCGTCAGCATCTCGAGACGGGCCTGCAGTTCCTTTTCGTCCACGCGTTCAACCCTCAAGCATCCGGCGACTCGGGCACCCCTTGCTAGCACAGCGCGAATCGTGCGTAAGCGGTGTCATGCGACGAATGGTGGAACCTCTTTCGCTCACCGCAACTAGTTGAGGTGGGCCCGCCTGCGCAGCACAAGCTTTAGGGGCCAAATATTTCCGTCGCAAAGATGCTGACGTCACGTTCTGACCATCTATATTAGCGTTATCCCGATTGCCGAGGGCTGCGGCCCCTCGCATTGCGTCGATAGGACCGCATCGCCCGAGGCGACCGACCTTTTCAACTGGAAGGAAGGAGCCGGACCCATGGCCAGCGCACATCTCGATTCCCTCTCGGCCAAGCATGCTCAGCTCGAGAGCGCGATTTTCGAAGAGATGCAGCGACCGATGCCCAATTCGTTCCAGCTCGCCCAGTGGAAGAAGGAAAAGCTGAGGCTCAAGGAGCAGATGGAACACCAGACCGCGCACTGACGGTGCGACCCTATTAGCGACAAGGCCGGAAGCGATGCTTCCGGCCTTGTTCGTTCATGGGCTTGGTCCGGCTCAGGCCGCGCGGGTCGACTGGACGAACTCGACCTTCGAAAGCCGGTAACGCTCGGCCACCACGCCGAGCGCCACATCGATGGCGGATTGCTCGACGATGCAGCTGCCGCCGCGGCCCGAGAGCTTGTAGCCGCTGCCGTCCCGATAGACCGATACGGTCTGCATCTGGCCGGCATCGTCCAAGCCCAAGACAGTTCCGATACGCTTGACGCTCACTTGGAACTCCTCTGGATGCTGCGCTGCACAAACAATGGCATGCCATTGGCGGTTCCGGCATTCCGCGTCCAGTGAAGAGTTTTGCAAGGCAGCCATAACCACGAAGAAAGGGCCGGGATTGCTCCCGGCCCTTCCCTATCGGCATCTCGCGCCTCAGAAACGGAACGAGAAGCCCGCCAGAACCTGCTGCGGATTGTAGCTGCCGTCGAAGTCCTTGTAGCGGTACTCGGCGCGCACCGAGGTGTTCGGAGTCAGGGCATATTCGATACCGCCACCATAGACCGCGCCATCAGCCCAGTCCTTGCTGCTGAAGCTGTTGGCAGGCGTCGCAGCATCGGCGACCGTGGTCTTGATGCGCTCGCGGCCGTAGCCGATGCGACCGTAGACCAGGGTGCGGTCACCGAGCACGGCGCCCGCGCGGCCCGAGAACATATAGTTCCAGTCCGGATTGAGCGAAGCGGTGATGCCCGGCGCCAGGGTCTGGCGCAGCGTCTTGCCGCCGGCGCCGATCTCGGCCTCGCCGCCAAGGACGAAGTTGGTGCCGACCGGCGCGTCGAAACCGAAGTAGCCGCCGTAGTCGATGCCGTCGCGGCTCTGATCGAAATCCGGAACACCCGTGAGCCCGAAGCTCTCGTTCACCGAGCGCTTACCCCAGCCGAGCTGACCGCCGACATAGGGGCCGGAGAAGCTGCCGGCGAGGTCCGTCGACTGCGCGTTGGCGACCGCCGGGATCGCGAGGAGGGCCGCAGCGGCAATGTAATATTTAGCGCTCATTCTATACTCCATGTTCAATTACACCGAACGCCCCTCAAGACGCAGCCACGTCCCGAAGGTTCCTGCCTGAGTTTCACCAATCAAGGTTTCGGACAGGCAAGTTGCAGTGGTGCCACATGCTTCGAATCCTCTGTGGCATGGACACCGTTTCGCGCCCCGAACATGAATCCCAACTTAATCGCTACGGACGCGTTACTTATCTTGTTTTGGCCATCTTTCATTCATTTGGAGTTAAGCCGGCCAACAGCGAAAAAGAAAGCCCCGCCTGGATCCAGGCGGGGCTCCGAAAGATCGGCGTGACGCGCAGGGTCACTCGTCGCGTGTCACCTTCTCCAGCCGCTCGTGCTTCTCCTGCGCCTCAAGCGTCATCGTCGCGATCGGCCGCGCTTCGAGGCGCTGCAACGAGATCGGCTCGCCCGTCACCTCGCAATAGCCATATTCGCCCTCTTCGATCCGCCGCAGCGCGGCATCGATCTTCGAGATGAGCTTGCGCTGACGGTCGCGGGTGCGAAGCTCGATCGACCAGTCGGTCTCGCTCGAGGCGCGATCGGTGATGTCGGGCTCGCGCAGCGATTCGCTCTGTAGCGTCTCGAGCGTCTCCTTCGCCTCGCGGAGGATCTCGTCCTTCCAGGCCAGCAGCTTGCGGCGGAAGTACGCCAGCTGGCGCTCGTTCATGAATTCCTCGTCCGGGGTCGGACGATAATCGGCCGGCAACTCGACGCCGGCGACAACCGATTCAGCTTCGAACTCGTTGGATTCGGCGACAGCCGCCGCTCTCCCTACGGCTTCCATCCGGATACTCCCTGCCACGACTGCCGCCCCTAACACGGCGCTCCGTGCCCCGCTGCGGGTCGGCCTCCCCGCAGCGGCCTATACATTTTGCGGGGCATCCGAACAAGCGGAACCGGAGCTTGCGACAAAAGGAATTACTTGAGGCTGAACAGGTCGCCTCAAATAACGGACGCGAGAATAGCACCTGCCATCCCGGCCGACCGCCGGGACAACGAGGCGCAGGGCAATGAACTGCTGGGCTAAGCTGTGCCCTTCACTTCCGAATTCTGGATGATGCTTTCGATCTCGTCGGTCGGGCGGTTGGTGAGGTCCTTGGCGATCTCGCCGACGAGACGCGCCTCGACCTCCTTGTGGTAATGCTTGCGCAGCTCGCCGAGCGCCCTGGGCGGCGCGACGATGATGAGCTTCGAGAATTCGTTCCTGAGCGCCCGCTTCCTCAGCATCTCGGCGGTATCGGCAGCGAATCGATCCTCCTCGAGCTGGTGGAAATCGGTTTCCTCATAGCCGCTGCGCTGATTCATGCCGGCGCCGTAGTCGCGCATCGTGCCGGGCTCGTCGGTCGCAAAGTCCTCGCGCGCCGGCACCGGCTTCTCCTCGTGATCGACGACCTCGAGCTTCGGGAAGGCCTCGTCGCCCTCGTTCTTGAACAGCAGCATCTTGCGGCCATCGGCCACCATAACCATCGCATTGTGCGGAATCTGCATGGATAAACCTCCGTTAGTCGACCGCATCAACGCGCGCGAATCGCGAGCGGTTGCCGCTTGGCAAGAACGGTTCGGCCCGTCATAGCGTGCAGCCATGCACGACATTCGTTTCATCCGCGCCGAGCCGCAGGCGTTCGACGCCGGGTTGGTGCGCCGCGGCGTGTCGCCGGCCGCCGAACGGATCCTGGCGACCGATACCGAGCTACGCACCATCCAGACCGAGCTGCAGGCGGGCCTCGCCCGCCGCAACGAAGCCTCGAAGGCGATCGGCGCCGCCAAGGCTTCGAAGGACGAGGCAACCGCCCAGGCGCTGATGGCCGAGGTGGCGGCACTCAAGACCCGCCTGCCCGAGCTGGAGGCGCGCGAACGCGAGCTGAGCGAGACGCTGACCGGCGAGTTGGCAGCGATCCCCAACCTGCCCGCCCCCGAGGTGCCGGAAGGCGCCGACGAAAGCGCGAATGTACTAGTGCACGAGCGCGGGACGCGCCGCAGCTTCGACTTCCAGCCGCTCGAGCACGACGTCTTGGGCGAGAAGCTCGGGCTCGACTTCGATGCGGCGGCAGCCGTGGCGGGCAGCCGCTTCGCGGCACTCAAGGGCCAGATGGCGCGGCTGCAGCGGGCGCTCGGCCAGTTCATGCTCGACGTGCAGACGCGCGAGCACGGCTATACCGAGGTGGCGCCGCCGCTGCTGGTGCGCGACGAGGCGGTGTTCGGCACAGGGCAGCTGCCCAAGTTCGCCGAGGACCTGTTCCGCACCACCGACGGTCGCTGGCTGATCCCGACCGCCGAGGTGTCGCTCACCAACCTCGTGCGCGAGCGCATCCTGAACGGTGACGAGTTGCCGATCCGCTTCGCCGCGCTCACCCCCTGCTTCCGGTCGGAAGCGGGTGCGGCTGGGCGCGACACGCGCGGGCTGATCCGCCAGCACCAGTTCGAGAAGGTTGAGCTGGTGTCGATCACCACGCCCGAGCAGTCCGAGAACGAGCACGAGCGCATGACCGCGTGCGCCGAGACGATCCTCGACCGGCTCGGCCTGCCCTACCGCCGCATGCTGCTGTGCACCGGCGACATGGGCTTCACCGCGCGCAAAACTTATGATTTGGAGGTCTGGCTGCCTGGCCAAGACCAGTATCGCGAGATCAGCTCCTGCTCGAACTGCGGCGACTTCCAGGCGCGGCGCATGAACGCCCGCTTCAAGCGCGAGGGCGACAAGGGCACCACCTTCGTCCACACGCTCAACGGCTCCGGCCTTGCGGTCGGACGAACGCTCGTCGCGGTGCTCGAAAACTACCAGCAGGCCGACGGGTCGGTATCGATCCCCGAGGCGCTGCTCCCCTACACGGGCGGGATGACCCGGCTGGAGCCGCAGGACTGATGCGCATCCTCGTCACCAACGACGACGGCGTCCATGCGCCGGGCATCGAGGTCCTCGAGGCGATCGCGCGCGAACTGTCCGACGACGTGTGGGTGGTAGCGCCGGCCGAGGAGCAGTCGGGCGCGGGCCACTCGCTGACGCTGGTCGAGCCGGTGCGAATCCGCCAGCTGGACGAGCGCCGCTTTGCAGTGCGCGGCACGCCGACCGACAGCGTGATGATGGCGGTCGGCATCGCGATGCGCGACCACCGGCCGGACCTCGTGCTGTCGGGCGTCAACCGCGGCGCCAACCTTGCCGAGGACGTGACCTATTCGGGCACCGTGTCGGCGGCAATGGAAGGAACGCTCGCGGGCATCCCCTCGATCGCGCTCAGCCAGACGCTCGGGACGCAGACCGGCGAATATGAGCCGTTCGCCTGCGCCCGAGCCTGGGGCGCGAACGTGGTTCGGGCGCTGCTCAAGGCCGGGTGGCCGCGCGGCGTGCTGATGAACGTCAACTTCCCGCCGATCGGTCCGGAGGCGGTGCGCGGCCTGCGCATCACCGAGCAGGGCTTCCACGATTACGGCCGGCTGATCATCGATGAGCGGCGCGACATGCGCGGCACGCCCTATTACTGGTTCGGCCTCGGCCCCGATGCGACGCAGCCGGGACACGAAACCGATCTCAAGGCGATCCGCGAGAGCTTCATCTCGGTGACGCCGCTGCACCTCGACCTGACGCATTACCCGACGATCGCGAAGCTGCGCGACGCGCTGGGAGATGTCGCGCTTCCGGGAACGTCGGAGTAGACGGGAACGGTGGGGGGACACGCCTTCATCTCCGGCCGTCATCCCGGCGAAGGCCGGGAGCTAGACCAACCGTCGTTCTGGGTCCCGGCCTTCGTCGGGATGACGGTGTTGGGGTTCGTACTGGCTGGCTGCGCCGTCAAGCCGTCGTCGGCACCGGCCGCACCGCCGCCTGCACCCGTTGCAGCGCCGAAACCCGCGCCGGCCGTCGTGAAGCCCGCACCGCAGAAGCCGACCTGGACCGCGCGCAAGGTCGTG
>JAEZQR010000115.1 GCA_023413015.1 Pseudomonadota bacterium
GACCAGTCCTATGTCGCGCGCGACGTGGAGACGCTCTACAACTTCGCCAAGGAACGGCTCGACCGTAAGCAATACAAGCAGGCCGCGCAGATTTTCGACGAGGTCGAGCGGCAGCATCCCTATTCGGTCTGGGCCCGCCGCGCGCAGCTGATGAGCGCGTTCAGCTACTATATGGGCCGCGACTATCAGGAAGCGATCCTGGCCGCGCAGCGCTTCCTGTCGCTGCATCCCGGCAACAAGGACGCGCCCTACGCCTATTATCTGGTCGCGATCAGCTATTACGAGCAGATCATCGACGTCAGCCGCGACCAGAAGGTCACGCAGCAGGCGCTCGATGCGCTCAACGAGCTCGTCCGGCGCTATCCCAACACGCAATATGCGGCCGATGCGCGCCTCAAGATCGACCTGGCGCGCGATCACCTCGCCGGCAAGGAGATGGCGATCGGCCGCTGGTATCAGAGCCAGGGGCAGTTTATCGCGGCGGTGGGGCGCTTCCGCAACGTCGTCGACCGTTACGACACCACGACCCATGCGCCCGAGGCGCTGGAGCGCCTCGTCGAAACCTATCTCGCGCTCGGTATCCCCGAGGAGGCGAAGAAGGCCGCCGCGGTGCTCGGGTACAACTACCCGGGTTCGAAGTGGTACGAGCGCGCGTACCGGCTCGTGCAGAAGCACGCCGCCTGAGCGGCCGCCGGCCGCATGCTTAGCTCGCTGCTGATTCGCGATGTGGTGCTAATCGAGGCGCTGAACCTCGAGTTCGCGCCCGGCCTCTGCGTGCTTACCGGCGAGACGGGCGCCGGCAAGTCGATCCTGCTCGACAGCCTGGGACTGGCGCTCGGTGCCCGTTCCGATGCCGGGCTGGTGCGCGCCGGCGCGGCGCAGGCCAGCGTGACCGCGACGTTCGAGGTCGACGCCGATCACCCGGCGCGGCGGCTGGTTATCGAGAACGGCCTCGACGCTGACGATGTGATCATCCTGCGCCGGCAGGTGAAGGCCGATGGCGGCAGCCGCGGCTATATCAACGATCAGCCGGTCAGCGTGGCGATGCTGCGCGATGTCGGCGCGCAGCTGATCGAGATTCACGGGCAGCACGACGATCGGGGCCTGCTCAACGCGCGTGGCCACCGCGCATTGCTCGACACGTTCGGCCGGTTGGATACGCAGTCGGTGGCACAGGCCTATGCGGCCTGGCGCGAGGCGGAGGCGGCGCTGGAGGCGGCACGTTCGACGCTGGAGGCGGGACTGCGCGACCGTGAATGGCTGAGCCACGCGGTTGCCGAGCTGACGGCGCTCAAGCCGCAGCCGGGCGAGGAGGCCGAGCTTTCCGAAGCGCGCTCCACGATGATGAAGGGGCAGCGGCTGGCGCAGGACCTGTCCGCCGTCGATGAACTGATCGGTGGTACCGAGGGGGGATTGGCGCAGCTGCGCCAGGCCGCTCGTCGTCTTGAGCGATTGGCGCCGGAGCATGATCTATTCGGCGAAGCGCTCGCCGCGCTCGATCGCGCGCTCGTCGAGGCCGACGAGGTCGAGGACAAGCTGGCGCAGATCGGCGAGGCGATGGCCTATGATCCGGCTCGCCTCGAAGCCGTCGAGGCCCGGCTGTTCGAGCTTCGCGGGCTGGCACGCAAGCATCGCGTCGAAGCCGATGCGCTCGCCGATCTCACGGCTGAGCTGTCGGCGCGCGCCGAGGCGATTGATGCCGGCGAGGAAGGGCTGAATAGGCTCGAAGCGAATGTCAAAGCGGCGCGGCAGCGGTTCGAGGATGCGGCACAGGCGCTCGGCAAGGCTCGCCACGCCGCGGCCGGCAGGCTCGACAAGGCGGTCGCGCGCGAGTTGGCGCCGCTCAAGCTCGACGCCGCGCGCTTCCGCACGATCGTCGAGCCGCTGCCCGAATCGCAGTGGTCGCCTGCAGGTGCCGATCGCGTCGAGTTCGAGATTTCGACCAATCCGGGCGCGCCCTTTGCACCGCTCATCAAGATCGCGAGTGGTGGCGAGCTGTCGCGCTTCATCCTGGCGCTGAAAGTGGCGCTCGCCGAGACCAAGACCGCTGGCACGATGATCTTCGACGAGATTGATCGCGGCGTGGGCGGGGCGGTTGCGAGCGCGATCGGCGAGCGGCTGTCGCGCCTGGCGCAGGGCACGCAACTGCTGGTCGTCACCCACAGCCCGCAGGTCGCGGCGCGCGGCGATCACCAGTGGCTGATCAGCAAGTCAAGTAAGGGCGACGTGACCCGCACCGACGTTCGCCCGCTCGATGAGGACGAGCGCCGCGAGGAGATCGCCCGAATGCTGTCGGGCGCGACTATCACCGAGGAAGCCCGGGCGCAGGCCGCCCGGCTGCTGGGGCACAGCTTATTATGAACAACACGCCGGTCGAGGCGCTCACCGAACTCGAAGCCGCCGCGGAACTGGAATGGCTCGCGCAGGAAATCGCGCGACACAATCGCCTCTATCACACCGAGGACCAGCCGGAGATCTCCGACGCGGAGTATGACGCGCTCGTCCGCCGCAACGCCGCGATCGAGAGCTTCTTTCCGCACCTGATCCGCACCAACAGCCCGAGCC
>JAEZQR010000118.1 GCA_023413015.1 Pseudomonadota bacterium
AGGGGCCCGGCGCGATGGCGTTGGCGCGAATCCCCTTTGGTCCCCATTCGACAGCGAGGCTCTGCGTCATCGCCGCGACGCCGGCCTTCGACATGGCGGATGGGACGGTGAAGGGGCCGCCGACCCAGACCCAGGTGGTGACGATCGACAGGATCGAACCCTTGTGCCCGCCCTCGATCCAGCGCCTGCCGGCCGCGACGGTCGCGTTGAACGTGCCGTGCGCGACGATCGAGGCGATGGCGTTGAACGCGTTCGCCGACAGGTCCTCGGTGCGGCTGATGAAGTTGCCGGCGGCGTTGTTGACGAGGCCGGTGAGCGGTCCGACCTGGAAGATCGAGTCCATCGCCTCGTCGATCGCGTCGGCGTTGCGGATGTCGACCGCCATCGCCTCGCAGCTGCCACCCGTCGCCTCGCGGAGTTCCGCTGCCGCCTCCTCCAGCACCGGCCCGCGCCGGCCCCAGATCACGACATGCGCGCCCAGGCCCATGAACTTCTGCGCCATCGACTTGCCGAGACCGGTGCCGCCGCCCGTCACGAGGATCTTGTGGCCCTTTAGCAGATTGTCCTTGAACATGGTCGCCTCCCTGTCCGTGCCAGCTCATGCTAAGCCGCCACGATGGGAAACCAACCTGTCATTCATGTCGATGCGCGGGGCCTGCGCTGCCCGCTTCCCGTGCTGCGCCTGCGCAAGTTCGCCGAAGGTCATGCGGGGGGAATCGAGCTGCTGACCGACGATCCGGCGGCCGAGGCGGACGTGCCCGCCTTCATCCGCGAGCGCGGCTGGGCCCTGGAAAGCCGCGAGACGGTCGAGGGCGCGACGCGCTGGCGATTACGGATTGGCTAACGGTCTCTTCACTACCCGCTGCAACGGTCCCTTTACCACCGCCCGCGCATGTTGTGGCGCCAGAGAGCGGTGCAAGCTGAAGGGGCAGAGCTGGCGTGGCCGACAAGCCGTTGATCGATCAGGCGGTGCTGGAGAAGTCGCGTGCGACGCTCGGCGCCGACTTCATCCGCATCGTCGGTTACTTCCTCGAGGACGGCGAGAAGTCGGTGGCGCAGATCGAGGCTGCCTTTCACGACCGTTCCGCCGTCGACATCGTGCGGCCCGCTCATACGCTCAAGGGGGAGGCGAACCAAATCGGCGCCGTCGCGGTTGGTGAGCTCGCCGGTCTTATCGAGGCTGGCGCGCGGCGCGCGGTTGAGGTTCAGGACGACCCGTCCGAGTTGCTGGTGCCCATCGCTAGGTTGCGCCCGCTCTGGGTGGAGACGGCGGCGCTGCTTGACCGCGAGACCAATCCGCTCGTCCAACGCGCCCCGAAGCTTGGTATTGTCGCACCGTCGCCCGGCGGCTTCGGTCGCGCGCCTTCAACGAACCAGCGCTTCGGCCGGATCTAGACACCGCCCGTTGTTGCAGACCGGTCCGTCAGCTCCTAGCTGATGGCGATGCTCAAGCTCGCCCGCCCCGCTTTCTGGGCCGCGCTCGTCGGTGCCTATGTGCTGGCCGTGCTGCCGCAGCCGCCCGACATCGGCGCCGCTTCCGACAAGCTCAACCACATGTTCGCCTTCTTCACGCTCGCGGTGCTGGTCTCGGCCGCTTGGCCGCGGCTCGCGCCGATGCGCGCGCTTATCTGGCTGGCGACCTTCGGCGCCCTCATCGAGATTACGCAGCTGATCCCGGCGCTCGGCCGCGATGCCGAGTTCCTCGATTTCGCGGCCGACGTGGTGGCCGCGTCCCTCGGTCTTGCGGTGGCGACACCGTTGCGGCGCTGGTCGGCCAGCCTCGCCTGATCGGCGGCTGGCCGGTTATGCCGCATACAGGTGTTCCGCCTCGACCGGCAGGCGGCCCTCGGTGAGGAAGGCGGCGATCAGCCGTGCCCCGAGGATCGGTGCCGGCTCGCCGAGGGTCGGGAAAGCAGCTTCGAATGCGGCGCACTGCAGCGGCTCGTAGTCCGGCTGCCATTCGGCCCGGCTGGCGAGCGCCTCGGCCATGCCGTCGACGTCCACCACCACGCGTCCGAGCTGCCAGTTGACGAAGTCTGGATCGTCGCGCCACGGGAGCCGCCTAGGGTTGAGGAAAATACAGGGGCGGGGCTTCACAAGGAACTCGAGGACCTGACTGCTGATGTCGCCGAGGTACACGTCGGCGGCCAGCGTGTACGTCATGTCCACGCTGGCGGAGCTGCCGAGATCGACCCGGATGTGCTCGAGCGCGTCGTAACGGCGGAACATCTGGCGGTGGCGCTCGGGCGGATCGAACAGCCGCACGTGCGGTGCGAAGATCAAATTGTAGTCGCGCTGCCGCGCGAAATGATCGAGCAGGGCCCAGCCCAGCTCGGTCCACGAGGTCGTACCGGCGCGATGGTGTGGATTGTACAGCACGGTCGGGTGATCGTTCGCGAACAGCTTCGGCGGGGCAGCGGACATCCGGTGGACCAAGTCGAGCTTGGGATAGCCGTAGACCGCGGCGCATTGCGTGTTGCCGGCAGCCATGACGTCAGTCAGGCGCCGGACGTTCGGGAGCAGTAGCAGGTCGAATTGGCCCAATCGCGGGTCGTCCGGCCGGTCCGCGCCACCGCCGCCGTGCGCCGTATGGATGTATAGGGGCCGGCGCACCCCGAATTTCTTCAGCAGCAGCGTCGTTCGCTCGGGGACCACCAGCGCGTCGAACGATTCGAACAGCTGGCGGCTGGCCCAGAGTATCGCGACCTTCATGGCACCGATCCGTCGCCGCACGGCCGCCGGCAGCCACGGTGACCGCAGCTTTG
Source organism: Pseudomonadota bacterium (assembly GCA_023413015.1). GTDB lineage: Bacteria > Pseudomonadota > Alphaproteobacteria > Sphingomonadales > Sphingomonadaceae > Sphingoaurantiacus. Next base: position 2,766 of record JAEZQR010000118.1, read on the forward strand.
CGAAGCCCAGCCGATGGCGCGGATAATGGTCCGCCAGCCGTCGACAATAGGCGAGCTGCGCTTCGTCACGCGCAAACACCGTCACCGCGAAGTCAGGGCGAATGCGCGACAGCTCGCAGGCGATGGGCAGGCCGTGCAGAATCTGATGATCCTGGGCGTTGAAGACGAAGGCGACCCGTATAGGGCTCCGCATCCCACTGACGATCCGCATGGGGGTGAAGCGCATGCGGGTGCGACAGGTTTCCATGTCGCCTTGACGTGGCTTGGCTGCGCGGGGCATCCGCGGGTCGGCAACATAAGGCGTCACCTTGTTGAAGGCACGAAGCACGACCGAGCTAGGCCCGATCGGCCGCGCGCTCCGCAACGCCGGCTGGCTGCTCGGCGGCAAGGGCGTCGGTGGGCTGTTCAGCCTTGTCTACCTCGCGCTCGCCGCGCGCAGCCTGGGCGTCGCTGCCTTCGGCGTTTTCGCGCTGATCCTTACCTATGGCCAAGCCGCTGCCAACATCGTCCAGTTCCAGTCGTGGCAGACCTTCGTGCGCTACGGTGCCGCGCATCTGGCCGGCGACCGGCCGCATGCACTGCGCCGCCTCGTCGCCTTCACCGTGCTGCTCGATCTCGGCGCCGCCAGCGTCGGCGCGCTGATCGCCGCGGCCGGCACCTGGGTGGCGGCACCGCTGTTCGGCTGGTCGGGCGAGGAACAGCACCTGGCCGCGCTGTTCAGCCTGTCGCTGGTCTTCGGGCTGCGCGGCACGCCTACCGGGGTCCTGCGCCTCTACGACCGCTTCGACCTCGCCGCCTACAGCGAGACGGTGCTGCCGGCGATGCGGCTCGTCGGAGCCGGCATCGCCTTTGCCACGGGCCCGACGATCGGCGGCTTCCTTCTGGCCTGGGCGGTCGCCGAGCTGGTGACGACGGTCGCGATGTGGACGACCGCTGCGCGCGAACTCGGTCGCCATGACATCCGCCAACTGCACCGCTCGCGTCCGGCCGGCGTAGTGGCGGAGAATCCCGGCCTGTGGCGCTTCGCCTGGTCCACCAACCTCACCGCCTCGATCAACCTCGTCTGGCAGCAGCTGCCGACACTGGCGGTCGGCTGGATCGCCGGCCCGGCGACCGCAGGCGGCTATCGCATCGCAGTGCAGCTGACTTCCGCGCTCAACAAGCCCGCGCTGTCGCTTACCCGTTCGATCTACCCCGAATTCGCCAAGCTCGCGGTCGACGGCGGCCCTGCCGCCCTGGCACCGATGATGCGCCGCGCTGCGCGCATGTCGGCGGTGGTGGGGCTGGGCGTCGTCCTGTTGATCGCGATCGCGGGCGAGTTCGCGCTGACGCTCGTCGGCGGCGGCAACTACGGCTTTGCCTATCCCTTCCTCGTGCTGCTCTCGATCGCCGCGGCGATCGACCTCAGCGGCTTCAGCCTCGAGCCGGCGCTCGTCGCGATCGGTCGGCCGGGGCGCATCCTGTTCGTGCGGGCTATTGCAGGGGCGATCTACGCGGCGCTCCTCGTCGGACTGGTGGTCCGGTTCGGGGCCATCGGCGCTCCTGTCGCGGCGATCTGCGCCTCGATGCTCGTCCTCACCCTCATGCTGACCCAGTGGCGGCGGGCGGCGCACGGCCGCTGATTCCACGGACCCGCGATGCGCCACGCCGCGTTGGATAGGGCGTGATGGTCCGAGCCTCGCACTGATGTCCAAGCAGGTCGCCACCCCGCTGTCGCCGCTGGGCGTGCTCGCCCGGCCGATCCGGCGCGCGATCGCGAGCGAGGTGGTCGCGCTGTTCAATGACCGTGCGAAGGGGGAGAGGCCGGTCGTCCGCCGCCCCGACGGGCTGTTCGGCCCACAGTCGGTAGCGTGGCGCGTGCACGGCGACGTCACCTCGATGTTGGTCGGCGGCGTCGCAAGCCTGCTGCTCCAGATGCTTCATCCCAAGGTGCTCGCCGGCGTCTGGGATCATTCCAACTTCCGCGTCGACATGCACGGGCGCCTGCGGCGTACCGCGCGCTTCATCTCGCTGACCACCTACGGCAGCCGCGAGGAGGCCGAAGCCGTGATCGCGCGCGTGCGTCGCATTCATGACCATGTCACCGGCACGCTGCCCGACGGCACGCCCTATGCCGCCAACGACCCGCACCTCCTCGCCTGGGTTCATGTCACCGAGACGACGAGCTTCCTGTCGGCCCGGCTGCGCTATGCCGAGCCGCGGATGCCAGCCACCGATCAGGACCGCTACTTCGTCGAGATGGCGCGCATCGGCGAGGCGCTCGGCGCCGATCCCGTACCGCGCAGCCTCGGCGAGGCGCATGAGCTGATTGCCGCGATCCGCCCCGAGCTGCGATGCAGCACCCGCACCCGCGAAGTCGCGCGCCTGCTGCTCAGCCAGCGCGCCCCGACCCCGGCGGCCGAGCCGTTCCAGGCGCTGACCCTGCGGGCCGGCGTCGACTTGCTGCCCGACTGGGCGCGGCGTCTCCATGGCTTGCCGTCGCCCGTGCTCGCGCGGCCGTTGGTTCGGGCCAGCACGCTCGGTGTCGCGCGAACGCTGCGCTGGGCGTTCGGCTAGCCCGTTCCCGAATGCACCAAGCGTTCGATCGTCGCGACGATGCCTGGCGGGGAGAAGGGCTTGGCTAGTACGATACGGTCGCGGAAGCGGTCGGGCAGGATCGCGGCGTCATAGCCGGTGCAGAAGGCGAAGGGCACGCCGCGCGCCGCCAGCCGGTCGGCAACGGCGAAGCTGC
>JAEZQR010000131.1 GCA_023413015.1 Pseudomonadota bacterium
CGTAGATCGGGGCGATGCGTGCGTCGCGCAGATGCTGCGCCGCGCCGGTCTCCTCGATATAGCCCATGCCGCCGAACACCTGGATCGCCAGGCTCGCCATCTCGACGCCCATGTCGGTGCCGTAGCCCTTGGTGACCGGCGTCAGCAGATCGGCAAGGCCCTGCGCCGCCGCCCTGGCTTCCGCATCGGCCTCGCCGTGCGCGCGGTCGACCGCAGCGGCGTTCAGATAGGTGAGCGCGCGGATCGCCTCGGTGGTGGCCTTCAGCGTCATCAGCATGCGCCGCACGTCGGGGTGCACGATGATGCGCTTGCCCTGCACGCGCTCGCGGGCATAGGCGAGCGCGCCCTGATACGCCCGCTCGGCGATCGCCACGCCCTGCAGGCCGACGTTGATACGTGCATGGTTCATCATTGTGAACATGGCGCGCATGCCGGTGTTCTCGGCACCCACGAGGTAGCCGACACAATTGTCGTTGTCGCCGAAGCTCATCGTGCAGGTTGGGCTCGCGTGGATACCGAGCTTGTGCTCGACGCCCGCACAGCGCAGGTCGTTGCGCGAGCCATCGGGCAGGATCTTGGGCACGAGGAACAGCGAGATGCCCTTGGTGCCTGGCGGCGCATCGGGCAGCCGCGCGAGCACGAGGTGGACGATGTTGTCGGCGACATCATGCTCGCCCCAGGTGATGAAGATCTTGCTGCCCTTGATCCGGTAGCTGCCGTCGGCCGCTGGCTCGGCCCGGGTGCGCAGCGCGCCGACATCCGATCCCGCCTGCGGCTCGGTCAGGTTCATCGTGCCCGTCCACTCGCCGCTGATCAGCTTGGTGAGATAGACCTGCTTCTGCGCCTCGCTGCCGTGCGCCGTCAGCGCCTCGATCGCGCCCTGCGTCAGCATCATGCACAGGCTGAACGCCATGTTGGCGCTGGTCAACTGCTCCTGAACCGCGCTCGCCAGCACGAAAGGCAGCCCTTGCCCGCCATAGGCTGGATCGGCGCCCAGCGAGCCCCAGCCGCCCTCGACATATTGCCGATAGGCCTCGCGGAAGCCCTCCGGCAGCGTCGCCACGCCGTCGTTCAGCTTGGCGCCTTCCTCATCGCCGATGCGGTTCAACGGCGCGAAGACCTCCGATGCCAGCCGGCCCGCTTCGGTCAAGATTGCCTGAACGAGGTCCGGGCTCGCCGCCTCATACGCCGGCAGCCGGCTCAGGCCAGGCAGGTCGGCGATCGTCTCGAGCACGAAGCTCTGCTCGGTCACGGGCGCGGTGTAGGTCATGGTGTCCTCGGGCTTGGCGCGGGGGGCTCAAGCGTATAGCGACGGCGGCGTGAGCGCACAAACCACCGAGGTCCTTCCTGCCGACGAGCATGGCGTCGCACGCGCGGTCGAGCTGCTGCGCGCCGGCCAGCCGGTCGCGCTACCGACCGAGACCGTCTACGGCCTCGCCGCCGACGCGACCAACGGCGAGGCGGTCGCGCGCATCTACGCCGCCAAGGGCCGCCCGAGCTTCAATCCGCTCATCGTCCACGTTACCGGTTTGTCGATGGCGCGCGAGCTGGTCGAGGTTCCGCCCGCCGCACTCGATCTCATGGCACGCTTCTGGCCGGGGCCGCTGACACTGGTGCTGCCGCTGCGCGCCGGCGCGCCGATCGCCAGCCTCGTCACTGCCGGCCTGCCGACGCTGGCGGTCCGCTGCCCCGACCATGCCGTAACGCAGGCAGTCATCGCCGCCCTCGGCCGGCCGATCGCCGCGCCGAGCGCCAACGCCTCGGGCCGCATCAGCCCCACCCGCGCCGCGCATGTGCTCGACAGCCTCGGCGGCCGCATCCCGCTCGTCCTCGACGGCGGCCCGACCCGCGCCGGACTGGAGTCCACGATCGTCGCAGTCGACGGCGCGGACGTTCGCCTCCTGCGTCCGGGCGCCGTTCCTGCCGAAGCGCTACCCGTGGCGGTCACGGCCGGCACCGGCGGCGCCATCGTCGCGCCGGGCCAGCTCGCCAGCCATTATGCGCCGTCACAGCCCGTCCGCCTCAACGCCGCGACTGCCGGGCCCGGCGAATTCCACATCGGCTTCGCCGAGGTTGCCGGCGACCGCTCGCTCTCCCGCACTGGCGACCTCGCCGAAGCTGCCGCCAATCTGTTCGACACGCTCCACGCCGCGCAGGCCAGCGGACGCCCTGCCATCGCGGTCGCGCCCATTCCCGAACATGGGCTCGGCGTCGCCATCAACGACCGTCTCCGTCGCGCCGCCGCGCCGAAGCCGTAACAGTCGGCAGAGCTTACATCCACCCCCAAACAATTTCAGATATGCAACGATAAGCATATGAATATTAAACATTACTTATAATTGGCACATCTTCTGCAAGCACCATAAGCACCGGGGGGAATGGTCATGGTTGCTTGTAGAGGAGTGTTATGAAAAAGATTTTAGCAGCGGCCGCGGGCCTCTTGGTGAGCACCTCGGTCTATGCCGCGCCGGTCAAGATCGTCGTCGACAACTTCGCCACCGCGCAGACGGTGAAAGACACCAGCAACGACGGCAACGCGAGCTCGTCGACCGCTAGCTACTCGATCAACGGCAACGCGTTCACCCGCACGCTGATCGTCAACCAGACCGAGAACCGCTGGGGCGGCACCAGCATGGGCGCGATCGGCGATCCCGATCCGACCGATGACATCGATGCCAGCGTCTTCTCGCTGTCAAACACCGACGGCGTCAACTCGCAGATCGAGCTGGTCTACAACATCGACTCGCTGCTCGACGATTTCAGCGGCTCCAGCGAGCTGAATCTCAGCGTGCTGTTCGCCGACGCGGCTTCGGGCCAGCCGTTCACCATCACCGGCTTCCTGAACGGTCAGGGCCTCGGCAGCCAGACCTTCACCGGCGCGGGCCAGCTCGACTTCTCGCTGGGCGAGCTCCTGGCGTCGGGCGGCAACGAACTGCGGCTGGTGTTCACCGGCGGCACCTCGTTCGACGCCACGCTCGACGATATCACCATCCTGGCCCAAGGCGGCGGCGGCGGCCTGCCGGTGCCGGAGCCGGGTGCGATTGGCCTCCTCGGTCTCGGCCTCGCTGGTGTCGCCTTCGGACGGCGCCGCAAAGCAACCGCCTGACCATAAAGGCAACAATACAACTGAAGGGCGGCCCGCCATGGGCCGCCCTCTTTCTATTCGCGCGGAACGAGCCAATGGCCTGACCCGTATTGACCGCTGATGCCGCTCGCGCTGCAAGCCGGCCTGTGGGGCCTTCTCGCCGGATCGGCGCTCCTACTGGGCGCGGCGCTCGGCTGGTATGCGCATCTCCCGCAGCGGCTCATCGCCGCGATCATGGCGTTCGGGTCCGGCGTCCTCATCTCCGCCCTCTCGTTCGAGCTTGTCGACGAAGCCTGGGGCCGCAGCGGCTTTCCGGCCACCGCACTCGGTTTCCTGACCGGCGCGATCATCTTCACCGCCGCGAATGTCGTCGTGTCACGCCTCGGTGCGAAGCACCGGAAGCGCTCGGGGCAACAGCAGCGGGAGGAAAACAGCAGCGGCCTCGTGCTGGCGATCGGTGCCTTGCTCGACGGCATCCCGGAGTCGATCGTGATCGGCGTCAGCCTGATCGGCGGCGGTACTGTCAGTTGGGTCGCGACCGCCGCCGTCTTTCTGTCGAACGTGCCCGAAGGGCTTTCGAGCAGCGCCGGCATGCGCAAGGCCGGCAGATCCGTGGCGGCGGTGCTCGGCATGTGGGCTACCATCGCGGCGGCGTCGGGTCTCGCTGCCAGCGTCGGCTACATCGCCTTCGCCGGTGCCGACCCGAGTGCTGTCGCCTTCGTTCAGGCGCTCGCCGCCGGTGCCATCCTCGCGATGATCGTCGACACGATGATCCCCGAGGCGTTCGAGGCCACGCATGAGTTCTCGGGCCTGATCGCCGTCGCAGGCTTCCTCGCCGCTTTCACTCTGTCGAAGTTGAGCGGCTGAGCCGAGGTACTAGGTCGTCAGCACGTCCTCCCCTGCAAGCGCGAGGTCGATTGCAGCGGCTGCGTGAATATGCGTCGTGTCGAAGGCCGGCATCCCGAGATCGATACTGCCGATCAGCATGCCGACTTCCGTGCAGCCGAAGATCACGCCGTCTGCGCCCAGCTCGCGCGCCTGCTCGACGATGGCGAGATAGGCAGCGCGCGATTCGTTGCGCACAACGCCGCGACACAGCTCGTCATAGATGATGCGGTTGACGTTCGCTCGGCCTTCGGCGTCGGGCACCAGCGCCTCAATGCCATGCTTCCGCGCCAGGCGCCCCTTGTAGAAGTCGCCCTCCATCGTGAAGCGCGTGCCGAGCAGCAGCGGCCGCGTGCTTCCGGTCGCCTTGACGGCGGCAGCGGTGGCATCGGCGATGTGGATGAGCGGCACGCGCACGGCCGCCTGCACCTCGTCGGCCATGCGATGCATCGTGTTGGTGCAGATCAGCAAGGCCTCGGCACCGCCCGCCTCCAGCCGCTGCGCCGCCTCGATCATGCGCGCTGTCGCCACATCCCACGCGCCGGCCGACTGCAGCGTCTCGATCTCGGCGAAGTCGAACGACCACAGCAGCAGCTTCGCCGAATGCAGCCCACCCAGCCGAGCGCGCGTCAGCTCGTTGAGCAGGCGGTAATAGATCGCCGTACTCTCCCAGCTCATCCCGCCGATCAGGCCCAGCGTGCGCATTGATTCCCCCACCCTCGATTTACTTGGTCGGCTTCGACTATGGCCGTGAAAAGCGGGCTGCTTCAACTGTCAGGGTGCAAGCGGCTTCCGCCGGACAGACGGTTGTGCCAGAAGCGGCCGGAAATTCGGGGGAGAACAACATGAAATCACTTCGCTTCGCCGCCGCAGCCGCGCTGCTGCTGTCCACCTCGGCCATGGCGCAGGATGCGCCGAAGCCGGATGCGAAGGCCGAGAAGGCGGAAGCGCCGGTGCCTGCGCCGATCGTCTCCGTGACCCGCCACAGCGGGCGCTTCGGCGGCCAAACGGTCGATTATGTGGCGACCACCGGCGAGACCTACCTGAAGGACAAAGACGGCAAGCCGAGGGCGGCGATCTTCTCGACCAGCTATGTGAAGTCCGGCAAGACCGATCCGAACCGGCCGGTCACCTTCCTGTTCAACGGCGGCCCGGGTTCGGGGTCGTTGTGGCTGCACATGGGCGCGTTCGGCCCTAAGCGCGTCGTGGTGCCGTCGGACGCCAAGGATGATGCCGCGCCGCCCTACCCGATCGTCGACAACCCGATGAGCCTGCTCGACGTCACCGACCTCGTGTTCATCGATCCGGTCGGCACCGGCTTTTCGAAGGCGCTCGGCAAGACCGAGCCGAAAGAGTTCTGGGGCGTCAACGCCGACGCCAAGTCGGTGGCGGAGTTCATCCGCATCTGGCTGCGCGAGAACGGCCGGTGGAACGCGCCAAAGTACATCGGCGGCGAGAGCTACGGCACGACGCGGTCGGCGGCCGTGGTCAACGAGCTGTCGGCCGGTTTCAACGACGTCGCATTGAACGGCGTGCTGCTGATCTCGACGATCCTCGACTTCGGCGTGCAGGCCGAGGTACCGGGCAACGAGCTGCAATATGTCGTCAACCTGCCGTCGATGGCGGCAACCGCGTGGTACCATAACCACCTGCCCGAGCGGCCGGCCGCGCTCGAGCCGTTCCTCGCCGAGGCGCGCGCCTTCGCGTCGGGCGAATATGCGGCGGCGCTGCTGAAGGGCAATGCGCTCAAGGGCGAGGAGCGCGCCGCGATCCGCGCCAAGCTCGCCCGCTTCACCGGCCTGTCGGAAACCTACCTCGATCGCGCCGACCTTCGCGTGACGCCGGGCCGCTTCTACAAGGAGCTGCTGCGCGACCGCGGCCTGACGGTCGGCCGCCTCGACAGCCGCTACACCGGCACCGATTATGACTCGGCGGGCGAGAATCCCGACAATGATCCAAGCTTCTACGCCATCGACGGCGCCTATCCGGCGGCGATCAACGCCTATCTGCGCGGCGACCTGAAGCTCCAGATGGACCGTGAATATGTCTCTATCGGCGGCGTGCGCGACTGGGACTGGAAGCTGGGCGACGGCCGCGACGGCAACTTCTACTTCAACGTCGCGCCCTACCTGGGCCAGGCGATGCGCGAGAACAGCGGGCTGCGCATCTTCGTGGGCCAGGGCTATTACGACTTCGCCACGCCCTTCTTCGGCGCCGAATATTCGCTGTCACGTACCGGCATCCCCGCCGACCGCATCCAGTACCGCTACTATGACGCCGGTCACATGATGTACGTGCGCGAGGCAGACCTGAACAAGCTGTCGAACGACATCCGCGCCTTCATCAAGGCCGGCACCCGCTAGGGCGCGATTGCCTGAGGCCGCGATGGTTCCGGAACCATCGCGGCCGACGGCGATTGGCGTGGGCATGCGCGCCCCCCCCGTCCTCCTGCTTGCGCTCGCGCTGCTCTCCGGGTGCGAGAAGATCCTCACCGAGACCCCGGAGTACCGCCCCGAGGAGGCCGGCACGGTCGATCATGCGCTGTGCCTGCTCGGCTTCACCGCCGTCCCGCTGCGCGAACTGCTGACCGGCCACCACCTCGTCGACGTGACGATCAACGGCCGCAAGGCCCCCTTCGTGCTCGATACCGGCGCGAACGCCAGCGTGTTGCACGCCCCCTATGTCCCCGAGCTGGGCCTGAAGGTCGGCCGGGCGCCTGCCGCCGCCTTCGGGCTCGGCGGCGCGCTCAAGGCGGGCTCGGCGTCGTTCGACAGCCTCGAGATCGGCCGCGTGCCGATCCGCCAGCACCACATCATCACCGCTGATCTCAGCCAGATTGCGAACCTGTTGGGGCCGATCTCGGGCGGCAAGGTCTACGGCATTATCGGGCAGGACATCATGAAGGAGCACCGCGCCGTCATCGACGTCGCCCACCCCATCCTCTACCTCATCGCCGGCGACCACGACCCGGCCCCGATCGAAGCCTCGCGGTGCCGAAAAACCGAAGTCAGGGCTAGTTGAACCCCAGCTGCCGGCCGGCGAGGTCGAGCATGATCTCCTCCGAACCGCCGCCAATCGCATTCACGCGAACCTCGCGGTAGATGCGCTCGACCTTGCTGCCCTTGAGGTAGCTGGCGCCGCCAAGCACCTGTGCCGCCTCGCGCGCCACCGCCTCGAGCATCCGCGTCGCCTGGACCTTGAGCATCGCGAAATCGGCGGGTTTCGCCTTGCCTTCGCGGTTCTGCCACGCGCACAGGTCGACCCAGGCCTGGGTCGCCTCGATCTGGCGCGCCATGTCGGCGAGCTTGATACGGATCGACTGGTGCTGCGCCAGCCGCTTGCCGAAGGTCTCGCGCGTCGTCGCCCATGCGACCGCCTCCTCCAGGCACACGCGTGCATAGGCGCAGCAGCCGTGCGCCATGCCGAGCCGCTCACCGTTGAAGTTCTGCATGATGCCCATGAAGCCGACATTCTCCGGCCCGATCAGATTCTCGGGCGGCACCTCGACATTGTCGAAATAGAGTGCGGCGGTGTCGGAGCAGTGCCAGCCCATCTTCTCGAGCGGCGTCTGCGTAAAGCCGGGCATATCCTTCTCGATCAGCATCAGCGAGATGCCGCCCATCCCCGCCCCGCCGGTGCGCACCGCGACCGTATAGTAATCGGCGCGCATCCCGCTCGTGATGAACATCTTCGAGCCGTTGACGACATATTTGTTGCCAACGCGCTCGGCGCGCGTCCTGAGGTTCGCCACGTCCGATCCGCCGCCCGGCTCGGTGATCGCAAGCGCGATGATCTTCTCACCCGACAATACCGCCGGCGCCACGCGCCGCTTCATCTCCTCCGATCCCATCCGCAGGATCGGCGGCAACCCGATGCCGTGCGTCATCAACGAGGCGGTCAGCCCACCCGCCCCCGGCCGCGCCAGCTCTTCGGACTGGGTGAGCGAATGGAAGATGTCGAAGTCTTCGCTGTGGCCGCCATATTCCTCCGGATAGCCGAGCCCGAGGATGCCGGCCTCGGCGGCCTTCCGGTGCAGCTCGCGCGGCAACTCGCGGGCCTCCTCCCAAGCGTCGATGTTCGGCATGATCTCGCGCTCGACGAAGCGCCGCACCGACTGCGCGACGGCTTCATGGCTCTCGTCATAGTAAGGCGACCGGGCCCGCCACTCGTCGAACATCGTCATGGCGCTTTTCCCCTCCCCAAGGTTGTGCTTATTCACCTCCAAACAAGCACAAGGGGGAATTGCAATGAAGCTCGCCATCCTGCCAGCGCTCGCGCTGGCGCTCGCCGCGCCCGCTTACGCAGAGGCGCCCAAGCCCTTCGAGGCCGCCGACCTCTATCGCATCTCGATGGTCACCGATCCGCAGGTGTCGCCGGATGGCCGCCAAGTGATCTTCACGCGAACCTTCTTCGACATCGCCACCGACTCGCGCCAGGGCGAGGTCTGGATCGGCGACGTCGGCGCCAAGAACCTGAACCGCCGCCTGCTGATCGGCGCCGGCACCAAGGCCTCGGGAGTGCGCTGGTCGCCTGACGGCACGCGCATCGCCTATGTCGCGCCGGTCGCGGGCAAGCCGCAGCTCCATGTAATGAAGCTCGCCGACGGCATCGGTCGCCCGATCACCAGCGGCAAGGCGGCGCCGAACGGCTTCGAATGGTCGCCCGACGGCAAGAGCATCGCCTTCGTCGCGCAGATCGACAGCGCACCGGTCAAGGTGAACGGCATGCCGGCGAAGCCGGAAGGCGCCACCTGGGCCGCCGAGCCGCGCGTGACGACGAGCTTCCGCTATCGGCAGAACGAAGCCGGCTGGCTCACGCCCGGCTACCGCCACATCTTCGTCGTGCCCGCCGATGGCGGCGAGGTGCGGCAGATCACCAAGGGCGATCTCAACCACGTCGAAGGCGGCGCGATCACCTGGACGAAGGACGGCAGCGCGCTCATCGCAGCTGCAAACCACCGCCCGAACGCCGATATGCAGAGCCGCGAGGCCGACCTGTGGCTGGTACCGCTCAACGGCGAGCCGCGCCAGCTGACGCAGACCGAGGGCACCGAGGCGGAGCCCGTGGTTTCGCCCGATGGGCGCTGGGTGGCCTATACCGGCACGACCGCGAAGCAGAGCTTCTATGCGCAGGAAGACCTGTGGGTCATGCCGGCCGGCGGCGGCGCGGCCCGAAACCTGACGCAGGGCTTCGACCGGCCGGTCGCCTCGCCCGAGTGGGCGGACGACGGCAAGAGCGTCTACGTCCTCTACAACGAGGAAGGCGTCACCCGCGTCGCCCAGATCCCGATCGACGGCGGCAAGCCGAAGACGGTGGTGCGCGAGGTCGGCGGCACGCGCCTCTACCTACCGTCGGCCGGCGGCAGCTTCTCGGTCGCCAAGGGCACGATCGCCTACAATTCGCTGTTCGACGACCGCCCGGCCGGCCTCGCCGTTGACCGCGGCGGCCGCACCGTCGCCAGCGTCGACTTCAACACCGACTGGCGGAAAGGCAAACAGCTCGGCAAACTCGAGGAAATCCGCTACAAATCATCGGCCGACGGGCGCGACATCCAGGGCTGGGTGCTCTATCCGCCCGACTTCGATCCGGCGAAGAAATATCCGCTGATCCTCGACATCCACGGCGGGCCGAACACCGACTACGGCCCGATGTTCTCGATCACGCACCAGCTCTATGCGACGGCCGGCTACATCGTGCTGTTCACCAACCCGCGCGGGAGCATCGGCTACGGCGAGGAGTTCGCCAACTTCTACGGCAAGCCCTACCCGAGCGAGGATCATGACGACCTGATGACAGGCGTCAACGCCATGACGGCGCGGCCCTATGTCGATGCCAACAACCTGTTCATCGGCGGCGGCTCGGGCGGCGGCGTGCTGACGCTGTGGGCGATCGCCAAGGAGCCCAACAAGTTCCGCGCCGCCGTCGCGCTACGTCCGGTCACCGAGTGGACGGTGCAGGCGCTGTCCTCCGACATCCAGACGCTGACGGCGCAATATTGGCTCGGCGCGCTGCCGTGGGAGAACCACGAGCTCTACTGGCGCCAGTCGCCGCTGAGCCTCGTCGGCAACGTCAAGACGCCGACGATGCTCATCACCGGCGAGGCCGACTATCGCACGCCGATCGCGCAGACCGAGATGTACTATCAGGCGCTCAAGATGCGCGGCATCGACGCGATGAAGGTGCGGCTGCCCGAAGCAAACCACGGCATGGGCCGCCCGAGCCAGTGGCTGCAGTCAATTCTAATGCCGATCGACTGGTTCAACAAATACCGCACCGGCGCTGCGGCGACCGTGGCGGGAAAGTAAGGTGGCAGTGAGGCTGCGCTCGGTCCTGCTCGCGGCGGGGGCGCTTTTCGGCGCTCCCGCTGCGGCGGCTCCGCTCGACGACATGGCCCGCGGCTATGTCGCGCTCGTGCTCGAATATGGCGAGCATGAGGAGGGCTACATCGACGCCTATTACGGCCCGCCCGAGTGGGCGGACGCCGCGAAGGCGAACAAGCGCAGCCTCGGCCAACTGACGGTGGACACCGCCGCGCTGCTGCGCCGCGTAAAGGTGGAGCCGGCGAGCGGCATCGATGCTAGGCGCCGCGACTATCTCGCGGCGCAGCTCCGCGCGCTCGGCGGGCGCCTCGCGATGCGGCAGGGGGTGAAGTATGACTTCGCCTCCGAAGCCGAGGTGCTGTTCGGCGCGCGGCCCAAATTGCGGCCGCTGAAGAGTTACGATCCGATCCTCGCCCGCATCGACAAGCTCGTTCCCGGCAAGGGCCCGCTCGCCGAACGGGTCGAGACCTTCCGCCAGCGCTACGAGGTACCGGCGGATCGGCTGAAGCCGGTGATGGATGCCGCCATCGCCGAGTGCAAGGCGCGTACCGCGGCGCATCTCAAGTTGCCGGAAGGCGAACGCTTCGATCTCGAATTCGTCACGAACAAGCCGTGGAGCGGCTACAACTGGTATCAGGGCAGCTACCACAGCCTCATTCAAGTCAACACCGACTTGCCGGTGCAGATCAGCCGCGCGGTCGATCTCGGCTGCCACGAAGGCTATCCGGGCCACCACGTCTACAACGCGCTGCTCGAGCGCAACCTCGTCAAGGGCCGGGGCTGGACCGAATTCACCGTCTATCCGCTCTACAGCCCACAGTCGCTGATCGCCGAGGGCTCCGCCAACTACGGCATCGATCTCGCCTTCCCGGGCAACGAGCAACGCGCGTTCGAAGCCAAGACCCTCTATCCGCTCGCCGGGCTCGACCCGTCGACGGCCGGCGCGCTCGCCCAGCTCAACCGCGCGATGCGGGCACTGTCGTCGGCCAGCTACACCATCGCCGACGATTATCTCGCCGGCCGCATCGATCGCGACCGCGCCAAGACGCTGATCCAGCGCTACGAGCTGGCCTCGGAGAAGCGCGCCGAGCAGCGGCTGAAGTTCATCGACACCTACCGCAGCTACATCATCAACTACGGGCTCGGGCGCGACATGGTGCAGGCACATGTCGAACGTGTGGGCGCGAGCCAGGACGCGCGCTGGCGGGCGATGGAGACGCTGCTGTCGGAGCCAACCCTGCCGAGCGACCTCGACTAAGCGATCTCGCTCTAGTCCCGATCCTGGCGCCGGTCGGTGGCGCGCTGCCCCCCGATGCGCGGCAGGTTCGTGGTTCGCCGCCGATCCTGCGCGAAGCCCGCATCATAGGCGATGCGCAGCGCCTCGGAGAGGCTGCGGACGCCGAGCTTGTCCATCATGTTCGCCCGGTGCATCTCCACCGTGCGTGGGCTGAGGCCGAGTTCAGAGGCGATCGCCTTGTTCGCCTTTCCGCTGACCAGACCCTGCAGCACATCGCGTTCGCGCGGCGTCAGCGAGACGATCGCCGCCGTTGCCTTCTCCGACTGGGGCGAGGAAACCGTCTTCCGCTCGCCGGCCAGCGCCCGGTCGATCGCGGCGAACAGCACCTCCGAGAGATAGGGCTTCTCGATGAAATCGACCGCACCGGCCCGCACCGCCGTTACCGCAGTCGGCACGTCCCCGTAGCCGGTGACCATCACGACGGCGATGTTCGACCCGACCTCGTTCAATCGCTGCTGCAGCTCCATGCCGCCCATCCGGGGCATGTTGACGTCGAGGACGAGGCAACCGCCGCCGTGCAGATCGGCCGTCGCCAGGAATGCCTCGCCCGAGGCGAAGCCGACGACCCGGTATCCGGCGACCTTCAGGTTGAAGCAGGTGGCTTCGCGCAGGCCGTCGTCGTCATCGACGACATAGACGATCGCCCTATCATCATTCGACTCTGGCGAGTCGGCCCGCATCAGCGCCCTCGTTTTTGTATATCTTATTCGACTTGTTAGCGGGCCAGATCTTAATCCGCTACTAGCACGGCGGCGCGATCGGCAAAGAACGTGGTTTACAGATCGTAAGCCATACGGACGATATCCCACGCCTCCTCGGCGGTTTCCACCATGTGGAACAGATTGAGGTCGTCGGGCGAGATCACGCCTTCGTCGGCCAGCGCCTGGAAGTTCACTACGCCGTTCCAGAATTCGCGCCCGAACAGCAGGATCGGCATCGGCTTGATCTTGCCGGTCTGGACGAGCGTCAGCAGTTCGAACAGCTCGTCGAACGTGCCAAACCCGCCGGGAAACGCCGCCACCGCGCGGGCGCGCAGCAGGAAATGCATCTTGCGTAGCGCGAAATAGTGGAACTGGAAGGACAGCCCCGGCGTGACATAGGGATTGGGCAGCTGCTCAAACGGCAGCACGATGTTCAGCCCGATCGTCGGCGCCCCCATCTCGGCCGCGCCCCGGTTGGCGGCCTCCATGATCGACGGCCCGCCGCCCGAGCAGACCACGAAGTGGCGCTTGCCGTCCTCCTCCGGCGGCACCTGCGAGGCGAGCTGCCCCAGCCGGCGCGCCTCGTTGTAATATCTGGACTTGGCGACGAGCCGCTCGGCGACCTGCTGGCGTTCGGGCGTGGCCGCTGCGGCCAGCACCTCGTCCGCCTCCTCCGGCGACGGGATGCGCGCCGAGCCGTACATGACGAATGTCGACGCGATGTTCGCCTCGTTGAGCAGCAGCTCGGGCTTCAGCAGCTCGAGCTGGAAACGCACCGCGCGCAAATCCTCGCGCAGCAGGAAGTCGGGATCCTGGAACGCCAGCCGGTAGGCCGGATGCTCGGTCTGCGGGACCGCCGTCGTCTTGGCGGCGACCTGCGCCTCCTCGCTCGCGGACGGAAAGATGCGCGGCGGGACGTTCGGCGTGGCGTTCATTCGGTCATCTTCTCGCTTCATAAGGGCGCGGTGTGTAACCGAAGAGTTCGCCATTCCCAACCCGTCACGGGACGAACCGTGGGACCGCGTCGTGACAGGGGCGGACGGCCCCTGTCTCAGCGACAGTTGTCCCAGCGGCCCATATCGAAGTGCAGATGGTCGCGATGTTGCGCGTTATCGTCGGGCCCGAGCACGAGGTTGAACGTCTTGCACCCCTCCTCGCGCAGGTCGCGCAGGAACTTGCGGGTGGCTTTGTCCTTCCCGTCCCAGTCCCTGAGCACGCTTACCCGCCGCCCGTCCGCCAGCCGGAAGCCGGCGATGTCGATGGCGTTGGCCCAGCTATGCTCGGACGGTTGCGAGCCCGCCATGTTGTTGCGCGGCCGGCAGGCATAGGTGCCGTAGCTTTCGACCGCCGTCACCTCGCTGCCGAAGCGCTTCCGCGCCGCCGGCTGCAGCCCTTCGCGAATCCAGCTGTGCAGCCGCGCGGTCATCGGGCAGGACAGCGGCCCGATGCCCTTAACCACCACCCCGATGTCGCGCACCTCGACCGCACCCCTGAGCCCGCAGCTCGGTCCCGCCACCTTGTCGGGCAGGCGCCGGTACTTCAGCCCCTCCAGCCGGTCGAGCTGGCGCAGGCACTGTTGCAGGTCGACGGGCTTTGCGAGTTGCGCGCGTTCCGGCTCACCCGCGCAGGCAGCCAGCGCCAGCAAAACCGCCAGCGCCAATATCCGCGCGTAAGCTGATCCCCCGATCCCGCCCATGCCGACCAAGGTCGCATGGGCGGGCGGGCAGCGTCAAACCCGCTCGATCAGCGCGGCGTAGCAGCCCCGGCGGGCATAATGCGCCTGGATATAGTCGACGCGCGCATCGGCGAGGAACCGCTCGATCAGCGCCTCGACCTCGCGCCCGTCGACGAGGTCGGCGTCGACCATCAGATGCGCCCGGTCGAACGCCCGGAGCGACAGTGGCCGCGCGCGCATGACTTCGGGCACCTCGCCGACCCGGTCGTAGGCCGCCGGCGCACCCTCGCGCACGAAGATGGCATGACTCGCCCGATAGGGATTGTCCGCGGGCTGGTGGACGTGGTTGAGCAGAAGCAACGTCTCGCCCGGCTCGGCGTCGCGCAGCTCGATCCGGTCGGGAAAGCCCGGCTTCGCATCGGCCACGCAGCGCACCGCGCCATGCGCTGCGAGCGCATCATCGGAAAGGCCGAACAGATGGCGGAAGGGCTCGGGCGAGAGGCCCCTGATGCGGAAGGTCATGGCAAGCTCCTGTCTTGAAGCTCGCGCTGTGCACCGGCTCGCTTCGCAAAGCGCTCCGCTTCTTGCGCCGCATTCCGCGAATGCTAGCCCGCCGGCACCCACACCTCGAGCGTGCCGCGCCGCGGCGAGGGACGATAGCCGGTCATCGACTTGAGATCGCCACCACTGAAACCACGCGGACGAAGCACGGCGCCCAGTGCATCCTGCAGTGCCTCGGCTTGGGCGCGGTCGTCGGCGAAGAAGTAGCGCACGCTCGCCGTCTCGATCTGGTTCGGTACGGCACGGATGTCGGCAATCGTGAAGCCGCGGTCGCGCAGCTGCCGCGCCACCTCGGCCGCCGCCGCGTCGGCACCGGGCTGCGCGGTCGAATAATGGATGAACACGCGCGGCCCGCCCGACGCCGGGGCGACATTGGCCGGCGCCTCGACGGCGGGGGCTGAGTCGGCTGCCTCGTCGACCGGCGTTGCCGGCTGCGGCTCGGGCGGAACCTCGGCGGTCTCGACCGGCGCGTCGGATTCGATCACCTCCGGCTCGGGCGCGGAGTCCCCGATGCCGGCTGTCAGATCGCGCGGCGGACCGGCCGCCTCCACCGGCCGGCTCTCCGGTGGCACCGCCGCCGATGTTGGCGGCACAACCCTCACATCCGGATTCACCGCCGCGACCGCGGTCTCCGCTGACGGCTCGTCCTTCGCGGCGGCCATCCCGCCGCCATCCGGCAGATAGCTCGACTCAGTAGCCGGTCGGTCGTCCTTTACCGCCCCGACCACATAGCCGATGACCGGCAGCGACAGCAGCAGCAACCCCACCACCATCGCCATGCGTACTAGCGGCGGCGCGTTGCGCCACCAGCTACGCCGCGGGACGACAGGCGCTTCATCTATTGTCGCCTCACCTGTCGGTCCGACGGTTACGGGTGCCGCGGCAAGCGCCGGTGCCACAGGAGGCATCGCCGGCGGACGCTCGACGGCCGGCGGCTCGGCCACGGGTGCGGGCGACGGGCTCGCCGCCTGCGGCGCCGTCGCGCCCCGCCACATGTCCTGCGCCATCGCTGCCGCCTGCATGGCGTGCCGTTCCTCGACATGGCTGGCACCGTCGAAGGCTGCCTGGAACAGCGCGTTGGCACCGAGCATCCGCAGCGCCGCCGGAATGCCGCGACCGGCCTCCGCCAATATCTCCAACGCCGCCGCGTCGAACAGGGCGGCGCTCCCGCCGGCCCGCGTTATTCGATCGGCGAGGAACGCCATTGCCTCGTCGCTTTCGAGGAATGGCAGCGGCACGGTCAAGGCGCCGAGCGGCGCCGGCAGGCGATCCAGGCATCGCTGCACGCCGGCGAGCACCACTGCCGGCCCGCCGGACATCGTTGCGCGGCCGATCAGCGTGGCGAAGGTCGTGTCGTCGATCGCATCGGCGTCGTCGACCAGCAGCAGCTCGGCGGGGGTAGACAGCGCCGCCTGCATCGTGCCCGGCTGCTGGGGGCGGATCACCCGGTATCGCCCGGCAAGCGCGCGATCCAGATCCCGTAATAGTAGCGTCTTGCCGCTCCCCGTCCCGCCCGCTACCGCGATCAGCCGCGCCCCCCGTGCGAGGCCGGCCAGCACCTGTTGTCGCGCCGTGGTGAACGGCCGGCTCTGATAGGCCTGGGCGGGCTCGATGGTGGCGCGGAACGGGTCCTGCGCCAGTCCGAAATGTCCGACGATGTCCATCTGCCACCAACCCACAGCCGTTGACCGCCGTTCCAGCAAGTTGACCGGTGACTCCCCGCTGTGTATTGGACCAATAATACACACGGACCGTACCTAATCATGCTCGACTTGATGGCGTTCGACTGGGGGAGATGGGCGCTTGCGGCGTCGGTCGCCCTGTGCGCGGCATGGCTGGCGGCGCTCTGGCGGCATCGTCCCGACGCCGGGGCCGCCGCAGTCGGCGCCAGCTTCCTCGTGACCGCATTCCTGGCGGTGGCCGCGCTGATGCGCAACCTGCTCGATGCGGGCTTTAACGGCTACAGCTTCGGCCTGCTTCACGCCGCCCCCGGCTGGCCGGCCCTCATCACTGCCGGCGGCGTGCTGCTGCACGGCGCCGTCGCCGCCTTCGCGATCCTGCACCGCGAGCATCGGGCCGCCGCGCTGATCGCCGGCATCGCTGGCCTCTACCTGCTGATCTGCCTGGCGCCGACGGTCCTCGCCACGCTGTTCACCGATCCCGATGTCTTCGAGATCCGGTTCGGCGACGATCTCACCGTGCCGGGGAATGTCGCGGTCGTGTCGGTGCTAGCCCTGCTGACGGGCTATGCGGCGGCCGCGATCTGGGGTGCGGCCGCGCTCTTCGCCGGCCGCCGCGCCAGCATCTAGCGCCCGGCCTTCGGCGGCAGCGGGAACAGCGTCACGAACCGCGCCGCCAGCGCGCGGTCGCCCTCGATCTGCACCGTATCCAGCGGCTGACCGCCATAGATCGTCGCCGCGACCTGCGAGGCGGTGCCGGACAGCACGAGATCGGCCCCTTCCGGTTCGCCCCGACCCACGCTCACCTGGCCATCGGCGATGCCGAGCAGGAAGCTCTCCTCGCCGATCCGGAAGCCGATCCGTGCCCGCAGTCCCTTCGCCCGCTCCGCATCCATCATCGTGCGGAAGGACAGCATGAGCGACACCGGACTGAACGGACGCGTCGGATCATGCTGCGGCGACTTCACCGCCCAGCGGGCCATCGCCTGGAACACCGGTCCGGCCTCATAGCCCCACGGCGTCAACTCGTAGACCTGCACCGACGCCGGCGGCGGCAGCTTGGTGCGCCGGACGATCCCGACCTCCTCCAGCCCTTCCAGCCGCTGCGTCAGGACATTGGCGCTGATGTCGCGCAGGCTGGACTTCAGCTCGCCGAACCGCCGCGGCCCCAGCATCAGCTCGCGCATCACGGGCAGCGCCCAGCGCTCGCCGACGATATCCATGCCATGCGTCGCGGCGCAGGCATCGTCATAGCGGCGGCGGGTTGCATTTTCCTTTTTAGTTATTTTTTCTAACCTCATGGTTGCTTTTCATAACATAGGTAGGCATGGTTCACCAGCAACGATTCGCCGGGAGCAGCGAACCATGTCCAAGCTCATCTTCGTCAACCTGCCCGTCACCGACCTCGCGCGCTCGACCGCCTTCTACGAGGCGATCGGTGGCACGAAGAATCCGCAGTTCAGCGACGATACCGCTACCTGCATCGTCTTCTCGGACACGATCCACGCCATGCTGCTCACTCACGACAAGTGGCGGCAGTTCACCTCGAAGCCGATCCCGAACGCGCACGAGAGCGCGCAGGTGCTGATCTGCCTGTCCGCCGACAGCCGCGCCGGCGTCGATGAGATGGTGGAGAACGCCGCCGCAGCCGGCACGAAGATCGATCCCACCCCCACCCAGGATTTCGGCTTCATGTACGGCCGCAGCTTCGAGGACCCCGACGGCCACATCTGGGAAGTGATGTGGATGGACCTCGATGCCGCCACGGCTACGATGGCGCCGCAGGCAGCGGACGCCTGATTTTGCCCTTCGAACAAGGAGAAGCGACATGCGTGTGATGGTTCTGGTCAAGGCCACGAAGGACAGCGAAGCCGGCATCATGCCCTCGACCGAGATGTTCGAGGCCATGACCGCCTTCAACGAGGCGCTGGTGAATGCCGGCGTGATGGTCACGGGCGAAGGGCTCCACCCGACCTCGCGCGGCGTGCGCGTCCGCTTCGACGGCACCGAGCGCACGGTGACCGAAGGTCCGTTCGGCGCCACGGACGAGCTCGTTGCCGGCTACTGGATCTGGAACGTCGCCTCGATGGCCGATGCGATCGAGTGGGCGAAGCGCTGCCCGAACCCGATGCCGGGCGCCTCCGACCTCGAGATCCGCCCGATCTACGAGGCCGCAGACTTCGGCGATGCCCTGACGCCCGAGCTGTACGAGCGGGAAGAGCGGTTGCGCGCGCGAGCCGAAGCCCAGTCAGCGAACGGCTGAATCCGGAGGATAGACCTATGGCTTACATCGACGGTTTCGTCATCGCGGTGCCGACCGCGAACAAGCAGAAGTTCATCGACCACGCCAATTCGGCCGATAACCTGTTCATCGAATACGGCGCCACCCGCGTGCTCGAATGCTGGGGCGACGACGTGCCGGACGGCAAGCTTACCGACTTCCGCCGCGCCGTGCAGGCGACCGAGGACGAGACGGTGGTCTTCTCCTGGATCGAATGGCCCGACAAGGCGACCCGCGATGCCGGCATGGCGAAGATGATGTCGTCGGACGATCCGCGCACGGATCCGGCCAAGAACCCGATGCCGTTCGACGGCAAGCGGATGATCTACGGCGGCTTCGCGCCCGTGGTGGAGATCAAGTGATGGCCGAGATCGCCCCCTGCCTTTGGTTCGACGGCAAGGCCGAGGAAGCCGCGAGCCTCTATGTCTCGCTGCTCCCCGACAGCCGGATCGACCGGATCAACCGCTCGCCCGTCGATACGCCTTCCTGCCCGGCTGGCGGCGTGCTCACGGTCGAGTTCACCCTCGCTGGCCGCCCGCATATCGCGCTCAACGGCGGCCCGCAGTTCTCCTTCACCGAAGCCGTGTCGCTGTCGGTGCTGTGCGACACGCAGGCCGAAGTCGACCGCCTCTGGGACGCGCTCACCGCCAATGGCGGACAGCCGGGCCCCTGCGGCTGGCTCAAGGACCGCTACGGCCTGTCGTGGCAGATCGTGCCGCGCCGTGGGCTGGAGCTGTTCTTCGGCCCCGACCGCGAGCGCGGCGCCCGCGCGATGAACGCCATGATGGAGATGTCGAAGCTCGACATCGCCGCGCTCGAAGCGGCGTAACGCCCGCTGGACGCCGCCGCCTCGCCGGCTTATCCGCACGGGCATGTCGATCGAACGTCTCGTCATCCGCCAGCCCGACGACTGGCACGTCCACCTCCGCGACGGCGACATGCTCGCCGCGGTCGCGCCCTATACCGCGCGCCAGTTCGCCCGCGCGATCGTGATGCCGAACCTCGTGCCGCCGGTCACTACCGTCGCTGCGGCCGAGGCCTACCGTGACCGCATCCTCGCCACGCTGCCCGCGGACAGTGGTTTCACGCCGCTGATGACCTGCTACTTGACCGACGGCATCGATCCGGCCGAGATCGAGCGCGGCTTTACGGCCGGCGTCTTCACTGCGGCCAAGCTCTACCCCGCGCACGCCACCACCAACGCCGCGCACGGCGTCACCGACATCCGCAACATCTACCCCGCGCTCGAGGTGATGCAGCGCATCGGCATGCCGCTTCTCGTCCACGGCGAGGTCACCGATCCGGCCGTCGATATCTTCGACCGCGAGGCGGTGTTCATCGAACGCACGCTAACGAAGGTCATGGCCGACCTGCCCGAACTGAAGATCGTGTTCGAGCATGCGACCACCGCCGAAGCCGTCGCCTTTGTCGAAAGCGGCGGCCCGAACATCGCCGCGACGATCACGCCGCAGCATCTCGAGATCAACCGCAACGCGATGTTCGCCGGCGGCCTGCGCCCGCACGCCTACTGCCTGCCAGTCGCCAAGCGCGAGAAGCACCGCCTTGCGCTGCGCCGCGCCGCCACCTCCGGTTCGCCCAAATTCTTCCTCGGCACCGACTCCGCGCCGCATGCGGTCCACGCCAAGGAATCTGCCTGCGGCTGCGCGGGTATCTTCAACGCGCCGTATGCGCTCGAAAGCTATGCCAAGACCTTTGAGGAGGAAGGCGCGCTCGACCGGCTGGAGGCGTTCGCGAGCCTCAATGGTCCCCGCTTCTACGGCCTGCCCGTGAACGAGGGCCGCGTCGTTCTCGAACGGCAGCCGACCACCGTTCCCGATAGGCTGCCCGCCGCCGGCACACACGTCGTGCCGTTCCATGCCGGCCAGACCTTGGCATGGCGCTTCGCTGGCCCAGCAGCCTGATCATTGGGGTTAGGGAACAAAACTAACTTATGTTAGTTTCTGGGCTCAGGAGGGGCCTATGTCCCGCAGAGAAATCGACCCCCACGACAACATCATCGCGATCGTCCGCGAGCTTGAACGACGCGGCCCATTGCCGGGCCTGCGGACGCCGCGGCGCATTGGTTCGGTGAACGACAACGAACCCTCGCCGGAAAGCCCGCTCGCCAGCTGACGACGGGCACGAAACGAACCGCCGCACGGTTCGTTGATCCGGCATGAAGTCGTCTCCCGACCGGCGCGGCACCTGGGCGCTCGTGGCGCTCTGGTCACTGTTCATCTACGCGACGATCTTCAGCGGCTGGTTCGACCCCGGCGCCCCGGCGCCGTTCGGCTCGCCCGCTTCCTCCTATCTCGACGCAGCGCCCTAAGCTTCAGGCCAGTCGCGCCTTCAGCCGTTCGACCACCTGCGGGTCGCTGATGCGGCGATAGATCGCCTGCACGATGCTGAACAGGCCGAACAGCACGAGCCCGGCCGCCACCGCCGCTTGCGCCCATCCTGACAGCGATGCGATCGCCTCGCCCATGCCGCCGGCTGCTTGCGGGTTCTCGGTCGTGCCGGCGCGCCAGAAGAAGAGGCCGACCAGCACGAAGATCGCTCCGCGGGCGAGATAGCCCAGCCGTCCAGTCCACTTCACCCATTCCTGCGACGACGCCCGCGCATCGAGCTGCTTCAGGAAGCGCAGCTTTACCGCCTGCACCGCATGCGCTGCGCCTGCGGCGACGAACGCGGCGCCAACCAGCCGCACGATCACCTCGCCGCCTGGCAGTTCCAGCAGCCATGACGTCGCGGTTCGCGCGCCGCCGTCGCTGCCCGCGCTGGCCCCTGCAACGCCCATCACCAGCTCCAGCGCTAGGAAACCCAGGAAGATATGCACCGCCCCGCCCAAGCCGTGCCCGATCCGTACGGCAGCGCCCTTGGCATCGGCACCATGCCCCTCGAGGTCGAACCACGCCTCCAGCAGCCGCCACGCGCCGTAGGCCAGAAGCCCGACTCCGATCAGGCCGAGGGCGAAGCCTCCGAGCCCGCTGTCTGCGATCGTCTGCAGCGCGCCCGACGGCCCGGTCGCCCGCCCGGCCTTCAGCGCCAGATAGCCGATCAGGATATAGGTGATCCCGCGCGCGGCAAAGCCGATCCGGGTCAGCGCCTCGAACTTGCCGATCGGTCCCATCGCGCGTTGCTCCTGTCCGTGACAGAAGCATAACCGTTCGACCGGACCGACGTTCCGGCGCCGATCGGGGCCGCGCTACCGCGACCCGGCGCCCTCGCCGTTCAGGTAATCGATCGTCAGGTGCGTGAGCGCCCGCACGCCCTGGATCAGGCCGCTCTCGTCGACTATGAACTTGGGCGAGTGGTTGGCGGCCGCGGTCGCGGCTTCCGCCGGCGCCGAGACGCCGAGGAACAGGAACAGCGACGGCGCGACATGGCCGAACTCGGAGAAGTCCTCGGCGCCGGTCGACTTCTGCACCTTGTCGGTCCACGGCTTGTCGCCCGCGACGCGCACCAGCGTCGGCGTCATCCGCGCCGACAGCGCCTCGTCGTTCGCGGTGACGTCGTAGATCTTGGTCACCTTGGTCTCGGCCGCAGCGCCCTGGCTGCCAGCGATCTGCTCGGCGGTCCGCTTGACCCGCGCGTGGATGTCGTCGCGCATGCCCTCGTCGAACGAGCGGATCGTGCCTTCGAGCGTCACCGAATCCGGGATGATGTTGTAGCGCACGCCGCCATGGATCTGGCCGACCGTGACCACCGCCGGCTCCTTGGTGATGTCGAGCTGGCGGGCGACGATCGTCTGCAGGCCGGTCACCACCTGCGCCGCCGTCACCACCGGATCGACGCCGCGCCACGGCAGCGCGCCGTGCGTCTGGCGCCCGGTCACCGTCACCGAATAGCTATCGACCGCCGCCATCAGCGGCCCGCCGCGCCACGCGATCATGCCCGCCGGCATTCCCGAGAAGACATGGAGGCCGAACACCGCGTCGGGCTTAGGATCGAGCGCACCCTGCTCGACCATCGCCTTGGCGCCCCAGGTCTTGCCGGTTCCCGCCTCGAAATCGGACGGGCCCTCCTCGGCCGGCTGGAACAGGAACACCACCTTGCCGGGCAGGCCCTTCTTCATGCCGGCGAGGATCTCGGCGGTCGCCATCAGCATTGCGACGTGCGTGTCGTGGCCGCAGGCGTGCATCACCGGCACGGTCTGGCCGCGATAGGTGCCGGTCGCCTTGCTCGCGAACGGCAGACCGGTTTCCTCCTTCACCGGCAGCGCGTCCATGTCGGCGCGAAGCGCCACGGTGGGGCCGGGCTTGCCGCCCTCCAGCACCGCGACGACGCCGGTCTGCGCCACGCCGGTGCGCACCTTCATCCCCAGCTTCTTCAGATGCGCCGCGACGATCTTGGCGGTGCGGACCTCGGCGTTGCCCAGCTCGGGGTTCTGGTGGAAGTCGCGCCGCCACTCGATCATCTTCGGCTGGATAGCCTGCGCCGCCTGATCGGCGCCCGCGCGCACCTCGGGCGGCGTCGCCGCGAGCGCGGGCGTGGCCACCAGCAGGGCGAAGGCCGAAGCGAAACCGAAACGGGCGAAGCGGCGGTGAAGCATGGAAATCCCCCCTAATGATCTTCTCCCCGGACATGCCCGCGGCCCGGGCCCCGGTCAATCCGCGAGCCGCGCGGAACGTATCGATGTCCGCCGACGCCGAAGCACCGGGGCGCGCGGCGAGCGCCCCGGTGCTGGTCACGGCAGAGCCGTCAGCGCCGACGCCGACGTAGCCCCAAGGCCAGCGCGCCAAGGCCGAGGAAGCCGATCGCTGCCGGCTCCGGCACTTCGCCGGGCGGCGGCGGGGGTGGCGGCTCGCACGGCGGCTGGCCGGCGCCGCCGCAGACCTGGAGCGTACCGCCCGCAAGGAAGACGATCGAGTCGAGGACATCGTCGGTCGTATCGGCGATCGACAGGATCAGCGAGTTCACGACGCCGGCATTCACCGGGGCCGTGAAGGCGAACACGTCGGTGAAGCCGCCGAGGTCGAGGTCGGAGATCTCGCCGTTCCGGTTGTCGTTGAACAGGTTGCAGTTGCTGGGATTCGCACCGGTCTCGTCGCCGCAGTTGACGTTATTGATCGAGACGAACTCGTCCGTACCGGGGATGAGCGCGAAGTTGGTGCCGTTCACAAAGAAGGCGAACACGTCGTTGTAGGTCGAATTAACGTAGACCGGATATTCGCGCGACGCGAACACATAGGAGAAGGCGATCTGGTTTCCGGTCGGCGTGAAGTCGATCTGAAGCGTCGAGGCGTTGTTGGTGTTTCGCCCGCCGTTGAACGCTTCGAGCGCCGGGTTGCCCGCAGCCCCGTTGTCGTCGCTGAAGTCGGAGCCGACCTTCGACAGGAGGCCGGTCGACAGCACGAGCCCCGAATTGAGACCGACGCCGGAACTGTTGCCGTTCGAGAACAGGCCCGAGGCCCCGTTGCTGCCGGTGTAGGTCACCGAGTTGATCGTGATGCCGCTGCTGCTCGACAGCAGTGACTGGACGAGTGCTTCCGGCGTGACCGCGCCGCCGATCGGCTGGAACACCACGGCAGCGCCGGCTGGGCCGGTACTGAGAGCCATGAGCGGTGGAATAACGTACTTGAGATACTGTCTCATAAGCTACGCCTCTGCCAAGAACGCCCCCGGGGCGCCGCTCAGCAAAAAGTGCGCCAGCATGGAACAAATTCTGATTTACCTTGGCTTTCCTCATTCGGCGCCTCAGTTCGCCTGACTGGTTCGTAAAGCATCCCGACAGATGATGCGGGGTCTGGCAGGGCCGCCAGCAACCGTTCCTACAGCGAAGCGCGGCGCCTCTTGGGCTTTTGCTGGGACCAACCTGATGTCCGCATTCGACCGATTGTGTTGAAAAAGGTCTGCGCCTGACGGCAGCCACGTTGAGGCGGGCTCGGCGCGAGCGGCCGCCGGCCCGCTCAGTCGGCCATTGCCGGCGCCGGCGCCGGCATCGGGACCAGCCTGGCGAGCTTCCGGAGGTTCTGGGCGGCGGCCAGGAGGAACTCGTCCTTGGCGCCATTGGGGCCTCGGAGGCGCAGCCGGTGGAGCTTCAGGATGCGTTTGAGGTGCGCGAACAGCATTTCCACCTTCTTCCGTTCGCACCGCGAGGTCAGGTAGGCCTCGCTCAGCGCGATCTCGCGCGCTCGGTCGCGGGCGGCTTCGTGGATCGAGCGCAGCACCTTGCGCGCCGACGCGGTGGGACAGCACTGCGCCTTCAGCGCACAGGTGCCGCAGTCGTGCTGGCTCGCGCGGTAGCGCTTGAGGCCATGCCGATCGACGCCTGAACGCGGCGTGGTGAAGGGCCGCCGATAGTGCCGCAACTCGTGGCTGCCCGGGCAGGTGTAGCGGTCGGTTTCGGCATCGTAGGTGAAGTCGGCACGGCTGAAGGTACCATCCGTCCGCTCGGACTTGTCGAACACGGGGATGTGCGGCGCGATCTTCTTGTCGTTGACGAGCCAGGCGAGCATCTCGGCCGAGCCATAGGCGGTGTCGGCGGCCAGTCGGTCGGGCGAAAGGCCAAAGCGCGCCTCAACGCGATCGAGCATCAGCTTGGTGGCGCCGACCTCGGCCTGGCGGATCGAGGTGGTGGCCTCGACGTCGAGAATGACCGCGTGCTTCAAGTCGATGAGGTAGTTGTCGGAATAGGCGAAGAACGCCAGGCCGCCATTGGCACCGGTCCAGCGCGAGGCGGGATCGGCGACCGAGATGGACTTCGGCTCGACCGGTGTCGCTGCACCAAAGGCGGCGTCATCGAGCACCGCCAGATACTCGCGCACGGCCCGGCTTGGAACATCGGGCGGCTGCCAGTCCTCCGGCGGCACCGAGCGCTGGCGGTTGGTGTCGGCCTTAATCATCGAGGCGTCGGCGGCAAAGCCGTCGCCGCCAACAAGGCCTTCGGCGATACAGCGCGCCACCGTCTCCTCGAACAGCCGGCGAAAGAGATCGCTGTCGCGGAAGCGCCCGTGCCGGTTTTTGCTGAAGGTCGAGTGGTCGGGGACCTGGCCGTCGAGCCCCAGCCGGCAGAACCAGCGATAGGCGAGATTGAGGTGCACCTCCTCGCAAAGCCGCCGCTCCGAGCGGATGCCATAGCAGTAGCCGATGAGGAGCATCCGGATCATCAACTCGGGATCGATCGAGGGCCGGCCTGTCTCGCTGTAGTAGGGGCGCAGGTGCTCGCGGATGCTGGTGAGATCCACAAAGCGGTCGATCGAGCGCAGCAGATGATCCTTGGGAACGTGGCGCTCGAGGCTGAAGGCGTAGAACAGCTGCGGCTGGTCCGTCTGGCGCTCGCCCATCATGGCAAAGGCTCCTGCCCAACAGGCAGGAGTGAATCAGACCCGCCGCCGCACGGCAACGCCAACCTTTTTCACCACAATCGGCTCCGGAAGTGAGCATCAGACTGGCGCGTCGGCTGCTTCAGCACTGCGCCCGGCGCTGCTGTTCGGGGGACACCGCCGCTCCCAAATGTGGACATTGGGCGGAAAGGTAGAAGCGGTTCCGAGACTTGCATATTTCCAGAAATGCGATCGGCAACTTCCCCCGCCGTGTGCTCAGTTTCGTGGCGATAGTGAGATCTTTTGGCGGCCTTGAATCCCGCTGAGCAGAACGGCGCGGCCGCCCTCCTTGGGCAGCCGCACGACAATGCCGTCCAGCCGCTGCGGGGCGTTGATGATGACAGCGTCCCCAACCACGTCGATGTCGGCGAGGTCGCGGGCGCGCCACCAGTCGCCGAACCGCCCGAGCGATCCGATCCACAGTCGCTTCTTCCAGCGATCGACGAGCGCGGCCTCGAAGCCCAGCTTGGCGTCAGTGACGTCCGGATGGATAAGGATGACGGCAACGCCGCCGTGGCGGGCGATCGCCTCGATCACGGCATTCGTCGCGGCTAGCCGCTCGGCGAGCGCTGGCTTCTCCTCGTCCTCGATGGTCACCGGGAACTCCCACGCGTCGACCAGACGATTGCCGGTGCGGCCATAGGACAGGCGGTACGGCAGGTGCGATAGCGTGCTGTTCGCAGTGAGCGACGACGAGTAGCGATAGCCCGTGGCGACCAGCGCCTCCGGCAGCCGCTCGGGGTAGGACAGCTCGCCCGGTCGGAAGGACACCACGGGTGCCTTGACGAAGCGGTCAAGCAGGAATTTTGAGACGCGCAGCTCACCCAGCACTGTGCCGCCGGTCGCGACCTCGCGCGCCTTCACGAAGGGACGGTAGTCGGGGTAGCGTTCCTCGCCCGTTCCGAAAGGAAAGCGCCGGTAGACGTAGGAGTGCGCCACGCTGTGGCTGCCGATCTCCATGCCGGCCGCGGCGACGCGCTTCAACGACGGCAGGTTGGCCGGGTCGAAGAACACGTCGTCGTTGTAGTCGCGCACATATTTGGTTTGGATGAAGAAGGTCGCGTCCACGCCGCGCGCCTTAAGCATCGCCGCGTATTCGGCCGCGTTGGGCACCGATCGCGTGTAGTCGACATCGTGCGTCAGGATGAGGCTGCCCTCTCGACCGGCCGGCGCCGTCTCGACCAAGAACGGTCGATCATCGCCTTCGACGTAGAGGTCGCGCACCCACCGCAGCAGCGTGTCGAGGCTCGGTTCGTAGCGGTTGACGTAGGCACGCGCGATCAACTCGCCGCGGCCGTTCATCGTGCGCGTAGCGAGCGCGCCGAGGTCGACGCCCATGAGGCAGGCCCGCCCGCCAGCGCGCCGACAGGTGACTGCCGCGCTACCGTCATCGAATCGTGCGATCACCTCGGCGGTCGTCGGCGCGATAGCGTAGCTGCCGAGATCGGCCTCGCTCCCCGGCTCGCTGAAACGGCTGACCCGGTCCTCGGGCGCACCGCCTGCGGTGATCCAGGCGATCGCGGCCCGGCCGCGGCCCGGCGTCTGGCCGGTGATGCCGAACAGTGGCTCGAGTCCACCGCCAGCGAGATCGAAGGTGAGGAGTGTCCCACCGCCTCGCACATGCGCCGCCAGCCCGCGCAGGGCTGGCGCCGGCAGCAGCTTGCCCGAAATCGACGGATAGGCAACGACCACCTGGTGCTTGAGTGCCGCGTCGGCGGA
This sequence comes from Pseudomonadota bacterium, assembly GCA_023413015.1. Lineage (GTDB taxonomy): Bacteria > Pseudomonadota > Alphaproteobacteria > Sphingomonadales > Sphingomonadaceae > Sphingoaurantiacus. Next base: position 27,529 of record JAEZQR010000131.1, read on the forward strand.
CCGCGTCGCGACGAATGGCACGCCGTGCGCCTTGAAGGCGCGCACGAGGCCCATCCAGTCCGACGATGGATCAGTGACGAGTAGCGCGAGCCGATGCGGCCCGCCACGTGCATAGTCTTCGATCACCGCTGGTTGCGGATCAGCGACGGTAGCGCGGCCCGCCGGGCCCTCGACACCAGGAAACGACCCGGGATCAGCGCGATTCCACCACCACAAGCCGGTAAGAGCGGCGAGGACCGCCAGGATGATCAGAATGCGCCCCCGCATGTCCCAGTCATAAGAGCGACGCGATGGGCAATGCAACGCGGCGCACAGTGCGCGGCTTCACGCCGCGGGGGCGTGAAGCCGTGCGTGCGCCTCCTGCCCTTCGCGGGGTGTGCCGACGCGCCGGAGACGATCGACAACGAGACGCCCATGAGCATCAGAGGTCGGCTCAGGGACCAAACGCCGCCGCCGGAACGCTCAGGCTGATGTCAGCTTTGGGTCGACAGCGGACGTGTCGTCTGCCGCCCCTCAGAGCCCGTCGCGCGAATGGAACGCCAAGCCGGCATGCCCGTTGGTCCGGCCCTCCGACATGCAGAGGGACGGACCGATGCGCGACAAAGGCAAGCAGACCGCCAAGCCTGGCGAACAGCAGACCCGGCGCGACGACTCCAAGCTCGATCTCAACGCGCAGGGCCGGCAGGGCTCCGGGTCCACCGACCGGGACCAGGCGAGCAACGTCGGCAGCGGCTACAATCAGGACAAGCCACGCGGCCCGTCGCGATAGGCGCCACGTCGCCCCGGCGTCACCGCGCGTAGCTCACCACCTCATATTCGATCCCGTCGGGATCGAAGAAATAGAAGCGCCGGCCGGGTTCGTAGTCGCCGTGGTTGAACGGTTCGAGTCCCGCCTCGATCACGCGCGCCTCGGTCGCGTCGAGGTCGTCGACCAGCACGCCGATATGGTTGAGTGGGCGCCCCTTGGCGAAATCATCCACGGTATAGGCGACGTCGCGGCCGGTATAGAGCGCGACATAATGATCGTCCGACCCGACATGGATCGTATGCCCATTGTCGCGCGCCGGCCCCTGCCAGCGCACATGCCAGCCGAACAGCTTCTCCATCAGCCGCGCGGTGCGGTCGGGGTCGCTCACCGTGACGTTGACATGCTCGATACGCGGCGTCGCCATCTCGTCGTCTCCTCGCTGCGGGGCCGCCCCGGCCCCCGTGATTTGCGAGTCGTACGACCTCAAGCTAAGTTGAGGTCAAGCTTCATCTGAAAGGCGCGATCCTTGGCGCAAAGCGCGTTGCTGACCATCGGCGAGCTGGCCCGCCGCACCGGCCTCTCGGTCTCCGCGATCCGCTTCTACGAGGCGCGCGGGCTGCTGAGCGCGGTGCGCACCGCGGGCAACCAGCGCCGCTTCCTGCGTTCGGATATCCGTCGCCTGTCCTTCGCGCTGATTGCGCAGCGGCTCGGCCTCTCGCTCGGCGAGATCAAGGCGGAGCTGGCGATGCTGCCGCACAGCCGCGTGCCCAGCCAGACGGATTGGCAGGCGATCAGCGAACGGGTGCGCGGCCGGCTCGACGCGCAGATCGCGATGCTCGAACGCACGCGCGAGCTGCTCGACGGCTGCATCGGCTGCGGCTGCCTGTCGCTCGAGAAATGCACCCTCTACAACCCGCGCGACCGCGCCGCCCGCGCGGGCGCCGGCCCCCGTTTCCTCCTCGGCAACCGGGCCGCCGACTTCGAAGACGAATGACCCTAACCCCGGAAAGGACCGTCATGGCCGATCTCTCCGCCTTCCCGATCACGCACCGCTGGCCCGCGCAGCATCCGGACCGGCTGCAGCTCTACTCGCTGCCGACGCCCAACGGCGTGAAGGTCTCGATCATGCTGGAGGAGATCGGCCTGCCTTACGAGCCGCACCTGATCGACATCGGCGCGAACGAGAGCTGGACGCCCGAATTCCTGTCGCTCAACCCGAACGGCAAGATCCCGGCGATCATCGACCCCGATGGGCCCGGCGGAAAACCGCTCGGCCTGTTCGAGTCGGGCGCGATCCTCCTCTACCTCGCCGAGAAGACGGGCCAGCTGCTGCCCGCCGATCCGGCGCGCCGCCTCGAGACGATCCAGTGGGTGATGTGGCAGATGGGCGGCCTCGGCCCGATGTTCGGCCAGCTCGGCTATTTCTGGAAGTTTGCCGGCCGCGAGATCGAGGACAAGCGCCCGTTCGAACGCTACCGCGCCGAATCGAAGCGCCTGCTCGGCGTGCTCGAAACCCGGCTCGACGGGCGCCAGTGGATCATGGGCGATGACTATACCATCGCCGACGTCTCGATGCTCGGCTGGGTCCGCAACCTGATCGGCTTCTACGGCGCGCGCGAGATCGTCGATTACGACCGCCTGCGCCATGTGCCCGCCTGGCTCGACCGCGGCCTCGCCCGCCCGGCGGTCCAGCGCGGTCTCGCGATCCCCAGCCGGGAAAGCTGACCCTGCGATCTTCATCAGCGTTGACTTAAAGTTCGAGGGACTTAGAAGCGGCGGCGGGCCACGCCGTCCCAACGCGGCGCGCGCTCTCTGAGAGGAGAGTTACATTGACGAAGACCCCGCCACCCGTGCGTCCCGCACGGCCCTATTTCTCATCCGGCCCCTGCGCCAAGCGCCCCGGCTGGTCCCCCGACAACCTCAATCTCGACCTGCTCGGCCGCTCGCATCGGTCGAAGCTTGGCAAGGCGCGGCTGAAATATGCCATCGACCTCACCCGCGAGGTGCTGCAGGTGCCCGATACGCACCGCATCGGCATCGTGCCCGCCTCGGATACCGGCGCGGTCGAGATGGCGATGTGGTCGATGCTGGGCACGCGGCCGGTCACGCTTCTGGCTTGGGAAAGCTTCGGTGAAGGTTGGGTCACCGATGCCGTCAAGCAGCTCCGCCTCGATCCGCAGGTTGTGAAGGCGCCCTACGGCGAGCTGCCGGACCTGACCCGCGTGCCGCAGGATCACGACGTGATCTTCACCTGGAACGGCACCACCTCGGGCGTCCGCGTGCCGAACGGCGAATGGATCCGCGACGACCGCGAAGGGCTGATGTTCGCGGACGCGACCTCGGCCGTGTTCGCGATGGACATGCCGTGGGACAAGCTCGATGTCGTCACCTACTCTTGGCAGAAGGTGCTGGGCGGCGAAGGCGGCCACGGCGTCCTGATCCTGTCCCCACGCGCGGTCGAGCGGCTGGAAAGCTACACACCGGCCTGGCCGCTGCCCAAGATCTTCCGCATGACCAAGGGCGGCAAGCTCATCGAAGGCATCTTCGAGGGCGAGACGATCAACACGCCGTCGATGCTCTGCGTCGAGGATTATATCGACGCGCTCGAATGGGCGCAGGCGATCGGCGGGCTCGACGAGCTGATCGCGCGCTCGACCGCGAACGCACAGGCGCTCGACCGCTGGGTGCAGGCCACGCCCTGGATCGACCATCTCGCCGCCGATCCGGCGCTCCGGTCGAACACCAGCGTGTGCCTGAAGGTCGTCGACCCGGCGCACCGCGACAATCCGGACGTGCCGAAGAAGGTCGCCGCGCTCCTCGACCGCGAGGGCGTCGCCTTCGACATCGGCGCCTACCGCGACGCCCCACCGGGCCTGCGCATCTGGTGCGGCGCCACCGTCGACACGTCCGACATCGAAGCCCTCGGCCCCTGGCTCGACTGGGCCTACGCCGAAGTCACGCGCTAACCCTCATCGTCACCCTGCGAAGGCGGGGACCCACTGTTGAGCGCATCCACGATCGAAGGCGAAGCGGACCGGTGGGTCCCCGCCTTCGCGGGGATGACGGATAGGAGCAAATTCATGCCCAAGGTCCTGATTTCCGACAAGATGTCCCCCAAGGCCGCCGAGATCTTCCGCGCGCGCGGCATCCAAGTCGACGAGAAGCCCGGCCTCACCAAGGACGAGCTGATCGCCATCATCGGCGACTATGACGGCCTCGCCGTCCGCTCCGCCACCAAGGTGACGAAGGACGTGCTCGCCGCCGCCTCGAACCTCAAGGTCGTCGGTCGCGCCGGTATCGGCGTCGACAATGTCGACGTGCCCGCCGCCTCGAACCGCGGCGTCGTGGTGATGAACACGCCGTTCGGCAACTCGATCACCACCGCCGAGCATGCGGTCGCGCTGATGTTCGCGCTCGCCCGCCAGCTGCCCGAGGCCGACGCCTCGACCCAGGCCGGCAAGTGGGAGAAGAACCGCTTCATGGGCGTCGAGCTGACCGGCAAGACGCTCGGCCTGATCGGCGCCGGCAACATCGGCTCGATCGTCGCCGACCGTGCGCTCGGCCTCCGGATGAAGGTGATCGCCTACGATCCCTTCCTCACCCCCGAGCGCGCGCAGGACCTGGGTATCGAGAAGGTGACGCTCGACGACCTGCTGGCGCGGGCCGACTTCATCACGCTCCACACGCCGCTCACCGACTCGACGCGCAACATCCTGTCCGCCGAAAATCTCGCCAGGACCAAGAAGGGCGTGCGCATCATCAACTGCGCCCGCGGCGGCCTGATCGACGAGGCGGCGCTCAAGGCCGGGCTCGAGTCCGGCCACATCGCCGGCGCCGCTTTGGACGTGTTCACCGAGGAGCCCGCGACCGACAATCCGCTGTTCGGCACTCCCAACCTCGTCTGCACGCCGCACCTCGGCGCCTCGACCACCGAGGCGCAGGTCAACGTCGCGATCCAGGTCGCCGAGCAGATGTCGGACTTCCTGCTCACCGGCGGCGTCACCAACGCGCTCAACATGCCGTCGCTCTCCGCCGAGGAGGCCCCGCGCCTGAAACCCTACATGGCGCTTGCCGAGCAGCTGGGCGCCCTCGTCGGCCAGCTGGTCAGCCAGGGCATCGTCGGCGTCACCGTCGAGGTCGAGGGCGCCGCCGCCGAACTCAACATGAAGCCGATCACTGCCGCCGTGCTCGCCGGCTTGATGCGCCAGCACTCCGATACGGTGAACATGGTCAACGCGCCCTATCTCGCGCGCGAACGCAGCATCGACGTCGCCGAGGTCCGGCATGAGCGCGAGACCGACTATCACACGCTGGTCCGCGTCACCGTCCGCACCTCGGAAGGCGAACGCTCGGTCGCCGGCACGCTGTTCGGCAACGCCACGCCGCGCCTCGTCGAGATCTTCGGCATCAAGGTCGAAGCCGATCTTGCCGGCCCGATGCTCTACGTCATCAACGAGGACAAGCCGGGCTTCATCGGCCGCCTCGGCACCACGCTCGGCGAAGCGCAGGTCAACATCGGCACCTTCCATCTCGGCCGCCGCGCGACGGGCGGCGAGGCGATCGTGCTCTGCTCGCTCGACCAGCCGGTCACCGAGCCGCTGATGTGGACGATCTGCCGCCTGCCGGGCGTCCGCACCGTCAAGGCGCTCAACTTCTGACCGGGGCCGCCATCCCCGCCTTCGCGGGGATGGCGCTTTGGGCTATAGCGCCGCCGCAATGACCAATCCGATCACCCAAGGCCTGCTCCCCGAGGGCTTGCGCGACCGGCTGCCGCCACAGGCGGAAGCCGCCGCCAACCTGCTGCGCGGGCTCCTGGATACCGTCACCGCGCACGGCTACGAGCGCGTGCAGCCGCCGCTCGTCGAATATGAGGAAAGCCTCGTCGGCCGCCTCGGCTCGGCGCGCCGTCAGGACCTGCTGCGCTTCATCGATCCGGTCTCGGGCGCCAATCTCGCGCTGCGCCACGACATGACCGGCCAGGTCGGCCGCATCGCCGCCACCCGCCTTGCGCACTATGCCCGCCCCTTGCGCCTCGCCTACGGCGGCCCGGTGCTGCGCGTGCGCGGCGACCAGCTCCGACCCGAACGTGAGGCGCTTCAGGCGGGTGCTGAGCTGATCGGCAGCGACTCCGTCGCCGCCGTCACCGAGGTGCTGCGCCTCGCGGTCGAGGCGCTGACCAACGCCGGCCTCACCGGCCTCACCGTCGACGTCACGCTCCCCGAGTTCGTTACCGAGCTTGCCGCCGGCCCCTGGCCGCTCGAGCCCGTCCAGCTCGCCGAGGTCCACCGCCTGCTCGACGCCAAGGACGTCGCCGGCGTCCGCGAGCTTGGCGCCGGTCGCTATGAGGCGCTCATCAGCGCCGCTGGCCCCGCCAATGCCGCGCTCGCTCGCCTCCATGCGCTGGACCTGGACGGCCGCTTGGCCAAAGTTCTCGACGATGCGGCGACCGTCATCACAGCACTCGGCGACATTCCGACGACGCTCGACCCGACCGAACGCCACGGCTTCGAGTTCCAGAGCTGGATCGGCTTCTCGATCTTCGCCGCCGGCGTGCGCGGCGAGGTCGGCCGCGGCGGCGCCTACACGATCGTCCACCCCGAGGGCCATCGCGAGTCCGCCGTCGGCTTCTCGCTCTACGTCGACGGCCTCGTCGATGCCGGTTTGGGCGAAGTGAAGCACCGTCGCATCCTGATACCGCTCGGGACTCTGGACGAGGTTGCCGCCCGCCTCCGCGCCGAAGGCTGGGCAACCGTCGCCGCGCTCGACGCGGACGCCGACCCGCGCGCTTTCAGGTGCACCCACATCTGGAACGGTGTAGAGGCCGCCCTGGTGCGCTGAAGCGCCCGCCCATGGAAGGATGAACTGAGCAATGGCGAACGTCGTGGTGATCGGCGCCCAGTGGGGTGACGAGGGCAAGGGCAAGATCGTCGACTGGCTGTCGAGCCGCGCCGACGTCGTCGTCCGCTTCCAAGGCGGTCACAACGCCGGCCATACGCTCGTCGTCGGCAACTATGTCTACAAGCTGTCGCTACTCCCGTCGGGCATCGTTCGCGGCACGCTGTCGGTCGTTGGCAACGGCGTCGTGCTCGATCCCTGGCACCTGCGCGACGAGGTCACCAAGCTGCGTGATCAGGGCGTCGATATCACGCCCCTGAACCTCCAGATCGCCGACACCTGCCCGCTGATCCTGCCCTTCCACCGCGACCTCGACGCGCTGCGCGAGGACGCCTCAGGCGCCGGCAAGATCGGCACCACCCGCCGCGGCATCGGCCCGGCCTATGAGGACAAGGTCGGCCGCCGCGCGCTGCGCGTCTGCGACCTCGCGCATCTCGACAAGGCCGGCCCACAGATCGACCGCCTGCTCGCCCATCACAACGCGCTGCGCGCCGGCTTCGGTGTCGAGCCGATCGACCGCGCCCGCCTCGTCGCCGAGCTCGAAGAGATCGCCCCCTTCGTTCTGCCCTTCGCCAAACCGGTCTGGCTCACGCTCAACGATGCCCGCCGCGCCGGCAAGCGCATCCTGTTCGAAGGCGCGCAGGGCGTGCTCTTGGACGTCGACCACGGCACCTATCCGTTCGTTACCAGCTCGAACGTCGTTGCCGGCCAGGCGGCGGCCGGCTCGGGCCTCGGCCCCTCGGCGACCGGCTATGTGCTTGGCCTCGTCAAGGCCTACACCACGCGCGTCGGCTCGGGCCCCTTCCCGACCGAGCAGGACAATGAGATCGGCCAGCGCATCGGCGAGCGTGGGCACGAGTTCGGCACGGTCACGGGCCGCAAGCGCCGCTGCGGCTGGTTCGACGCCGTGCTGGTGCGCCAGTCGATCGCCGTCTCGGGCGTGCACGGCATCGCGCTCTCGAAGATCGACATCCTCGACGGGTTCGACGAGGTGATGATCTGCACCGGCTACCGGATCGGCGACCGCGTGCTCGACCATTTCCCGGCGCATCCAAGCGAGCAGGCCGCCGTCGAGCCGGTCTATGAGCGCTTCGAAGGCTGGCAGGAATCGACCCATGGCGCCCGCTCCTGGGCGCAGCTCCCTGCGCAGGCGATCAAGTACATCCGCCGCATCGAGGAGCTGGTGAACTGCCCCGTCGCGCTCGTCTCGACTAGCCCCGAGCGCGAGGACACCATCCTCGTCCGCGATCCGTTCGAGGATTGATCTCCTCCCCCACCGGGGAGGGGGACCATGCGAATCATGGTGGAGGGGGCGCATCGAAGCGCTTGGCGGGATGCGCCCGCTCGTTTCTGTTAGCTCGTGGCCAAGTCGAGAAGATGAAGGTCGTAAGCCTCGACCGTCTGCTCTCCCATCAGGAAGCCTTCGGCCAGGATGCGCTGCACCGTCGCTTGGTAGCTTGGTGATTGATCGAGCGTCGCGAGGGCAGCCTCGTCTTCCCATAGGCTGATCACGACGCAATCGCCATTCCGTCGGCCCATCAGAACGCCACGATAGCCAGCCTGCTGACGAAACATCGGCAACGATATGTCACGCGCAAACGCCTCGTAGTCGGCGGCGCGGCCTTGCTCCACGCCCGTCGTCCAAATCCGAACAATCATGTCAGCCGTTGCCTCCGCACTGGGCGCGGTGGAGCAGCTTCTGGTCCGCCAGCACCAGCGCCATCATCGCCTCGGCGACGGGGGCGGCTCTAATACCGACGCAGGGGTCGTGCCGTCCCTTGGTGACGATCTCGGTCGCCTCGCCGTCGCGCGTCACCGTCTCGACCGGCGTGAGGATCGACGACGTCGGCTTCAACGCGATCCGCACCACCACGTCCTGCCCCGTGGTGATGCCGCCGGCGATTCCGCCCGCATGGTTCGAAAGGAACAGCGGCCTGCCGTCGGGGCCCGGCCGCATCGGGTCGGCATTCTCCTCGCCGCGCAGCCGCGCCGCCGCGAAGCCGTCGCCGATCTCGACGCCCTTGACCGCGTTGATGCTCATCATCGCGGCCGCCAGCTCGCTGTCGAGCTTGGCGTAGAGCGGCGCGCCCCAACCCGCCGGCACGCCGGAGGCCACGCACTCGACCACCGCCCCCAACGACGAACCTCCCTTGCGCGCGGCATCGAGCGCCGCCTCCCACGCCTGGGCGGCTTCCGCATCGGGGCAGAAGAAGGGATTGCGGTCGATCTCGGCGTCGTCGAACCGCGCCCGGTCGATCGCGATGCCCCCCAGCTCGACGAGATAGGCGCGCACCCGCACTTCCGGGATCACCGCGCGCCCCACCGCACCCGCCGCCACCCGCGAAGCCGTCTCGCGCGCCGACGACCTTCCGCCACCGCGCGGATCGCGGAAGCTATACTTGGCGTCATAGGCATAGTCAGCATGCCCCGGCCGGTACTTCGCCGCGACCTCGGAATAGTCCTTCGACCGCTGGTCGACATTCTCGATTATCAGCGAGATCGGCGTTCCCGTCGTCCGCCCCTCGTACACGCCCGACAGGATGCGGACCTGATCCGGCTCCTTCCGCTGCGTTGTGAAGCGCGACTGCCCGGGGCGCCGCTTGTCGAGCCACGGCTGGATATCCGCCTCGCTCAAGCTCAGCCCCGGCGGGCACCCGTCGACCACGCACCCGATCGCCGGCCCGTGGCTTTCGCCCCAGGTCGTGAAACGGAAGACGCGGCCGAATGTGTTGAAGCTCACGACCGCGCCTCCATGATCTCGATGCGGTTGCCGAAGGGATCGAAGGTGAAGAAGCGCCGGCGCCCGTCGACCGGCACATCCTCGCGCGTCTCGAACCCGGCGGCGCCCAGCCGCTCGCGCATCGCGTCGAGCGCATCGGTGGCAAACGCCACATGTGCCTTCTTTGCGGCCCGGAAACCGGCTTCCACGCCGAGGTGGAGCTGCTGGCCGCCGACCGCGAACCAGCAACCGCCGCGCCCCGCCATGTCGGCCGGCTTGGGCAACTCCTCCAATCCCAGCAGATCGCCGAAGAACCGCCGCCCGTCGGCCTCGCCGCCAGCCGGGATGGCGATCTGGACGTGATCGATCGCGAGCGCTGGCATCAGGCCAGCGCGATGTCGGGTGCGTCCTCGGCCTTCATGCCGATCACGTTGTACCCGGCATCGACGTGGTGGATTTCGCCCGTCACGCCGCTGGCGAGATCGGACAGCAGGTAGAGCCCCGCGCCGCCGACCTCGTCGATCGTCACGTTGCGCCGCAGCGGCGAGTTGAGCTCGTTCCACTTGAGGATGTAACGGAAGTCGCCGATGCCGCTCGCCGCCAGTGTCTTGATCGGCCCGGCCGAGATCGCGTTCACGCGCACGTTCTGCGGTCCCAGGTCCATCGCGAGATATTTCACGCTCGTCTCGAGCGCCGCCTTCGCCACGCCCATGACGTTGTAGTGCGGCACCACCTTCTCGGCCCCGTAGTAGGACAGCGTCAGCAGCGAGCCGCCGTGCGGCATCAGCGGCAGCGCGCGCTTGGCGCAGGCCACGAAGCTGTAGGCCGAGATGTTCATCGTCATCAGGAAGTTGTCGAGGCTGGTGTCGACATATTTCCCGCGCAGCTCGTTCTTGTCGGAAAAGCCGATCGCATGGACGAGGAAGTCGATCGTCGGCCAGCGCTGGCTGAGCGTCGCGAACGCCGTGTCGAGCCTGTCCATGTCGGAGACGTCGCACTCGATCAGGAAATCGCTGTCGACCTCCTCGGCGAGCGGGCGCACCCGCTTCTCCAGCGCCTCGCCCTGATAGCTGAATGCCAGCTCGGCGCCCTGCGCGTTCAACGCCTTCGCGATGCCCCAGGCGAGCGAACGGTCGTTCGCCACGCCCATGATGAGCCCGCGCTTTCCCGCCATCAGTCCTGCCATCACTCGCACCCCGCTGTTTGGTGTTCCGCCCCCTCTACGCGGTTTCGGGGCGTTTGCGCCAGCGCCGCGTTGAGCTGCGCGCCGAGCACGAAGCCGAGCCCCACTACCCAGAAGAAGATCAGCGCGATCATCACGCCCGCGAGCGAGCCGTAGGTGAGATCATAGGGCGTCAGCATGCCGAGGATCGCCGGCAGTAGCATCGTTGTCGCCACCCATACGACAGTGGTCAGCGCCGCGCCCGGCCACTTCGGGCAGCCGCGGCGGTACTTGGCCGGGGTCAGCGACAGGAAGATGATGTACAGCGCGACGAACAGGGCGGCGATCGGCGCGATGCGCCCCCAGGCGATGATCGACAGGGCATCATTCGCCCACGGCAGGATGCCCTCGACGAACTGCTCGACGGCGGTCAGCACCACCTGGAACGCGAAGGCCAGCATCATCAGCAGCACCGACCCGATGATTAGCGCGAAGCTGCCCAGTCGATACTCCCAGAAGGGCCGCCCGCCCCCGCGCGTGCCGTAGGCGCGGCGCAGGATGTCGCGCATGGTCTCGGTGAAGCTTGCCACCGACCACAGGCCGACGATGATGCCGAAGGTCAGCAGCTTGCCCGACCGCGCCGTCAGCACGTCGCTGATCGGCTTGGCGAGCAGCTCCGATACGTCGCGCGGCAGCGTGACGAGGAAATTGTTGATCGCCCGCAGCGCATCCTCGCTCTGGCCCAAGACGCCAGCGATCGCCGCAACGATGATGAAGAAAGGGAACAGCGTCAGCAGCGACAGATAGGCAAGGTTGCCGGCGTGGACGAACCCGTCCGCCCAGGTGTGCGTCATGACGCGACTGAAGATCACCACGGCGCGCGCAAACTTCTCGCGGCAGAAGCCGAGCGCCTGCGCCAGCAGGCCAGCCTCCCGCGCCACCTTCTCGGTCGTATCCGCCATCCCGCTCCGTTCGCCTGCGGCGCGGATCAGTCCACGCCCAATCCGGCACGCGGGTTTCGTGCCTTGCCCGCCCAACGCTCGGCAAACGCGCGAAGCTCCGGATCGTCGCCCGGCAGGTCGACGAGCAATGTCACGAACTGGTCGCCGCGCGTCTTGTCGCTCTTGGTGAAGCCCTTGCCGCGCAGCCGCAGCACCTTGCCGCTCGTCGATCCCGCCGGCACGCTCACCATCACCGGGCCGTCGACCGTCGGCACCTTCACCTTGGCACCGAGCACCGCCTCGTCGAGCCGTACCGGCAGGTCGAGCCGCACGTCGTCGCCGTCGCGCTTGAAGAAGCGGTGCGGTCCGATCTCGAGCGTCACCAGCGCATCGCCCGCGCCGCCCGGCCCGGTCTCGCCCTGGCCGGCCAGCCGCACCTGCCGCCCGCTCTCGAAGCCGGCGGGCAGTTTGAGGTCAATGGTCTTGCCGTTCCGCAGCGTCACGCGTTGCGGGGTGAGCTTTGCCGCTTCCTCGAATGACACCTGCAGCCGATAGGCGACATCGGCGCCCTTCGGCGTCGGCCGCTGCCGGCGCGTCAGATCCTCGAAATCGAACCCGAAGCCGCCGCCGCGCCCGCGGCCACGCCCGAACAGCTCGGAGAACAGATCGGAGGCGTCGCCCGAAAATTCATAGCCGCCCCCACCGCCGAAGCCGCCGGCACCGCCGCCCGCATGCGCCCCGCCGCCGAACCCGAACGGGCTCTTCGCCTGGCCGCTCTCGTCGATCTCGCCACGATCATATTGCGCGCGCTTGTCGGCGTCGCTCAGGATCGCATAGGCCGCCGACACCTCCTTGAAGCGGTCGGCTGCCTTGGGATTGTCCTTGTTGCGGTCGGGGTGCAGCTCCTTGGCGAGCTTGCGGTACGCCTTCTTGATGTCGGCGTCGCTGGCACCACGGGCCACGCCCAAGACCGAATAGAGATCCTTCATACTTTGCAGGTCACCACAGGCCAGGCCGGAAATCCACCGTTGCAGGAGTGCAACAGCAACGAGATAGGGGCGACACAGCCCTACGAAAAGGGCTGATCGCACGTGGTTGCCGCCATACGCCCTCGGGACTAGAGCATCCGCATGACCGCGCCGATCCCTGCCGACCCGTTCGAGCTGTTCTCCAGATGGTATGCCGAGGCCGAAACCTCGGAGCCGAGCGACCCCAACGCCATGTCGCTGGCAACAGCCAAGCCGGATGGCCGTCCTTCGGTGCGCATCGTGCTGTGCAAGGGCGTCGATGGCCGCGGCTTCGTCTTCTATTCGAACCGCGAGAGCCGAAAGGGCGAGGAGCTGGCTGCCAATCCGCACGTCCACCTAAACTTCCACTGGAAGTCGCTCCGGCGCCAAGTGCGCGTCGACGGCACGGCCGCCCCGGTCGAGCCGCAGGAAGCCGACGCCTATTTCGCCAGCCGCCCGCGCGACTCGCAGCTCGGCGCCTGGGCGTCGGAGCAGTCGCGCCCCATGCGTGACCGCGAGACCTTCGAGCGCCGCCTCGCCGCCTTCGCGGCGAAGTACCAGGGCCGCCCCGTGCCCCGCCCACCGCACTGGTCCGGCTGGCGCGTGACGCCCAGCCAGATCGAATTCTGGCAGGACCGTCCGAACCGCCTGCACGAGCGTCTCGTCTACCGGCGTAGTGGCGACGGCTGGACGACCGGCCTGCTCTACCCGTGACCGCCGAACCCCATCATCTCGTCCACCACGGCCGGCATACGCAGCGCGCCGCGCTCGCCTCGGTGGCGATGGCGTTGCTCCTGCTCGGCCTCAAGGCCTGGGCTGCCTATCGCACCGGCTCGGTCGCCATGCTCGGCTCGCTCGCCGACACCGGGCTCGATCTCATCGCGTCGCTGATCACGCTGTTCGGCGTCCGCCTTGCAGCCCAACCCGCGGACCGAGAGCATCGCTTCGGCCACGGCAAGGCCGAAGCGATCGCCGCGCTTTTCCAGACGATACTCATCAGCCTGTCGGCGCTCGGCATCGCCTGGCAGGCCGGGACCCGGCTGGCGCACCCCGTTGCCCCGACGGAGCCTGAACTCGGCATCGGCATTTCGGCAATCGCCATCGCCACGACGCTCGCGCTCGTCGCCTATCAGCGGCACGTGGTGCGCCGCACCCGCTCGCTCGCCATCGAGACCGATCAGCTCCACTATCAGTCGGACCTGCTGCTCAACCTGTCGGTGATCGCGGCGCTGGCGCTCGACAGCCTCGCCGGCCTGCGCGGCGCGGACCCGTTGTTCGGCCTGGTCATCGCCGCCTACCTGATCGTCGGCGCGGTCGGCTCGGCGCGGCGCTCGCTCGACGTGCTGATGGACCGCGAATGGCTGCCCGAGAAGCGCAACGAGCTCGTTGCCCTACTCGCGGCGCACCCGCACGGCGGTGGCGTGCATGATCTCCGCACCCGCAACAGCGGCGCAACCGAGTTCATCCAGTTCCACGTCTGGCTGCCGCCGGAGATGAGCGTCACCCGCGCCCACGATATCGTCGAGGAGCTTGAGCAACTCGTCGCAAGCGCCCATCCCAACGCCGAAATCCTCATCCACGTCGATCCGGCCGGTAATATCGACCGGCACGACCAGCATTTCGATCAGGAGCCCGTTGCCGATGCCGACTGAGCTGCCCTTCTTCCAGGTCGACGCCTTCGCCGACCGCCCGTTCACCGGCAACCAGGCTGGCGTGATGCCGCTCGACCGCTGGCTCGACGACGCGACGCTCCAGGCGATCGCCAACGAGAACAATGTCGCCGAGACCGCCTTCTTCATCCCCTCGGGCGATCCGGATGCCGACTATGACCTGCGCTGGTTCACCCCGGCGGTCGAGGTGGCGCTCTGCGGCCATGCCACGCTCGCCAGCGGCTATCATGTCCTGACGCGCGATTCCTCGCGCGAGCGGGTGCGCTTCCGCACACGCCACAGCGGCATCTTGGAGGTGCGTCGCGATGGCGATCGCCTCGCGATGGAACTGCCGGCCTGGCCGTCGCGCGAGACCGACCCCGCCCCGCTCGCCACCGCGCTTGGCGTCAATGTCGAGGCGGTCTACGAAACCATCGACGCGCCCGAACCGAGCCGCATGGCGATCCTCAAGGACGCCACCGCGGTCCGGGCGCTCGCGCCCGACTTCCGCGCTATCGGCGCGCTCGGCGGCGTGCTCGCCATCGCGACCGCACCGGGTGACGGCGGGTATGACGTCGTCAGCCGTGTCTTCGCATCGGCTGCCGGCATCGACGAGGACCCCGTCACCGGCTCCGCGCACAGCATGCTCACGCCCTACTGGGTCAAGCGCCTCGGTCGCGACAGCTTCTCCGCCTTTCAGGCCTCGAAACGCGGCGGCGCCCTCCACTGCACGCTCGCAGGCGACCGCGTCGTCCTCGGTGGCACCTGCGTCACGACGATCGAAGGCGTGTTCCGGATCTAGCTACTCAGGCGGCTGCGACCAGCGCGGTCACCGTGCGCTTGATCCAGCCACCGCCGAGCACGCGTTCACCGGCGTAGGCGACGCACGCCTGCCCCGGTGCCACGCCATATTCGGGCTGGTCGAACCGTACGGCGCCGTCCACCCAACGTGCCGGCACCGGCGCTGCCGCCGACCGCACCTTCACGCTCACGGGTAGCCCGTCCTCAGGCACCGCCCCGCCCAGCCAGTTCACGTCCGACAACTCGGTCGCCGCCACGCCCAGCGCCTCGCGTGGGCCGATCACCAGCCGCCGCGTCTCAGGCTCCAGCCGCACGACATAGAGCGGATCGGCCTGCCCGCCGATCTCAATGCCGCGCCGCTGCCCGACGGTGTAGTGGATCAGCCCCTTGTGCTGGCCCAGCACGCGTCCTGTCAGATCGACGATCTCGCCCGCCTCGCCGGATTCCGGGCGCAGCTTGCGCACGATGTCGGCATAGTTGCCGTTGGGCACGAAACAGATGTCCTGGCTGTCGGGCTTCGCCGCCACCGGCAGCCCGAACCGCTCGGCATGCGCGCGCACCTCGGTCTTCGGCATCCCGCCGAGCGGAAAGCGCAGGAAGTCGAGCTGCGCCCGCGTCGTCGCGAACAGGAAATAGCTCTGGTCGCGCGTGGCGTCCGCCGCGCGATGCAGTTCGGCGCCGTCCGCGCCCATTACGCGCCGCACATAATGGCCGGTTGCCAGGCAGTCGGCGCCCAGATCGCGCGCCACGTCGAGCAGGTCGCGAAACTTCACCGTCTGGTTGCAGCGCACGCAGGGGATCGGCGTCTCGCCGCGCGCATAGGCGTCGGCGAAATCGTCGATCACGCTCGCCCGGAATGCGCTCTCATAGTCGAGCACATAATGCGGAATACCGATCGCCTCGGCGACGCGCCGCGCATCGTGGATGTCGGAGCCGGCGCAGCAGGTGCCGCTGCGGCCCACCGCCTGCCCGTGGTCGTAGAGCTGGAGCGTAATGCCGATCGTCTCGTAGCCGGCCTCGGCGCATAGCGCGGCCACCACCGATGAATCGACGCCGCCCGACATGGCGACGACGACGCGGCTTTCCGCCGGCGGCTTCCCGGTTTGAAGGTCGATCATCAGCCGCCACGTAGCGATCAAAAGCGGCGCCCTCAAGGCGACGCATCGCCTCGCACCCTCACGCATTTTTACCGATGATCTTTAGCTTTCCGTAAGGGTTGGGTGCGTATGACGACTCCAGGATCAGGACGGCGGTCTGGTGCAGGGGATCGAATGCTCGAGAATCAGAAGTTCAAACCGGCTCAGGTTATCGGCCCGCTCGGCGAGCCGCTGACCCTCGACTCGCTGCCACCGCCGAACACCACCCGCTGGGTGGTGCGGCGCAAGGCGGAGGTGGTGGCCGCGGTCAACGGCGGGCTGCTCACCGTCGACGAGGTCTGCGAACGCTATAATCTCAGCCTCGAGGAATTCGCCTCGTGGCAGCGCGCGGTCGACCGTGTCGGCATGCCCGGGCTGCGCGTCACACGCATCCAGCACTATCGCTCCGTCTTCGACAGCTGAGATCGAGCACCTTGGTCGATAAGGTGGCGTGCGTTTCGGCGGACGCCGCCCTCGCTGCATTGACAGCCCCGCCCGCTGTTCCGGCACGCTAGACGGGGGCCATGATCCAGATTCCCGAAGGTTTCATCGAGCTGCCGTTCAACTACGGCTTCATCGGCGTCAACGGCCCGCTCTACGCCAAGCGCGATGGCGGGCAGCTCCGGCTCGGCCTCCGCGTCGAGGAACGCCACTGCAACCCGATGGGCATCGCGCACGGCGGCATGCTCGTCACCTTCGCCGACATGCAGCTGCCGCTCGCCAGCCGCTACCAGGCCGGCCTGCCCGACAATTTCCTGCCCACGATCAACCTATCGGTCGACTTCCTTGCGCCCGCCAGGATGGGTGCCTGGGTCGAAGGCGAGACGCAGGTCATGCGCCGCACGAAGAACCTCGTCTTCGCGCAATGCACCGTCACCGCCGACGGCGAGCCTTCGTTGCGCGCCAGCGGCATCTTCAAGATCGGTCCCGCGATGACGTCGGGCGATGCGAGCTTCGCCAACCTGTTCGGTCGGTGATAACGTTGGCGGCATGATCGAGCTTTCCCGCCGCGAGGCCCGGTGTCTCGCGCTGGGCGCGATCGGTCTCGGCACCCCGCGCCCGGCCCGTCGCGGCCCGGCCGCGTTCAGCGCGATGATCGATCGTCTGGGCCAGGTGCAGATCGATTCGGTCAACGTCCTCGTCCGCGCGCACTACATGCCGGCCTTCTCGCGGCTGGGCACCTATGATGTTGCGGGCTTCGATCGGCTCGCGCGCGGGCCGAAACGTCGGCTGTTCGAATATTGGGGGCATGAGGCGTCGCTGATCGACGTCGCGCTGCAACCTTCTCTGCGTTGGCGCATGGCGCGTGCCCGCGCCGGCATCGGCACCTACAGCGGCCTGCGCCGCTTCGAGGCCGAGCGGCGCGACTTCATCGACGCCGTCCTTCACGAGATCGACACGCGCGGGCCGCTCGCCGCGCGCGACCTCAGCGACGGCGGTAAGACCAAGGGCTCCTGGTGGGGCTGGTCGGACGGCAAGCGCGCACTCGAATGGCTGTTCTGGGCCGGCTACGTCACCACGCATTCGCGCCGCGGCTTCGAACGCGTCTACGACCTCACCGAGCGCGTGCTGCCCGAGGCCGCGGCGCTTCCGACGCCGCCGGACGACGAGGCGCAACGCCGTCTGCTGACCGTCGCGGCCAGGGCGCTCGGCGTTGCCACGGCCGGCGACCTGCGCACTTACTGGCGGATCGGCCCCGAAGATGCGGCGGCCCGTCTTGCCGAACTCGTCGAAGCCGGCGAGCTGCTGCCGGCGCGCGTTGAGGGCTGGCGACAGCAGGCCTATGTTCCGAAGAGCATGGCGGCTGCCCGTGCCCCGAAAGCCGCCGCGCTCGTCTCGCCGTTCGATCCGCTGCTCTGGGAACGCGACCGCGCCGAACGCCTGCTCGACTTCCGCTACCGCATCGAAATCTACACGCCGGCGCACAAGCGCGAGCACGGCTATTA
>JAEZQR010000079.1 GCA_023413015.1 Pseudomonadota bacterium
GCGCGAGGCCGAGCAGGCCGGCGACGGCCGGCTCGGGCACCGGCTCCGGCGTCGGACCGTCCGCCTGGCGGATGCGGACCTGCCGGACGTCGGCGATGACGCCGGCGCTGGTCGTGAAGCTGAACAGGTTCACCGCGGTGTCGAAGGTGAGGGTGAAGAAGTTGTTGCCGTTCTTCGAGAGGTTGAAGATCTGGCCGTCGAACGTCACCGTGCCGTTGGCGAGCGCATTGATGTTCAGCACGAGCCGGTCGAAGAAATGACCGGAGTCGAGGAAGTCGATGGTGAGGTCATCGAAGGCGCCGTCTTGCGCCTCGATGCGCGCCTGGCCGCCCGAGGGCGAGAACAGCGAGTCGCCGTTCGAGGCGAAGCGGACCAGGGCGTCGGGGTTGCCGTTCAGGCACCCCAGCAGCTCGCCCGAACCGACGGTGCCGCTGCTGCAGTTCGCGAAGATGACATTGCCCTGATTCCCGCCGCCCGAGGCGGACTCGACGACGGTGACGCCGGCCGCCGCCGGTCCCGCCAGCAACAAGGCCGCCACGGCGGCTCCAAGATAATAACGCATGCTCCTGCTCCCATTCCCGGTTGCCCACCCAGTCAAAGCATAAGCAAGTGGCGTGCCAGAACGGCTAACAGAGGATGATCATTGCTCGTAAGAACCGAGAAGCATCGAAGGTGTAAAGATATCCGACTCAATAGTCCTGGGTGGAGCGGTATTGATACAGTGGACAGATATGGCCACCTCAAAGGCCAAAGAATGCTAAAATATAACCTATGTTAATTTTAGAGACTGGCAAACTCTCTTGCTAGGTTCAGGAATAGTGTGGAGCAAGGGCCCGTGATGCCAATCCATGCGCGGTTTGTAATGTCACAACGCGGCCATAAACCAGGAATGTCGGAGGTCTTTACAAGCCCGTTATGAACAGGCTCGTTCATAATCATTAACCATATGCTTCCGTTAATATTCTCAACACTGGCACGACCGCTGCATTCCCTTCGGCCGGGGTGGATTTGCAAGTGAGGGTTGGTCATGAGGGACATTCTTGCAGCAGCCGCCAGTCTATTGATCGTCACATCGGCCGCCACATCGGCCCATGCCGAGCCGGTCACGATCGTCATCGACGATTTCAGCACCGCGCAGACGGTGAAGGACACCAAGGTCGGCGGCGCCCAGAGCAGCACGGTCAGCTATTCGATCGGCGGCAACGCGTTCACCCGCACGCTGATCGTGGATCAGAAGGAGAACCGGTTCGGCGGCACGAGCCTGGCGCAGATCGGCGACCCCGATCCGACCGATGATCTGGACGTCAGCGTGTTCTCGCTATCGAACAGCAGCGGGGTCAACTCGCAGATCGAGCTGGTCTATAACATCGACGCACTGCTCAACGACTTCAGCGGTGGCAGCAAGCTCAGCCTCAGCGTGCTGTTCGCCGACGCGGCCTCGGGACAGCCGTTTACCATCGAGGGCTTCCTGAACGGCGCCGCGGTCGGCAGCCAGACCTTCACCGGACCGGGCCACCTCGACTTCGCCTTGGCCGCGCTCAACGAGAGCGGCGGCAACGAGTTGCGGCTGGTGTTCACCGGCGGCACCTCGTTCGACGCCACGCTCGACGATATCATCATTCTCGCTCAGGGTAGCGGCGGCGGCCTGCCGGTGCCGGAGCCGGGCGCGATCGGTCTGCTGGGCCTCGGCCTCGCCGGTGTTGCCCTCAGGCGCCGCAAGACGGCCTGAGGCAAGTCCAGTCAGCTTATCCCGGCACCCACCCTGCCCAACCGTGCAAAACGCCGGGATACGGAGCCGTGCACCCGATGTATGGGGTGCACGGCTCCACCTGCTTGTCGACGGGGCGCCGTCGCACGCGCCATCGGCAGGCGATCGGCGCCCGGCGCCGGGTGGCATTCGCGCCTGCTAAGTTCGAGAGGAACCGGCTGAAAAGGCGGGCGCCGGCTCCGATCCGGGTTCCCGAACCGCTTCTCCGTTGTTAGGAGCTTCCGGGGGCAAGCATCGTTTGTGGCTCGTGTCATGGAGCAGCCTGCCTGAACCGGATGAACATTCCCGACATGCCGAACGCGCTGCAGAGCTGTCTGCCGTTCCCGGCCGACAGCGAGGTCGGCGCGCTGATGTACACGCGCGACTGGTCGACCTCACCGCTCGGCGATCCGGCGACCTGGCCGCAGTCGTTGCGGTCGGTGGTGAGCCTGATGCTCAACTCCAAGTTCCCGATGTTCGTGGCCTGGGGGCCCGAGCTGGGCTTCGTCTACAACGACGCCTACGCCGAGATCCTCGGCGCCAAGCACCCGACGGCGCTCGGCCGCGCCTTCAAGGACATCTGGGGCGAGATCTGGTCCGACATCAGCCCGTTCATCGACCGCGCGCTGGCGGGCGAGGCGACATGGGTCGAGGACATGCTGCTCATCATGCAGCGGCACGGCTTCGACGAGCCGACGTGGTTCACCTTCTCCTACTCGCCCGTCTACGATGAGAGCGGTGCGGTGGCCGGCATGTTCTGCGCGTGCACCGAGACGACGCGGCAAGTGCTCGCCGAGCGTGAGAACGCGGCGCAACGCGAGCGGCTGGAGCGGATGTTCGAGCAGGCGCCCGGCTTCATGGCCATCCTGCGCGGGCCCGATCATGTCTTCGAGCTGGTCAATGCCGCCTATCTCCAGTTGATCGGCAACCGGGAGGTTATCGGAAAGCCGGCACGCGAGGCCATTCCGGAGGCCAAGGGGCAGGGCTTCTTCGAGCTGCTCGACCGGGCCTACCGGACGGGCGAGGCCTTCGCCGCGCGCGCCATGCCGATCACCTTCCGGCGCGGCGCGGGCGGTGGCGAAGTGCGTTTCCTCGACTTCGTGTACCAGCCGGTCACCGATGGGGACGGGCGGGTCGGCGGCATCTTCGTCGAGGGCTATGACGTCACCGAGCGCAAGCGGGGCGAGGACCACCAGCGGCTGCTGATCGACGAGCTCAACCACCGGGTGAAGAACACGCTGGCGATCATCCAGGGCATTGCGCAGCAGACGTTCAGGGGTGCCGCGGCCACGCCGCAGGCGCGTGCGGCGTTCGAGGGGCGGCTGGCGGCGCTGGCGGCGACGCACAATCTGCTCACTCGCCAGAACTGGGGGCCGCTGCCGATCAGGGAGGTGATCGACGAGACGCTGCTGCCCTTTCGCGGGCAAGGCCGGTTCGCGGTCGAGGGGCCGGACCTGCTGATCACCGCCAAGCTGGCGGTCACGCTCGCGCTCGCGCTCAACGAGCTGGCGACGAACGCCGCCAAATATGGCTCGCTCTCGCAGCCCGGCGGGCAGGTGGAGATCGGATGGCGAGTGGAGCCGGGCGATGGCGGGGAGCGTTTCCGGCTGGTCTGGCGCGAGCGCGGCGGGCCGGACGTGGCGCCGCCCGTCAGCCGCGGGTTCGGCACGCGCATGATCGAGCGCGGACTTGCCGCGGAACTGAACGGGCGCGTGAAGATCGACTTCCAGCCGGCCGGCGTCGTCTGCACGGTCGATGCGCCGCTGCCCAGGGCCGAGGGGTGACCGATTCCTTATAACAGGTTGGCGACGCGAGTGGGTGCACTCGCGTCGCTCCTGCGGATCAGCCGATCAACTTAGCGGCAGGTTGCGCCGTTGCGGTCGATGGTGCGGCCGAGCAGGCCGCCGCCGACGGCGCCGAGGATGGTGCCGAGCGTCTTCGAACCGCCCGGCGCGATCACGTTGCCGAGCACACCGCCGCCGAGCGCGCCGACGATCAGGCCGGTGGTGCCATCGTCACGACGGCAATAGTAGCGCCCGTCCTGGCCGCGGTAGATGCGGTCGTTGTAGGTCAGCCGGCGCGGCTGATAGTAGCTGCCGTCGCGGTAGTAGCGGTCGGCGTAGTAGTTGCCGTAGCGCGGATCGTAGCGGTTGTAGTCGTAGTTGCGGTACGTGCGCCAATCGTCACGGCGCACCTCGCGGCGGTCCCGGCGAAGGTCGCGCCGGTCCTCGCGTAGCTCGCGCTTGGCGTCGCGATATTCGCGGCGCTCCTCGCGGATGTCGCGGCGGTCGCCGCGGCGGAGCGCATCGCGGTACTCCCGGCGTTCCTCGCGCACGTCCTGACGGTCGCGGCGCACTTCCCCGCGGCTGGCGTGATCGCGGTCGCCGGCCAGCGCGGGGGCGGCCGCCCCGGTCATCAGCACCACTCCTAACATCGATCCGGCAATCAATTTCTGCATCTCAGCCTCCTCATTGCTGAGACATTGATTGCGGTAGCGCGCGTGAACGCGCCGTGAAACGAACTGGCAGCTTCGGTTCAGCTACGGGACGTGCCGAACCAGGGATGGAGCGACCCGCACGGTGGAGCATAGCCGTGCGGCGTTCGTTCGTTGTGGATGGAAGAAAATCTGACCCGCGCCGAAGTCGCGGCCGCGCTCGGCATCGCCGAGCAGGAGATCACCGCGATGACCGTCGAGCCGCCGAGGAAGGGCGAGAAGCCGCGCCCGATGCCGGAGCCGAAGCGCTATGCCTATGAGAAGACGATCGAGATCGGCCGCGTCGGGGGCCATCATGTCGTGTTCCGCCGTACCCGCGTCTGGGGCGACGGCCGCGCGATCTACTCGGGCGCGGTGAGCGCGGCGATCTGCAAGACGGCGGAAGAGGCCAAGAAGCAGGCCGAGCAGCTGCGCTGACGGCGCGGGGACGTTCCCCTCCAACCAGTATCCAGAGCGAGATCACGCTCCCTAAAGTCGTCATCCCGGCGAAGGCCGAGACCCAGAGCCACCGCTGGTCTGGGTCCCGGCCTTCGCCGGGATGACGTGATTTTTCAGCAAGACTCGAACCTGCTCTAGGTGTTCAGGTAGGCGGCGTCGAACGCGGCGATGTCCCGGAGCTGTCGCGGATGCAGGATGCGGAGGTGGTGGTCGCCCAGGTCGACCAAGCCTTCGTGGCGCAGGCGCTGGAGGACGCGGTTGGTGTGCACCGACGTCATGCCGAGCGCCTCGCCGAGCTGGTCCTGCGTCAGCGGCAGCTCGAACTCGTGATCGTCGGCGAGACCGGCGCGCCGGAGCCGCTCGTGCAGCTCGCAGAACAGATGCGCGAGATGCTCGTGCTTCCTGAGTTGCCCGAGGCAGGTCAGCCAGACCCGCAGCACCGCCTGCTCGTTGAACGCGAGGCGGAGAAGCGCGGTGGCGAGCTTCGGATGCCGGGCCATGGCGGCCAGCAGCGCCGTCCGGTCCAGCAGCACCGCCTGCAGTGGCGTGAGGGCGACGACCTTCTCCATCGGGCCGCTGCCCAGGGCCGACAGGTCGCACAGCTCGCCCGGGATGACGAAATCGGTGGTCTGTCGCGAGCCGTTCTCGAGGCTCCGCGATCGTGCGGCCCATCCGCGCGAGACGAGGTGCAGCTGCTGCGGATGCGCGTCCTCGGCAACGATGGTCTGGCCGCGACGATAGGTGGCGATGCCGGCATTGGTGTCGGCGAGCGCGTGGCGCTCGGCGCTGCCGAGGGATGCGTCGTTCAGCTTCGCCACGAAGACGTCCATCCACACGTCCGTCACCTCTGCGCGCGTGAGTGACGCGGGGAAGATGCGCCTCGGCAAATCCCGGCACACTCCGGAAAAACACTTACGTCAGCTTGCCGCAGGCGGCTTCCCCAATCCTGCCGCAAGCGGCGGCTAGCTCTCCCGGCTATCCATTGGCGGGGGACGGAAGATGCGGGCGAAGCTGGCGGTGGTCGTGGGGCTGTTGTGCCTGGGGGCGGAGGCGGGGGCGGTGACGCCGATCGCCTGCACGGGCCGCACGCGCCAGTTCGGGCTCGACCTGCCGACGTCCGACCGCGAGGAGTTGCGCACCTACGTCCTCAACGACGAGCGGCGCGCGATCCTCGACTACGACGAGCGCGTCGGCGGCTACCGCACGCTGTGCGACCGGGCCGAGGGCTGCCGCGCGAGCTATGGGCCCAAGGCCGTCGTCTTCTCGCACGGCACAAACCAGTCCTACCAGTCGCTCCACCTCGATCGCGTGACCGGCCGTATCCTCCACATCGAGAATTTGAAGGAGTTCAGCACCTCGCTGTTCGAGGGGCAGTGCGCCAAGACCGACATGCCCCGGCCGGACGCCAAGGGGCAGTTCTGAGTCGCCCATCCTGCAGGCGTCGGCGGCGTCCCTTCCGCGCCGAGACCTACTGACCCAGGCGGCGGAGCCAGTCTGCGGCGGTCGTCGGACCGGCGGCGATCGTGTCGTTGTGCTCGGTGATGTAGCGGCGCAGCTCGATCCCGGTCATCGGGCCCGCAGCGGCGCCCATCTTGCGGGCGGCCGCCTCAACCGCGGCATCCTGCTGCGGCGTGGTGGCGGGCGCGACAACGAGATAGTCCCAGCTCGCGCCGTCCTGATGAACGTAGAGCTGGCTCGGCGCGACGCCAGCGGCACGGGCGACCTCGTCCTGCCGCGCCAGCCATTTGAGGAGCGCCACCTGCTGGCCGGGTGCGCCGCGGTAGATGCTGATGACGACCTGGGACGGCTGCTGTTGCTGCTGGGCAGATGCGGGCGTGACCAGCGCGGCGCCGGCCAGCGCCAGGGCGGCGATCATCGGGATTCGCATGAGGCTTCTCCCTGGCTGTCCCCGAAGAAGGGGTGCCACGGCCGCCCAGCAGGGCGGGCCGTGGTGCAGGAGCTAGGCGGACCGCTGGCCGCGGCGGCGAAGCTGCCAGCCGAGGCCGAGGCCGGTGAGCATCAGCGCCCATGTGCCTGGCTCGGGAACCTGCGCTTCGGCCAGCGTGAAGCCGAAGCGGTAGGTGGAGGTGCCCGGATTGCCGTCCTGGATCCAGACCGAATAGGCGCCCGGACCCAGCGGCGTGTCGAAGCCCGACGAGCCGAACGCCGGGATGCTCATGTCGTCGAGGATGTCCGTGCCGATATCATCGGGGCTGAAATGCCACCAGCCGAGAAGGCCGGCGGCGCTGCCGGCGTCGGGCGCCACCGTCACCTGATTACCGGCCTCGATGCCGATGAAGGACACGTTCCCGAGCGACGTCGTGCCAGGCAGGACCTCGATCGCGGTCAGCAGCTGGCCCGGCTGCACCGTGAAGGTGAGATAGTCGCGGAAAGCAGCACCTTGGTCGCCGCCGCTGGTGCCGATGACTTCGTTTGCGCCGAGGGTGAAGTCGAGTGGCGTGGGTGACAGTCCACTGTCCGACAGGTCGCCGTCGGTGCTTTCATCGTAGACGACCGCGGCCGTCGCGGGAGCGGCGAGTATCATGCCGAGGGTGAAAGCCGCGCCGACGACATGTTTGAGGATGTGCATGGGGCGTCCTTTCTCCAGGATCCAAGCCAACATCGAAGTCGATGCGTGGATGATGCAAGAAATGAGCTAAATAAATTATAGCCAATCAGAGCAAATAGTTGGGGGTGTTGTTGGCCGAAGGTGTTGAGAATTCATGTAAAGATAATCGACATCTGAATGTGAGTACTACTTATTGGTTATTTGCTAGTAAAATTCATTACGGAGGGGTATCGGATTTTGAGTAGAAACTTTATTGTGATGCGTAGTTCGGTGGCCCAACGCCACAGTAACGGAACGTAATCGGCGGGCGCACGTCTATCCGCGACAGCTTTCCGGCAACGATCGAGAGGAGGACGCGCGTGAGCATCTTCGGCAACATCATGGGCAAGATCTTCGGCCATGGGCAGGCGAAGGCGGCGCCCGCGTCGAAGCCTGCCGCCCCGGCCGCCCCGCATCCGGCAGCACCTGCGCCGGCACAAGCTCAAGCGCCGCGCCCGGCGGCACAACCCACGGCCCAAGCGACGCCTCAACCGGCCGCCGCGCCGGCGGCAGCCCCCGTCGATGTCGAGGCGGTGCTGTCGCAGATGGCAGCGGGCCGGCCGGACCATGGCGGCAATTGGCGGACCTCGATCGTCGATCTGCTGAAGCTGCTCGACATGGATTCGAGCCTGGAGGCGCGGAAACAGCTTGCCGAGGAGCTGAACGTCCATGCCGGCGCGCCCGGCAGCGCCGAGCAGAACATCGCGCTTCAGAAGGCGGTCATGCGCCAGCTCGCGGCGAACGGCGGGAAGGTGCCGGAGAGCCTGCGCGACTGACGCGGGCTCCGGGCGGCAGGGTCAGAGATTGCCGCCGCGGACCGCGAGTTCCGCTACCTCCTCCAGCGCATCGCTGCCGATCGGCGCGCCGAGCCGGCCGCGGGCCGCCTCGGTGCCGCAGGCGAAGTCGAAGGTGGCGCGGCCGACCGAGTTCGGCTTCGGGCTTCGCGGTGCGTTGCCCGGCGCCCGCCGCACGACCGCGCCGTTGGCGAGGTGGTAGACGATCTCCAGATCGGTCGCGGTGCCGGCCGTGCAGTCCAGTCGCTCGACGACCTCGACCCGGCGGACAGGGAGGTGTGGCATGACGGCCGCGACGCGCTGCGTCACCCGGGCGCCTTCGCGCGCGAGCGACGCGCGGTCGACGAACATCGCGCTTCGGCTGTCGGCGCCGACGAGCCACCAATCGGCCGCGACCGCCGGTTCGACCGCGGCACCCAACGCCAACGCCGCAAGCAACATACGCACGGGAAACTCTCACTGAAGGACAAGGGGTTAACGCACGAAAGCGGATGACGCTTCCGCGATCGGAAAAACTTATGCGCCGCCTGTCGCGGGCTTTCCAGCCAGGGCCGACTTCCACTGGTCGCATCGTCTGCTAGATTGCGATCGTCGGAAAAGGCAGCGCCGGTATGGTTAGCCCGGCCCCCGCGCTCTTGCGGGTCTGACCGTCGCGAACGGCGGCGAGTCCCACGGCCTCGAAGCGTCCCGCAGAGTGCGGGGCGCCCGACAGGGATGCGGGGCATGCAGCAGCAGATTTCGGTGGTGACCTTGGGCGTTCGGGACCTCGAGCGTTCGAAGCGCTTCTACGGCGACGGCTTCGGCTGGGTGCCGGTCTTCGACAATGGCGAGATCGCCTTCTATCAGATGAACGGCTTCGTGCTGGGCACCTGGACGATCCGCGACCTCGAGGCGGACATGCAGCGGACGGGGTTGGCGACGCCGGCGGCGTTCAGCCTGGCGCATAATGTGGCCTCGGCTGACGAGGTGATCCGGCTGATCGAGCGGCTGGCGGCGGCAGGCGGGCGCGTGCTGCGGGCAGGGGACGCGCCGCCGCACGGCGGCTTTCGCGGCTATGTCGCCGACCC
>JAEZQR010000203.1 GCA_023413015.1 Pseudomonadota bacterium
GCACCGCTGCGCTCCTGCTGGTGCTCGCCGCGCATGTGCTGCTGGTAGTCATGCTGCTGCGCCTGACGCCACCGACGCCGCCGTCGGGGCCCGTGGTGACGCCGTTCCAGCTGCTGCCCGATCGGCAAGAGCGTGCCCCGAAAGCCGCGGAACCGAAACGCGCGGAGCAGAAGTCGGCACGGCAGCCCGCTGCCCCGCCGCCCCCTCCGGCGGCGGAGCTGCCCTACAAGCTCGACATCATCGAACTCACCCGCGAGGAGTTCGCGGCCGCCAACATCGCCAAGCTGCCGTCGCAGGACCGGACCGCAAGCGCCGAGACGGCCGAAGCAAGTGCCGCCGAAACCGCCGCCACCGGCCCGAACGGCGAGCGGCTCTACAATGCCGAATGGTACCGTGAGCCGACGCAGGCCGAGCTGGCCTATTACCTGCCCGGCGGCGGCGCCCGGTACGGCTGGGCGATGATCGCCTGCCAGACGGTGGCCGATTACCGCGTCGACAATTGCATCGAGCTCGGCCAGTCGCCCGCCGGCTCAGGGCTCGCGGCAGCGATACGGCAGGCGGCGTGGCAGTTCCGCGTCCTGCCGCCCCGGATCGGCGGCCGTCCGCTCGTCGGCGCCTGGGTCAGCATCCGGATCGACTTCACCCGGGTCCCGGCGAAGTGATCGGCCCGGCAGCCCCTTCGGATGATGGCCGTTCGATCAATTGAACCGGGCCGCGCATCGTGCGAGCCGTCGGTCATTGCCCTATATCCAAGGGGCGAGCCCATGGCGCCGGTTTATTTCTTCAATCAACGCTTCGACGGCGAGCTCGGCGTCGATGCGGCCGGGCTTGACCTCCCCGATCTCGGCACGGCGCGCGACCGCGCCGTCGAGCTGGCGCGGGAGATCATGAGCGACGAGGCGCTCAGAGGCGAAGTCGTGCTCGATCGCAGCATCGAGGTTACCGATGCGGCGGGCGAGGTCCTGATCTCGCTGCCGTTCACCGATGTCGCGCATCTGCGGCTTCCGCATACGCCGCACCGTCCGAGAGGTCGTCCCAGGTCGCGGTAGCACCCACCGGCCGGAACCCTCCGGCCAAGCGCGGGGTTCAGGCGCTGTTCAATGCCGGTCCGGCACCCTACATCACGAACCTGACATCGAACGGGAGACCTATCCCATGCGCTTGGGCGCAAGCTTCTTCATCGCCGGCGCGGCGGCCGTCATCAGCACCGCGGCTCCGGCGCAGGCCTCGCTGCCGCAGGTCGCCGCACACCTCAAGGCGCTCGGCAGCATGACCGCGGACTTCACCCAGACGTCCGCGTCCGGCGCGGTCGCGCGCGGCAAGTTGACGCTCGCCCGGCCGGGCCGGATACGCTTCCAGTACGAGCCGTCGGTGCCGCTCCTCATCGTCGCCGACGGCAAGAGCCTCGCGATGATCGACTATGAGGTGGCGCAGGTCTCGAAGTGGCCGATCCGCGGCACGCCGCTCGGCGTGCTGCTCGATCCGAACGTCGATATCTCGAAATATGGCCGGGTCCTTCCGGTCGGCCAGGGCGGCATGCCGGGCTTCGTGACGGTCGAAGCCAAGGACAAGAAGCACCCGGAATACGGCACGATCACCATGTATTTCGCGTCCAATGCGCAGGCGCCCGGCGGGCTCGCGCTCTCGGCGTGGCGCGTGCTCGACGCGCAGGGCAACGTCACGCAGGTGCAGCTGTCGAACCCGCGCTACAACGTGGCGGTCGACAATTCGGCCTTCACCTATCGCGATCCGCGCCGCACCGCGCGCGGCCCGCGCGGGCGAGGCTGAATGCCGCACCCCTTACGTTCATTGTAACGACAGGTGCAGATCCCCATCTAAGTCGGGCGGCAGGTGCTTGATCGGGATTTGCCCCCTGTTGCCCGATCGCCCCGTCGTATGCGTGACGAGCGCAAACGGGCCCCCGTTCCAATGCCCCCGGAACGGGGGCCAAGTTTTGCGTAGCCGAGCCGCACGGTCGCCACGCTTCACGCGTGCCAAGAGAGCGGCTAAGTCGGTGCCTATGTCTCGTCTCAAGATCGCCAGCTGGAACATCAACTCGGTCCGTGCGCGGATCGACATCGTCGAGCGTTTCCTGACCGAGAACGCACCCGACGTGCTCTGCCTTCAGGAAACCAAGGTCATCGACGGCGACTTCCCGCATGCCATGTTCGAGCGGCTGGGCTACGTCCATCGCCGCCTGAACGGCCAGCGTATGCACCATGGCGTTGCGATCCTCTCGAAGCTGCCGCTCGCCGACGAGCGCCGCCACGACTGGCAGGACAACGGCGAGGCGCGCCACATCGGTGTGCGGCTGGCCGACACCGGCGTGCTGCTCGAGAATGTCTACGTGCCCGCCGGCGGCGACATTCCCGATCCGGTGCTCAATCCGAAGTTCGGCCAGAAGCTCGCCTATTACGACCGCATGACCGACTGGTCGGCGGGCCTCGACGAGCCCACGATCCTCGTCGGCGACATGAACGTCGCGCCGCTCGAATGCGACGTGTGGAACCATAAGGCGCTGCTCGACGTGGTGAGCCATACCCCGATCGAGGTCGACAAGATGAGCGCGCTGATGGCGAGCCACGGCTGGGTCGACATCGGTCGCCGCTTCGTCGAGGCGCCGCAGCGGCTCTACACCTGGTGGAGCTACCGCGCGAAGGACTGGGCCGCCTCCGACCGCGGCCGCCGGCTCGACCATATCTGGGCCAGCCCCAGGCTCGCCGGCCATGCCGTCGCCTTCGAGGTCGTCGAGCATGCGCGCAGCTGGAACAAGCCGTCCGATCACGTGCCAATCCTCGTCGAGTTCGAACTGTGAGCCTCGCGGTCGCGCGCGCCATCGACGAACTGAAGCGCGGCCGGCCCGTCACCATCGATGGCCTCAACATCCTCTCGATCGAACTCGCCGACGACGCCTCGCTTGGCCAGTTCGAAGCCGGCCGGGCGCCCGCCGATCTCCTCGTCACCCACCAGCGCGCCGCCCTCCTTCACCTCGTCAACCAGCTCCCCGCCGCGGCCGATGCGCCCGTCCGCATCGTCCGCCGACCGTGGATGGATATTTCC
>JAEZQR010000015.1 GCA_023413015.1 Pseudomonadota bacterium
CTACCTGGTCGAAGGTGAGCTGCTTGCGCCCGACGCCGCACACGTCCTTGAACGCGATCGGGGTGTGGCCGAGATACTTCTCGGACAGTTCGTCCATGCCGTGGTTATGCTTGCCGGCGGCGAGCGCGTAGGACAGCAGCATCGTGTCGTCGAAGCCGTGCACCTCGAGGCCGCAGCGGCGGAAGACGATGATGTCGTACTTGAAGTTCTGGCCGATCTTGAGGACCGAGGTGTCGGCGAGGAGCGGGCGCAGGCGGTCGAGGACGAGCTGTCGGTCGAGCTGATCGACCTTCTCGGCGAGCAGGCCTTCGCCCTGGCGGTGGCCGACGGGGATGTAGCAGGCGAGGCCGGGCTCGAGCGCGAGGCTGATGCCGACGAGGTCGGCGCGGACCGGGTCCTTGGCCGTGGTCTCGGTGTCGACCGCGACGATGCCGCGGCGGTAGCTTTCGGCGATCCACCAGTCGAGGCGTTCGGGCGTGACGACCGTCTCGTAATCCTTGTGGACGAACGGCTTCTCGGGCTCCGCCGGCACGGCCGCAGCCTCGGCGGCGAGCGCGTCGCGGCCCAGCTTGGCGAGCAGCGACTTGAAGCCGTGCTGCGCCAGGAACACGCGCAACGGATCGTGCGGCGGCTCGCGCAGGGTGAGTTCATCGAGCGGCTGCGGCAGCTCGACGTCGCTCTTCAGCTCGACGAGCACGCGCGACAGGCGCGCGTCGTCGGCATGGTTGACGAGCGCTTCCTTGAGCTTCGGCTTCTTGATCTGGTCGACGTTGGCGAGCACGGTCTCGACGTCGCCATACTGCCGGATCAGCTCGGCCGCGGTCTTGGGACCGACGCCCGGCACGCCGGGGACGTTGTCGACGCTGTCGCCCATCAGCGCCAGCACCTCGCCGACCTTCTCGGGGGGCACGCCGAACTTGGCGACGACCTGATCGTGCGCGATGCGCTCGTTCTTCATCGTGTCGAGCATGTCGACGCGGTCGTTCACCAGCTGCATCAGGTCCTTGTCGGAGCTGACGATGGTGACGTTGTAGCCGAGCGCCGTGGCCTGCTTGACGTAGCAGGCGATGATGTCGTCGGCCTCGTAGCCCTGGACCTCGATGCAGGGCACCGAGAAGGCGCGCACCGCATCGCGGATCAGCGGGAACTGCGGCACGAGATCTTCGGGCGGCGGCGGGCGATTGGCCTTGTAGTCGCCGTAGATGTCGTTGCGGAAATTCTGCTTGGCGGCGTCGAAGATCACCGCGAGGTGCGTCGGCTCGTCGGCGCCGTTCAGCTCCTCGATGATCTTCCACAGCATCGCCGTGAAGCCATAGACCGCGCCCACCGGCACGCCTTGCGGGTTCGAGAGCGGCGGGAGCCGGTGGTAGGCGCGGAAGATGAATCCGGAGCCGTCGATGAGGTAAAGATGCTTCTGCTGAGGAGCCTGCGCCGCGGTAGCCATGCCCTGATGTAGCAAGCGTTTACCCGAATTGCGACAGGGTGCGATGCCGTGTCAGGATCGCGCAACTTCTCGATCTTCGCGCACATCGACCATGAGAAAGAGCGTTCGCGGTAAGCCGGACAGACTCGCCGCGGGCGCAGCATGACATGAACCGGGGGCTGTAGGAAAGCGGCTGGCGCCTGATCGGGTGAGATCGTGTTCGCCCGATCCATCAGACGTCATCCCGGCGAAGGCCGGGACCCAGAATATCTGTTGCTCTGGGTCCCGGCCTTCGCCGGGATGACGATCTTCCAAGATGGATTCCGGGTTATCGGTTGAGGCGGCTGTCGACCAGGTTCTGCACCACGCTCGGGTCGGCGAGCGTGGTGGTGTCGCCGAGGTTCGAGATGTCGCCTTCCGCGATCTTCCTGAGGATGCGGCGCATGATCTTGCCCGAGCGCGTCTTGGGGAGCGCGGGCGTCAGGTGGATGAAATCAGGCGTCGCGATCGGGCTGATGTGCTCGCGCACCACGAACTTCAGCTCCTTCACCATCGCGTCCGATGGCTCGACGCCGACGTTGGGGGTGACATAGGCGTAGATGCCCTGGCCCTTGATGTCGTGCGGCACCGCGACGACGGCGGCTTCCGCCACGTCCGGGTGCGCGACGAGCGCGGACTCGATCTCGGCGGTGCCGAGCCGGTGGCCCGAGACGTTGATCACGTCGTCGACGCGGCCCGTGATCCACCAATAGCCGTCCTCGTCACGGCGCGCGCCGTCGCCGGTGAAGTAGAGGCCCCGGTAGGTCGAGAAATAGGTCTGAACGAAGCGCTCGTGGTCGCCGTAGACGGTGCGCATCTGGCCGGGCCAGGAGCGGGTGAGCACGAGATTGCCCGAGGCGGGCCCCTCGATGAACTGCCCTTCCGCATCCACCAGCGCCGGCACCACGCCGAAGAAGGGTTTGGTCGCCGAGCCCGGCTTCATGTCGATCGCGCCGGGCAGCGAGGAGATGAGGATGCCGCCGGTCTCGGTCTGCCACCAGGTGTCGATGATCGGCAGCTTCTCGTCGCCGACGGTACGCCAGTACCAGAGCCACGCCTCGGGGTTGATCGGCTCGCCGACCGTGCCGAGCAGGCGCAGGGACGAACGGTCGTGCTTCTTCACCGGCGCCTCGCCCTCGCGCATCAGCGCACGAAGCGCGGTCGGCGCGGTGTAGAAGATGTTGACCTTGTGCTTCTCGATCACCTGCCAGAAGCGGCTGACGTCGGGATAGTTGGGGATGCCTTCGAACATCAGCGTCGAGGCGCCGTTCGAGAGCGGCCCGTAGACGATGTAGCTGTGCCCGGTGACCCAGCCGACGTCAGCGGTGCACCAGTGCAGCTCGCCCTCGCGGTAGTCGAAGGCATATTCGAAGGTGAGGTTCGTCCACAGCATGTAGCCGCCGGTGGTGTGGAGCACCCCCTTGGGCTTGCCGGTCGAGCCCGAGGTGTAGAGGATGAACAGCGGATCCTCCGCCCCCATCGGCTCGGGCGGGCAGTCGGCGGACACGGTCTCGCGCCGCTCGTGCCACCAGTGGTCGCGCCCCTCCACCATGTTCACCGGTGCGCCGTCATGCCTAATGACGAGCGCGGCCTTCA
The DNA here is from genome assembly GCA_023413015.1 of Pseudomonadota bacterium. GTDB lineage: Bacteria > Pseudomonadota > Alphaproteobacteria > Sphingomonadales > Sphingomonadaceae > Sphingoaurantiacus. The sequence goes on from JAEZQR010000015.1 coordinate 3,059, forward strand.
CGCCCGGGCAGCTTTCGAGCGCCTTGTCGACGTTGACCTTCAAAGGCACCGGCCGACCGCCGCGCACGCCGGCATCGGCCGTGATGACGAAACGGCAGTCGGCATCCTGGATGCGCCCGGCGATCGAGTCGGGCGAGAAGCCGCCGAACACCACCGAATGCACCGCGCCGATGCGGGCACAGGCGAGCATCGCCACGGCAGCCTCGGGGATCATCGGCAGGTAGATGGTGACGCGGTCGCCTCGTGTGACGCCCATCGCTTTCAGCACGTTCGCCATGCGGCACACTTCGGCATGGAGCTCGCGGTAGGTGAGGCGGCGGCTGGGCTTGTCGGGGGAGTCTGCTTCCCAAAGGATGGCGAGCTGGTCGCCGCGCGTGGCCAAGTGGCGGGCGAGGCACTGGACGCTGGCGTTCAAGACCCCGTCCTCGAACCATTTGATGCTGACCGGATCGCCCGAGGCCCCCCAGCTCCAGTTGCCCATGACCGTCGGCGCCTTCACCCAGTCGAGGCGGCCGACCTGCTCGCGCCAGAAGCCGTCGGGGTCCTCGACCGAGCGGGCGTACATCGCCTCGTAGGCGGCGAGGTCGCAATGCGTACCCGCCTTCGCCGCCTCGGGCACCGGAATGCGCGTCACGTCGGTCATACGAACCTCCCTCACCAATTTCGCCCCAAGCTAGCGCCGCCTTCGCGACGGGTCGAGCGTCAGCGCGGCCGATGTGGGCACAGATGGCAAGGGGGCCGCACCTGTACCTCAGAGCGACACGGCGGGCTTATGTCTGCTGTGGGTGGTTAGCGGGCGTGCGACTTCTGCGCTTCCCGGATCAGGGCCATCCAGCCTCTGTAGCAGATAACGCAGTAAGCGATGGTTGCCGCACACGTAGCGACAAGCAGGACTTGCAGGGGCAGCACCTCATACACGAGGCAAGCCGCCAGCGCCGGCAAGAACGCAAGCGGGATCAAGCGCGCCTTGAAGGCGGAAGCGTCGTGAAAGGCAGCCGCCATCTCGAAAACCGGTGCTTTGGTATAGTGCGAAGCCAGCGCAGCCATTTGCCACTTCGCGTAGCGATCCAACAGCAGCACCATGACAGCGGCAGCAAGAACAGGAATGACGTTGCCCATCCCCTGATTGCTTACAGAACGTACGACGCTGCGCAATGGGTCGCGCCCTGACGCAGTTCCGTTGCCGGTTTGGGTGGAAAGCTGACGTAGTGGCCCTCCACGTCAGATTGCCGGACTGGTTCTCCGGTCGTCCAAAATTCGAGCCAAGCCGCTGAGGACGAGTATCGCTGCGCCGTTCACAAGCTGATGGGGAGCACCCGCGACCCAGAACTCCCATGCGCCGACCACAAGCGACACGAGCGCCAACGCGCTCATGATCAGGAGAAAGATCGTCTGGCAGCGTTTGATCATCAGTGAAGTCCGTCGACCATGTGCAGCTTGCCGCCTTCAAGGTAGACGTCAGCAAACCACCGCTCGTCACTGCCCGAATAGAGATGGCACCGATGTCTATCGAGGGCGGTCTTGCCGGGCCGGCACCGCTGCCTGAGGTCCGCTAGCGCTTGGGGCGGCAGCGCATAGACCCACATGGAGCCGGGATCCTGGAAGCCCCAGTGCTCGAACCTTCGGAGTTCGAGCGGACCGCCATAGGCCTGCCCGAGATACTTCTTCTGGAGAGCTGCGGGTTCGACGATCATCACTTGCATTGAGCTGGCCAAGTAGAGCAGCGCGTAACACCCGCAGCCGATAAGGGCATAAGAAGGCAAGCCTCGCCATCCCTTGGGCACACAGCCGAGCTTGCGAACGACGAAGAATAAGGCAGCGGCGATCAGCACTACGAGCGGCGCCAAGATGATCGACGTTAGGAACAACGCGCCTGAGTAGCCCATGCCGCAGTCTAGCTCGTTCTCGAGGTGGAACAAGAATGCGCCGCCGAGGACCGCCATGGGTGGGAAGCGGATATAGCCGTGCGGCAGTTGTGATCCGCTATGCGCCCGATACGGACCTTCGAGCGTGCAGGTCAGCGGTCGACTGCCGACGCAGAGACGATTGTGGGGCGAGCAGCTGAATAATCTACTAGGTCGATAAGCGTGACCGAAATTATCCATTTTCTCGATCTGAAATCGCTTCCTACATAGCCTTTCGACATCACACCAAAGGAGCCCGCATGTCGCTCATCAACACCGAGATCAAACCGTTCGAGGCCCAAGCTTACCGCAAGGGCAAGTTCCTGACCGTCACCGATGCCGATGTGAAGGGTCAGTGGGCCGTGTTCTTCTTCTACCCGGCCGACTTCACTTTCGTGTGCCCGACCGAGCTCGAGGACCTCGCCGACAACTACGACGAGTTCCAGAAGCTGGGCGTCGAGATTTACAGCGTGTCGACCGATACGCATTTCTCGCACAAGGCGTGGCACGACACCTCGCCGGCGATCGGCAAGATCAACTTCCCGATGATCGGTGACCCGAGCGGCACGATCACCAACAACTTCGAGGTGATGCGCGCGGGGCAGGGCCTCGCCGACCGCGGCACCTTCGTCGTCGATCCGGACGGCGTGATCCAGATCGTCGAGATCACCTCGGAGGGCGTCGGCCGCAACGCGTCCGAGCTGCTGCGCAAGATCAAGGCGGCGCAGTATGTCCGCGAGCACCCGGGCCAGGTCTGCCCGGCCAAGTGGGAAGAGGGCGAAGAGACGCTCGCTCCCTCGCTCGACCTCGTCGGCAAGATCTAACCCCGCAAGGGTCGCAACCCCGGCGCCGGACATGCTCCGGCGCCGGGGCCTTGTTCAGTATTCAGAGTACCGGAGCCCATCATGTTGGACGCCAAGCTGCAGGACCAGTTGAAGGCCTATCTGGCGAACGTCAAACAGCCCGTCGAACTGGCCGCCTCGCTCGACGAGACGCCCAAGTCGAAGGAGCTGCAGGGGCTTCTGGAACAGATCGCATCGCTCAGCGACAAGGTTTCCTTCGTCCGTGCGGACGACACCCGCAAGCCCTCCTTCCTCATCCGCCGCGCCGGCACCGACATCGGTGTCCGCTTCGCCGGCATTCCGATGGGGCACGAATTCACGTCACTGGTGCTCGCCCTGCTCCAGGTCGGCGGCCATCCGCCGAAGGTCAGCCAGGAGCTGATCGAGCAGGTGAGGGCGCTTCCCGGCGACTATCGCTTCGAAACCTATTTCTCGCTGTCCTGCCAGAACTGCCCGGACGTCGTGCAGGCGCTCAATCTGATGAGCGTCTTGAACCCGCGCATCAGCCATGTCGCGATCGACGGCGCGCTGTTCCAGGACGAGGTCGCCGAGCGCAAGGTAATGGCGGTGCCGTCGGTGTTCCTGAACGGCGAGCCGTTCGGCCAGGGGCGCATGGACCTCGAGCAGATCCTCGCCAAGCTCGACACGGGTGCGACCGCGCGCGCGGCCGAGAAGATCGCGGCCAAGGACCCGTTCGACGTGCTGGTGATCGGCGGCGGCCCCGCCGGCGCCGCAGCGGCGATCTACGCCGCGCGCAAGGGCATCCGCACCGGCATCGCCGCCGAGCGCTTCGGTGGGCAGGTGCTCGACACCATGGCGATCGAGAACTTCATCTCGGTTCCCCACACCGAGGGGCCGAAGCTTGCCGCGCATCTTGAGCAGCATGTGAAGGATTATGACGTCGACATCATGAACCTCCAGCGGGCGGCGAAGCTGATCCCGGCGGATCGTGCGGGTGGGCTCACCACGGTCGAGCTGGAGAACGGCGCGTCGCTCAAGGCCAGGACGGTCATCCTCGCCACCGGTGCGCGCTGGCGGCAGATGAACGTGCCGGGCGAGGCCGAGTATCGCAACAAGGGCGTCGCCTACTGCCCGCACTGCGACGG
>JAEZQR010000105.1 GCA_023413015.1 Pseudomonadota bacterium
CCTCAGATTAGGCCGCCCGTCGCGGATCGGTTCAAGACTGCGCCGGCCTGTGTAAGTCGTCAAGGCCGCAACATATGCGGCGCGAGCTGGACGAGTTCCATCGATCGGTTCGCACGCCGCAAGCGAGGGCGGAACCATGCAGGCGACAAGCTACGACACCAGCCGGATTGCCGAAGTCAAGGCTTCCCTGACGCCGCCGGTACGGCGTCAGTCCTCGCGCCAGCGCATCCTCGCCGCCGCGCGGCGGATATTGTCTTCGCATTCCTTCGACGGGTTCGCCCTGGAGGATCTGGCGACCGAAGCCGGCGTGACGCGGCGGACCATCTACAACCAGTTCGACAACAAGCAGGACGTCTACTGCGCCTCGCGCGAGGCGCTGTTCACGGCGCTGGCCGGCATGATCCCGGCGCGCATCAACCCCGCCTTGCCGCCCGGTCCCGCATTAAGCGCGTTCGCGGTCGCCGTGGCCGACCTGATGGCCAGCGAAGAGCATATCGAACTCATCACCTCGCTGATCCGCGATCGCGGGCGGCAGGACTGGCTCGTGGCCGCCTATGATCGCTATGTCGCCGATCCGATCCGCGGAGCGCTGGAAATCTATTTCTACGCCAAGCGCGATGCCGGCGAGATCGACTGTTCGGCAGGCGAGGCGGCACAGCTGTTCTTCCAGCTGATCCAGTCGGTCGCGGTGCCGATCCGGCTGCTGCAGCATAGCGATCGCGAGGCGCGGCGCCCCAGCTCCGAGGCGATCAAGGCGATCGTCCGTGCCTTCCTGATCCAGCACGAAACGGCCGATGACCGCCTCGCGGGGGCGGCTTGATGATCGCAGGCTACAGCCTGAAGCCATAACGGAATCTGCCCCGGAGATCCGATGATCTCCGAGCAGTCCGGAGCCGACTGTCCCCTCATGCAGAAGGCTCCGGCAACCCCGGGCGGCGAGGTGGAGCGCCCCTCCATCCCGCCGCCCAATCCTTGAGCGGGCAGCGCTTCGTCCCAAGCGCAGTCGCCGGCAGGCATATTTGCTAACTGGCCAACCGGGCCGTTCGGCTCCTACTCTCCGGCACGGACGGGAGAGGAGGCGCTATGGTGACCACGGCTGCGGCAACCGAGCGGCTGCCTCCAGGCGCCGTCGCCTGGTCGCTCTATGAGGCGGCGCGCATTCCGCTGGTCACGCTCGTCACGATCTTCGTGTTCGCCCCTTATTTTGTCACGCAGGTGATCGGCGATCCGGTCAGGGGTCAGGCGGCGGTGGCGGAAGCCGGCAAATGGGGCGGCTGGATCGTGGCGCTCACCGCTCCGATCCTCGGCGCCACGCTCGACCGCTGGGGACCGCGCAAGCTCTTCCTGGCCCCGGTCACCGCCTCGCTCGCGCTGCTGGTCGGCCTCTTGTGGTTCGCCTATCCCGACGGCTCGGGGCTGTCGGTGCCCACCGTCATCGCGATCTGGTCGGCGAACACCGTCCTCTACGCCTACTGCGACCTCGGCCATAACTCGCTGCTGGCACGCGCGGCGCCGCGGATGGAGCACCGCGCCTCGGGGCTCGCGCTCGCGCTCGGCAACGCCTTTTCCACCGCGCTCCTGATATTCGTGCTGTTCGCCTTCGTGCTGACGCCCCACCCACTCTTCGGCCTCGACAAGGCGAGCCACGCCCCCGACCGCATCGTGGCGCCGATCGCCGCGCTCAGCATCGCGATCGGTTGCCTGCCGCTGTTCTTCCTGACGCCCGATGCGCCGCGCACCGGCCTGACCTTCGCGGCCGCCGTCCGCGCCGGCCTGTCTGACCTCCGCAGTCTGATCGCCGAGGCGCGCGGCCAGCACCGCAATGCGCTCGTCTTCCTCGCCGCGCGGATGTTCTATGCCGACGCCAAGGTCGCGATCATCCTGTTCGGCGGCGTCTATGCGGCCGGCGTCATGGGCTGGCGAACCGCGGAACTTCTGGCGCTCGGCGTGCTGCAGGGGCTGTTCTCGACGCTGGGCGGCGTGCTCGCCGCGCGGTTCGACGGTCGCTTCGGCCCCAAGCGTGCCGTCCAGATCGAGCTCGGCATGGTGTTGATCGGTCAGATCGCAATCCTCGGCACTCGTCCCGACATGATCCTCTATGTTCCCGTCGATCTCCCGCCGCTGTGGGCGGGCTCGATGTTCAACACGCTGCCCGAAATCGTCTTCCTCACGGTCGGCGTCCTCAACGCCATCGGGATCACCGCCGCCTATGCCTCCAGCCGCACGCTGCTCGTGCGGCTCGTGCCGGCCGACGCCACCGGCCGCTTCTTCGGCCTCTACACGCTGTCGGGCAACGCCACCTACTGGCTCGCCCCCTTCCTGATCGAGCTCTTCACCCGCAGCTTCGGCACCCAGCAGGCCGGCTTCTACCCGGTGCTCGCGCTGTTGCTCATCGGCCTCGCCATCCTGTCGCGCGTGCGGATGCCGCCGCGCCCGCTTGCGTTCGGCTGACGTTTCCACGAGTGTCGCCGGCTTTTCGAGGAGCCGGCGGTGGCCAGAGGCGAACAGACACGGGGAGGAGGCTTGGGCGAGCTGCTGCGGCTCGCTTGGCCCACCATTCTCGCACGCCTCGGCATCATGGCGATGGGGCTGACCGACGCGATCGTCGTCGGCCACCATTCGGCGACCCAGCTCGGCTACCACGCGCTCGGCTGGGCGCCGACGGCGACGATCCTCACCGCCGCCGTCGGCTTGCTTACCGGCGTGCAGGTGATGACCGCCCGCTACGTCGGCGAGGGACGCAGCCAAGACACCGGCATGGTGCTGCGCCGCGGGCTCAGCTATGCCGCGCTGATCGGCGTGATCTCGACGGTGGCGCTCTACCTCGCCGGGCCGCTGTTCCTGCGCCACTCGGGCATCGAGGCCGATCTGGCCACGGGCGCCTCGGCGGCACTCCAGGTATTCACCTTCTCGCTGTTTCCTTATCTGCTGTGCGTCGCGATCACCTTCTGGCTCGAGGCACTCGGCCGGCCGCTGCCCGGCATGATCACGATGTGGGCGGCGAACTTCGTCAACCTCGGCCTCAACCTCTGGCTCGTGCCCGGCACGTCGGGGCTTCCGGTGCAAGGCGCGGTCGCCTCGGCCTGGGCGACGTTCGGCGCCCGCGTCGCGCTGCTCGCCATGCTGATGGTCTACATCTGGCGCTGGAGCGGGGCACGCAGCCACGGCGTGTTCGACGAGCGTGACGACGGACAGGGCGCCGAGCAGCGGCGCATCGGCTATGCCGCCGGCGCCTCCTACTTCGTCGAGGCCGCCGCCTTCTCGGGCATGAGCTTCATCGCCGGCGTGATCGGCTCGCTTGAGGTCGCGGCCTGGGCGGTGGTGCTCAACGTCGCGGCGATCATCTTCATGGGCCCGCTGGGCCTCGCCTCGGCGACCGCCGTTCTCGTCGGCCGCGCCTACGGCGCGCGCGACCGCGCGGGCGTCCTGCGGGCCGGCCTGCTCGGCTTTGCCGTCACCACGGCGCTGACCGCGCTGATCTGCGCGATCGTCTGGCCCGGCGCCGACCTCATCGCGCGCGCCTATTCGACCGACGCCGCGCTTCTCGCCCTCGTCGCCCCGGCGCTCGTGCTGTCGTGCCTGTTCTTCGTCGCCGACGGGCTTCAGGTGGTGGCGGCGAACGCGTTGCGCGCCCGAGGCGACGTGTGGCTGCCGACCGTCACGCACGTCGCGAGCTATGCGGTGGTCATGCTGCCGCTCGGCTACATCCTCGCACTGCCGGCCGATCTCGGCCTCGACGGCATCGTATGGGCGGTGATCGTCGCCAGCCTCTTGTCGGCGACGCTGCTGCTCGGCCGCTTCGCGCTTCTCGCGCGCGCGTCGCTCCGCTAAGCAGCGCCGATGCAGATATCCCGCTCGCTCTTCCTGTTCGCCGTCCTCTACGGCGGCATGACCTGCATCGCCGGCGTGCTCGGCAACAAGCAGGTGGCGCTGTTCGGTGGGCTGGCGGTCGAGTCGGGGATTTTCGCCTTCCTGACACTCGTGGTGCTGTCGAGCGCGGTCGCCGAGCTTCACGGCCGCGACGCGGCCAACCGGCTGGTCCTGTTCGGCTTCGTGCCGCTGCTCGTCTCGATGGCGCTGATCCTGATGGTGCTGTCGCTGCCGGCCGCCGCCGACATGGACCCGACGCGCCTGTCGTCGTTCCAGCTCGTGCTCGGCCAGAGCCCGCGGCTGATGCTGGCCGGCATCATCGCCTATGGCGTGTCGCAGACGTTGAACGTCACGGTGTTCAGCGCGCTGCGTCGCGCCGAAGGCGGGCTGCTCTGGCTGCGCTCGGCGGTTGCCAGCATCCTCAGCCAAGTGGTCGACACACTGCTGTTCATCACCATCGCCTTCTGGGGCGTGTTCCCGATCGAGCAGTTGCTGATCGGCCAGGCGCTCGCCAAGGTGGTGCTGTCGGCGCTCGTCGTGCCGCCGCTGATCTACATGCTTGTCGGCCTCGGCCGTCGTCTCGACGCGCGCGAGACCGAGGCGCTAGCGTGAGCGTCGAGCGGCTGACGGCGATCGTCGCTGCCAACCCGACGTTGATGGCGATGCTGAAGGCGGTCGCGGCCGTCGGCCTGCCCGATGCCTGGATTTCGGCGGGCACCGTCCGCAGCGTCGTCTGGGACGTGCTCCACGACCGTCCGGTCTCGACCGACTGGGCCGATGTCGACGTGCTGTTCCATGATGCCGCCGACGTGTCGCGCGAGCGCGAGGCGGCGGCCGAGGCGCGCCTGGCCGAGTTGATGCCGGGCATGCCGTGGGAGGTCCGCAACCAGGCGCGCATGCACCTCAAGACCGGACAGCCGCCCTACCGCGATACCGAGGACAGCCTGCGCAACTTCGCCGAGACGCCGACCGCGGTTGCCATCCGCTGGCACGACGGCCGCGTCGAGATCCTTGCCCCGCACGGGCTCGACGACCTGTTCGACATGGTGTCGCGTCCGGTCTTCACCGACGACCATATGATGGGCTTCTACCGCGCCCGCATGACGTCGAAGAACTGGCCCGCGCGCTGGCCCAAGGTGCGCGTGCTGGCGCTGGATGCCGAAGCAGACGCCGCCGAATAGGCGGCCGACAGCGGATCAGCGCCAGAAGCGCTTGGCGTCCACCAGCCGGTCGTAGGCGGCATCGGCCTCGCGCAGCAGCTTCCGTTCGCCCTTGCCGCCGGCCGCAACCGGCAGGTCGATCCCCTTGGCCGACAACTCGCGCGTCAGCGCTTCGCCCGTGGCGATATCGTTCAGCTCACCCAAGGCTGTCTGCAGATCCTCGAGCGCGCTCAGGAACGTCTTGGCGCGGCGCGTCTGCTTCTTCCCGTCGAACAGCGACGTGAAGAATTCGGACGCGTAGCGCAGCTTCTTCGCCTCGATGCGGACCTTGTGCCGCTTTTCGGGATCGAGATGCCTGAGCCCCTTGCCGCGCTTCGTAACGCGGCGGCGATAGCGGTCGAGCACCTGACCGGCGAACTCGCGCGCCGGGAGCGTCGCGTCAGGCTTCGTAGTGCTCCGCCATGCGCCGATCTCCGCCCACTCGAGCAGATCGAGCGGGAGACGGCGCGCCCGATCGGAATCGAGTTCCTCCAGTACGTGATCATAGGCGGCCTCTCGCTCGGATTGCAGGTGGCGAAAGGCTGGCCCGGCTTCGGGCGCGGAGCCGAGGCGGTGCAGCAGGATGTCCAAGTTCCGGGCGTCGCCGAGCAGCCCTGTCTGACGGCGCACGGCGTTGCTCAGATCCTCGAACCGCTCGTCGGCCACCACATCCCGGAAAAGCGAGAAGGCCGAGCGGAGGCGACGCAGCGCCACGCGCGCTTGATGCAGCGCGTCCGCATCCCGCCGCGCCACCAGCGGTTCGTTGAGCCTGTAATGGCGCAGGCACGCCTGAACGATCGTCGCGAACGCCTCGGCGGTCGTCGCATCGGGCGGCAGCCGCAACGGCTCCGCTTTCGTCGGACGGCCCGCCTTGCCATCGAGCAACCGATAACCGCGCTCGGACTTGGTCAGCACGCCCAGCCGGACCGGGACCGCATCCGCGACACGCCGCGCCAGACCGAAGAGCAGGTCGGGCGGGCCGTCCGTCAGCTCGATCTCAAGCTCGGCGACCGTATCCTCCGCACCGTCGGCGAGGACGCTCCCCAAATCGAGAACCACCTCCGCCGAGCCGTTTTCCAGGTTTGTGCGCCAGTTGGTGCGCTCGACGTCGACGGTGAAGATCGGTCGCAGCGCATTCCATTCGCTCGGATCGGCCAAGCTATCGCGCAGCCCCGCCGCATCGATCGCGGACAGGTCCGGCCGCTCGCCGGCAAGCGGCGTCTCCCACTCCTCGCGATCGAACAGGCCGGAGGCTGTACCGCGCGCGACCTTGATCGTCTGCACATAGGCGTCGCCGTTGCGCCGCACCCGGAAGGAGATGCCGCGCTTCCGAAGCGATCCCTCGGGCGTATCGTAGTAGGTGGCGAGCAGCCGCATCGCCCTGCCCTTGCCGAGACCGATGTCGCTCCCGACCGAGGCGGCGGCGCGCGGCTCCACCTCGAGCTTCAGCTCGATCTCGCGCTGCGGGTTCATAGCTCGTCGGGGCACGTCGGTCACTATGCCCGAACGCGCCGAGGCAATCCATTTGCGGAACCCGCGTCCGGTGGGAAGGTTGGCAAAGCTTGTGTCGGAGAAGATCGCAAGCGTTGGAGCCAATCGCGTGGCTGGGGCGAAGCTCGATGCCGCCGCTGCTTATCGGGCGGCACGAGGCGGGAAGGCAGGACGAAACGTCCTCGGCTGGCGGCTGGACCAGGCCGACCGGGCGGCCCTACTCGAACGCTTTCCGCCTGCCTACAGCCATACCGACGCCGACCATGTGACGCTGGCCGCCAAGGTCGGCACCGGTATCCCGCTGCCGTGCGAGACCGAAGCGATGATCGTCGGCCGTGCCGACGACGGCGAGGGCGTCGAGGCGATGGTGGTGCGGCTCGGCGGCACCACCGACCGGCCGGACGGCTCCACCTACCACATCACCTGGTCGCTCGACCGCGCCCGCGGGCGGAGACCGGTCGAGAGCAACGACGTGATCCGGAAATGCGGGTGGCAGCCGCTGTCCGAGCCGATCGCCATCCGTCTTCAGCCCGTCTTGTGGAGCCCGCGTTGAACCAGCTGTTCCTCGATTGCGACGGCGTGCTCGCCGACTTCGACCGCGGCGCCCGCGAGCTGCTCGGCCTGTCGCCGCGCGAGTTCGAGAAGCGCCACGGCCTCGGCGAGTTCTGGCGGCGGCTGGCGCAGGCGCCCGACTTCTACGCGCGCCTGCCGCTGATGCCCGATGCGCATGAGCTGTTCGAGGCGGTGCGCCACCTCGATCCGGTCATCCTCACCGGCCTGCCGCGCGGGAACTGGGCGGCGCCCCAGAAGGTACGCTGGGCCGCCGAGCATTTCCCCGGCGTCCGCATCATCACCTGCATGGCGGTCGACAAGCGCCGCCACGCGCAAGCCGGCGACGCACTCGTCGACGACACGCTCAAGCACCGGCATCTGTGGGAGGAGGCCGGCGGCATCTTCATCCACCACCGCAGCGCGGCGGAGTCGATCGCCGAGCTGAAGCGTCTCTGGCCGGAGCGGGTCTGACACTCGGCTGAGCCGAGTTGAAGCCGTCGTGCGGCGCATGCCGTGCGGAGGCTCGACTGACGCCGAACCCTCGCCCGTCCCGTGCGTCTCTGCGTAGGGCAACAAGGGTGGCCGGCCATGACACGCGACATCAACGACCTGAAGCGCCAGATCGACGGATGGGAGCAGATGCGGGCGGAGTTCGGCCCGCTGGCCCCCGCCAGCATCAGCGGCTTCATCGACCATGAGGTGCGCCGGCTGAAAGCCGCCGAGCAAGGCCGATCGCCGCAAGACCGTCGGGTCGACGGGCGATAGTCGCCCCCCTTGCTCAGCGGGCATCCGGCTTTCCACCGGCCTCGCTTCGCCGCCACGGCCATCGGCCCTCGATCTCGGTCTCGAGCGAGAAGCTGAGGAAGGTCCGGATGAGGACGATGAGGCCGAGCAGCCCGACGCTCTCCCAGGTGATCGGGGCGGTGATGGTCGAGATGATGTCGGCGCCGACCAGCAGCTCGAGCCCGAGGAGGATGCCGCGCCCGAGGTTGGCGCGGTAGCGGTCATAGGCCTTCTTCCGCGCCTCGCCCCTCAGGTCCCCGACGAACCGGAAGGTAGCGACGAACACCGAAGCGACGATCACGCCGACGCCGAACAGCTCGAGCGCGGCCGACACCGGCTCCATCAGGCGGGTGATGTTTTCGGTCATCCTGATGTCTCGCGTTCGGAAGCGGTGTGGTGGGGCAACGTGCTCCGGCCGCCGGGGTTCACTTGAGGACGCTGATCTTGCCGCTCGGCTCGAGCATCACGATGCGGCTGTCCTCGATGCCGGTCGCCCATGTCCAGCAAGCGGCCGGGCCGTGCAGCCGCATCTGGTCGGGTGCGGCTCGTCACCGTGCCACCGGGGTCCGTTCCGTCAGATGATCTGCGCGCCGAACATGGACTGCCAATGCTGGAGGCGCTCCTTCATCAGCCGGTCGCGGATGTTGGCGACCTCCTCCTCGATCACCTCGACCGGCTTGAAGGTGAAGCTCTCGCGGCCATGTGCCCGCCACGCCGCCTGGATCGACGGCTGCGGATGCGCCCCTTGCGCCAGCGTGAAACACAGGCGGTTCCAGACCGTCGAGAGATCCGGCGCGCGTCCGACCCAGGTCTCGCCCGTCGCCTCGCAGCGCACGCGATAGATGCCGGTGACCACCTCCCGCTCCTTGTAGGCAGTGATCGCCGCCTTGCGCTGTTCGGTTTTCATGTCGCCTCTCCTGATGCCGGCCTGCCACTGACGCAGATTGTCCAGCCCGTCAATATTACCCGGATAATATTTGACCGGCACGGCCCGAATGCCTAGGAGGCGCGGCATGGAGACGCCCCTTCCCGATTTTCCGTCCCGGCCGTGCACGGCGTTCGAAGGGACGCGCCGGCTCATGCAGGGCCCGCTCGCCGACGTGGCGCTCGCCGCCAAGCAGGCGATCGAGCGGCAGCCGTCATCGCCGATCCTGGTCTTCGACGACAGCACCGGCGCCGTCGTCGACCTCGACCTGCGCGGGACGCCCGAGGCGGTCATCGCGCGCTTGGCCGAGCGCACGACGCCCACCGCTCCAACCCGGCGACTATCGGACAAGGCGGAGGACCAACCTGCGGCCAGCCGGGGACGCGGACGGCCGAAGCTCGGCGTCGTGGCGCGCGAGGTGACGCTGCTGCCGCGCCACTGGGAGTGGCTTGCCCGGCAGCCGGGCGGCGCCTCGGCTGCGCTGCGCCGGCTCATCGACGATGCGCGCCGCGCCGATGCGGGACGGAGCGTGGCCCGCGCGGCGCGCGAGGCCGCCTACCGCTTCATGTCGGCGATCGCGGGCGATCTGCCGGGCTTCGAGGAAGCCGCCCGCGCGCTATTCGCCGACGACCTCGAGCGCTTCCGGGCCGAGACCGCTTCCTGGCCCGCCGACATCCCGGCACATGTCGCGACGCTAGCCTGGCCCCTGCCGGCCTAAGCCACGAGCGTCGCCCCTTCCGGAACACATCGTGAACGACTAAGTGGGGGTTATGCCCCTGGGTCGTGCCCTCCCGTGCAACGCCTGACCGACGAGCAGAACCATGCCGTCGATCTGTTCGCCGCAGGCGGCGACCTCAAGATCATCGCCTTCGCCGGCGCCGGCAAGACGCGAACGCTCGAAGCCATGGCCGACGAGATCTCGGGCCCGGCGCTCTATCTGGCGTTCAACCGCTCGATCGCAGCCGAGGCCCGCGCGCGCTTTCCGCAAGGAACGCGATGCGTCACGCTCCACAGCTTGGCGTACCGCGCCCTGGCGGATCGATATGCCACCGCCAAGCTCGCGGACCATCTGAGCACTGCCGATCTCGTCGAGATCCTTGGGCTGTCCGACCGCTACCTCGGCCCCGCCGAGCTGACCGCCCGCGTGCAGGCGGCCCTCGTCCAGCGATCGCTCGAGCGCTTCCTCCACGGCGCCGATGACGAGCCCCGCCCCGCCGACGTCATTCTCCCGGCCCCACTGACACGCGCCGCCGCCGGCGAATGCCTGCAGCTCA
>JAEZQR010000290.1 GCA_023413015.1 Pseudomonadota bacterium
GCGGGCGCGGGGGCGACCGCCGACAGCATGAGCCTCGGGTCGAAGACGACCGGCAGCACGAGCGTCGAGAGCGTCGTCACACTGCCGAGCACACCGAGAACCGAGCCCGCCGTGTGAAACAGCGGCATCGGCGTCACCACGATGTCGCAGTCCTGTCCAAATCGGGCAGCGAGAAATGCCGCGTTGGTGACCAGCCCCTCATGGTGGAGCAGCGCTCCCTTCGGCAACCCGGTCGTGCCCGACGTGAACTGGATCTGCGCCGGCGCCCGCGCCGCGACCTCGGGGAGTGGCGCCGTCGTTCGGAAGGGGGCCAAGAGGCTCGCCATATCCCGAAGCAGGATCGTCTCGCGGACCTCGCCGGCTAGGCGGCCGGCCGTGGCAACCATGTCGCTGCCGCGGTGGGCGGCGACATGGATGAGCCCGGCGGCGCGCGACCGCCGCAAGACATGACGCAACTCTTCATCGCGCAGTGCCGGGTTGGCGGTGACGAGTACCAATCCCGCCAGCGCCGCCCCATACTGGATGATCACCCACTCGGGCACGTTGGGCGCCCATAGGCAGACGTGCTCGCCGGGCCGGAAGCGGGACAGCAGCCAGTGCGCGCATGCTTCGGCATCGGCCAGCAACTCGGCATAGGTCCAGCGCCGGTCGGTCGCCGCAGCTCCGGTGAGCGAAGGCATGCCGGCGGGCACCACTTCGACCAGCGCGGTCCGCCCGCCCGCGGCGCCAGCCGCGCGGCGGAGCGCATCGCCCGCCGTCATCGACAGTACCGGCGCCGACGTGTCGGCCGGCCAATAGGACTGGGTCAACAGCTGAGGCATGCGTCGCCTTTCTAGGGTTCGGATGGATGATCGATCATCAGTCTGGCGGCGCGTATCCAGCGCTCGATAAGCTGCTCACGCTTGAGCGGGTCCCGCCGCAGGACGTCGGACAGGGCCAGTCCCCGGGCAAATTCGATGCTGAGCGACACGACCGCCGAACAGCCGGGCCGATCGGACACCGCGGCGAACAGCTGCGCCATCACCCGCTCGTTCTCCCGAAGCGCCTCGCGCTCGGCGGTGTGTAGCGCCTCGCGCAGCTGGGCGTCGGTGCGCGCGACCGCCCAGAGTTCCAGTTCGGCAAGGTACGAGGCGTGCGCGCTGGCGGCGGTCAGGATGCGGATGGCACTCGCGAGCGGGTCGGCATCGACGGCAGCCCGTGCCTGCTCGCGCCAGATATGCTCCTCGTTCCGGCGGACCAGCTCGCCGACCGTTGCTGACAGCAGCTGCGCATGCGTCGGGAAGTGATGCAGCAGGGCGCCGCGGCTTACGCCTGCCCGCTGCTGCACCTCGAGGGTCGTCGTGCCGGCCACGCCGCGCTCGATCAGCACCGTGACCGCGATCTGGAGCAGACGCGCCCGGGTCGCCTCGCGCTGCTCGCGTCGCGATTGCGGTGGGCCGCCGACCGCCGTTGCCGCTTCGGTTTTCATGAGCCCGAAGCTACTGACCGTCATCGTTGACTGTCAATGGCCCGGCCTTCATAGTCAGCGCTGACGGTCACCACGGAGGACACCAATGCCCGAATTCACCACCCTTCGGATCGATCAGGACGCGGCGCAGCCCCGGATCGCCCGGCTGCTTCTCAACCGGCCCGAGCGCCTGAACGCCATCAACGACGAGATGCCGCGCGAGATACGGGCAGCGGTCGAATGGGCGGAGGCCAACGACGAGGTCCACGTCATCATCGTCGAGGGCGCCGGCAAGGGCTTCTGCGGCGGCTATGATCTCAGCAGCTCGGCCGAGAGCCATGTCGAGCATCCGTGCCAGCAGGAGTCCTACCCGTGGGACCCGATGGTCGACTACGCGTTCATGAAGCGCAACACCGAGGACTTCATGAGCCTCTGGCGGTGCAGCAAGCCGACGATCGCCAAGGTGCATGGCGCAGCGGTCGCCGGCGGCAGCGACATCGCGCTCAGCTGCGACCTGCTGGTAATGGCCGAGGATGCCCGCATCGGCTACATGCCGACGCGCGTCTGGGGCTGCCCCACGACCGCGATGTGGACCTATCGCCTGGGCCCGACCCGCGCCAAGCAGCTGATGTTCACCGGCGACGTCATCAGCGGCAAGATAGCGGGTGACTGGGGGCTGGCGAACATTGTCGTCCCCGCAGCCGAGCTTGAGGATGCGGCTCTGAAGCTCGCCGGCCGGATCGCGGGCGTGCCGCGCAGCCACCTTGCCATGCACAAGATGGTGGTGAACCAAGTGATGCTGACCATGGGCCTCGAGCAGTCGCAGATGATGGCGACGGTCTTCGACGGGATCACGCGCCACAATCCGGAAGGCCTGTGGTTCCGCCGCCATGCCCAAACAGAAGGCTTCAAATCCGCGGTTGAGTGGCGCGACAGCGGACGCGATATTCCCGAGGGTGACGAAGCTCGGGCGCTGGTTCGGGAAATGGAAAGCCGGATGCCGCGCGGCTAAATGCAGCCGGCGCGCTCTTGTCTCTCTTTCTGGGGGATCGCTGACGGATGACCCTCTAATCGCTCCGGTTAACGGTATCCGCTTCAGAGCCTATCGCAAGATTGCGCCATCGAGGCGCGACTTCCGGAAGGCGCTTCGATTGCCAGCGTATGAGTCACACAGGCTGGTGGTCGACTCACGACCCAAAGCCGGCCTTAGTTAAAGGTCGGCTATATAGGCCCTAACCGAACACTGGTCTTACACCCGATGGAAGTCAGTTCACGACCGTAGATACGATATTCGTAGGTAGAGGACGAGTTCGCAGGCGGACGTTCGAGCAGCCCCAATGCACGATTATTTGATTGGCCGCTTGGCGAGTTTGCGCGCCAAGGTTCGCCGGTGCATGCCAAGACGGCGAGCCGTCTCTGAGATGTTGAATCCCGTCTCCGCCAACGCCTCGTTGATGCGCTCCCACTCGAGCGTCTTGATCGAGGTAGCTCGGGGCGTGATGGCCGTCGTCACATCGCCCATTGCCCGCGCAAAGGCCGCCTCAATATCATCGGTATTGGACGGTTTAGCGAGATAGTGGCAGGCGCCCAGCTTGATCGCCTCGACCGCCGTCGCAATGCTCGCGAACCCGGTCAACACGACGATAAGCATCTGCGGATCATGGGCGTGCAGGCGCTGAACGCATTCAAGCCCTGACGTCGTGCCGAGCTTCAGATCGACGACGGCATAATCGGGCTTAAAGCGGTCAAGCAGGGCCTCCAGCTCATCTGGCCCATGCGCCACCTCGACCCGGTAACCCCGCCGCTCAAACGAGCGCCGTAGCGTCCGAGCAAAGCTGGAATCGTCCTCTACGACAACGAGCGTACGGTCCTGGTCCATCTTTTGGCCGCCTCTGTGGCGCCGATTGTCGTGATCGGCAACGTGAGAACAACGATTGCGCCCGGCGCTCCGACGCGGTTCATCGCATCCAGACGCCCGCCCAGCTTCCGGACAATGTTGGTAGTGAGGAACAGACCAACGCCGTGACCAGGCCCCTTGGCCGAAACATGGGGCTCGCCGATGTGCGCAAGCACCTCGGACGAGAACCCCTCGCCGCGGTCGGTAACCTCGATCCGGAGGCTCCCCTCATCTCGCTTGGCCGAAAGACCGACCGACATCGGCGAGGCCTCCCGCGCGTTCTCCAGCAGATTCCAGATCGCCTGACGCAGCGATGGGTCAGCGACGATCGGCTCGTCATCGAGCCGAAGGTCGAGGAACAAAGGTTCGGCCGGGTGCGCTGCCCGCCATTCGTCGGCGACCTCTTGAAGGAAGGTCCGTGACGCGACCGCCTCCGGCGCCTCGCCCCGAGGCTCTCCAGCTGCCTGCAGGACGTCGGTGACGATGGTTTTGCAGCGCGCAACCGCCTGCTGCATCTCGGTCATCTCGTCCGCCAGAACCGGATCGTTGGCGAGCTTGGGCACGCGCCGCCAATCACTCAGGATCACGTCGAGGCTTGCCAAGGGTGTGCCGAGCTCATGTGCAGCGCTGGACGCGAGCAGACCCATACGGACGATGCCGTCCTCCTGCGCTGCCCGACGCTGGAGCTCCGCCACATAGGCGTCGCGAGCCCGAAGGATGCGCCCAACCCGACCGATGAAGAAGACGAGCAGCGTCGCGATCAGCACGATGCACACGCCTTGCGCGAGCAGGACGAGGTGAGCGACCGTTGCCGGGGTGTAGCCCGTAAAGTCGAGCGGCCGGTAGACCACCGTCAGTAAGCTGAAGCAGAACCCTGCCAAGACAACCAACGCCCAAGCCGACCAGGCCTCCAGCAGCAGCGCCGCGAGCACGAGTTGCAGCAGGAAAAGCGGTGCGAACGGATTGGTCGCCCCGCCCGAAAAGTAGAGCAGGACCGACAGTGAGACGACGTCGAAGCAAAGGGCCGCGAACAGCGCCGGATTCCCGATCGGCCGATGCTTGACGGCCCAGTGACTGGCAAGGTTGAAGGCTGCAATCAGCGCAACGATGCCCAGCATCGGCGTCAGCGGCAGCGCGAGGTTGAGCCCATGCGACACGATCAGGATCGTCACCAGCTGTCCAGCAGCAGCAATCCAGCGCAGCTGGATCAGCTGCCGCATATTGGCTTGGGCAGCACTGTCGTCCGCAATCGTCCGGTTGTGCGGGAGCAGTAGCGGCAGCTCCGTCATCGACGCCCCTCCTTCGCACGACTCCAGATCAGCACGGCGACGCCGCACCCCGCCATCATGGCAAGCGCGAACCAAGTAATCGCATACTGCAGGTGCGTGTTGCGGAACTTTACGACTGTTAAGCCACCGACCGGATAGCCACCGGGAGTAGGAGCCCGGTCGGCATCGACGAAATAGGGCGCAGCGTTGCTAAGGCCGCGAGCCCTGGCGATCGCGACCACGTCGCGCGAGTACCATCGATTTGCCTGCGGATCGTTTCGGCGCAGGAAGCCGCCACCCGGCTCGGTGATCCGCAACAGACCAGTCACTGCTGCCACCCCCAGCTGTTGTCCGGCAAGGCGCGTCGCCGCTGTGGCGCGCTCGGGCGGCACGAACCCACGATTGACCAGCACCACGAAACCGCGCGCCTCGACGAGCGGTGTCATGACCCAATAGCCGGGACCGAGTTCTGTCACGGCCTGGACGAGCGTCTCGCGGTCGTGAAGATATCGGCCGCGCAGGCTTACATGGCGGTAGGCTGCCGAGCGGTCGGTGATCGTGCCCCACTCGTCGGGGGCAGGCGCTGGTGTGGGTGGAGCGTGGACACGAGCCTCCACGCGGGCGATGAGGTCGAGCTTCCACTCGCGGCGCTCGAGCTGCCAAACCCCGAGTGCCGTAAGGGCCGCGGCAAGGAGCAACCCGAGCAGGATGAGCGCGGCGAAGAGCAGCCGAGAGCGCCCCGCCCGCCCTCCACTACGCGCCTTGGTCATGGCATCGAGTTCATCGCGTCTGCGCTCATTGGCATCATGTTCGCGTTCATATGATACATGACCCAAATGGATCCGCTGAGTGTGATGGCGACGAGGATCGCCGTGAACACCAGCGCCATCATCGTCCAGCCACCCTCTGAACGCGTGTTCATGTGGAGAAAGTACACCATGTGCACGACGATCTGGACGGCGGCGAGTGCTACGACCGCAAACGCGGTCGCCTGTACGTCTTGGAGCACGCCCGTCATCACCAGGTAGAAGGGGATCAGCGTCAGGAGCGCCGAAAGACCAAAGCCGATCAGGTAGCTGCCGCGGGTGCCATGCGCATGCGAGGGCGCGTGGTGGTGCTGGCTCATCTCAGAACTCCCAAGAGATAGACGAAGGTGAAGACACCGATCCAGATGACGTCCAGGAAGTGCCAGAACATGCTGAGGCACATCAGCCGGCGCTGATTGGCCTCGACGAGCCCGCGCTTCCCGACCTGCACCATCAGAACGATGAGCCAGACCAGGCCGAAGGTGACGTGAAGGCCGTGCGTTCCCACCAGTGCGAAGAAGCTGGACAGGAACGCGCTGGTCTGCGGCGTCGCGCCCTCGTGGATGAGGTGGTTAAATTCATACAGTTCGATGCCGATGAAGGTGGCGCCGAACAGGCCGGTGACGGCAAGCCACCCCTGCACCGCGCGCACCGCTCCCCTGTCGATCGCGAGCATCGCGAACCCGTAGGTGATCGACGACAGCAACAACATCGCCGTGTTGACGGCGACGAGCGGCAGGTCGAACAGCTCGCGCGGGGTCGGCCCTCCCGCGGTAGCACCGCCCAGAACGCCGTACGTCGCGAAGAGCACAGCAAAGATCAGGCAGTCGCTCATCAGGTACATCCAGAAGCCGATCGCGGTGCTCGACTCCGGATGATGGTCCTCGTGCGTGAGGTAGAAGGTCGACCGCCGCGGGTCGCCAGTAGCGTTCATCACGTTCATGGATCAGGCTTCCATGGGGGCAAGTGGTCGCGGATGGCCGAAACGGGTGTCGGCCTGATTGCCAGCAGCTTCGTCGTCATGGTGAGCGGCGCTCGCAAGCAGGCGCGTGCGCGCGGCCTCGGTCTCGGCCACTTCCTCGGCCGGAACGTGATAGTCTCGGTTGTAGTTGAACGTGTGCCAGATGGCCGTGCCGATGATCGCGGCTAAGCTCGCAGCCGCGAGCCACCACATGTACCAGACCATGCCGAAGGCAAAGCCGAAGCTCAGTCCGGCCAGCACCACGCCCGTACCCGTGTTCCTCGGCATATGGATCGGCCGGAAGCCGGTGGTCGGGCGAACGGCACCCAGCCGCTTCATGTCATGCCACGCATCGAGGTCGTAGGTGACCGGCGTGAACGCGAAATTGTAGTGCGGCGGCGGCGAGGCCGTCGACCACTCCAGCGTCCGGCCGTCCCACGGATCGCCGGTCAGGTCACGGAGCTCGTCGCGCTTCCATATCGAAACGGCGATCTGGATGAGGAATGCCACGATGCCCACCGCGATGATGACAGCGCCGATGGCCGCGATGACGAACCAGATTTGCAGCGAGGGATCGGAGAAGTGCCGGAGCCGCCGCGTCACGCCCATCAGGCCCAGTACGTAGAGCGGGGTGAACGCGACCCAGAAGCCAACGAGCCAGGACCAGAAGGAAACCTTGCCCCAGCCCTCGTGCAGGCGGAAGCCAAAGGCCTTCGGGAACCAGTAGTTGATGCCGGCGAACAGGCCGAACAGCACGCCGCCGATGATCACGTTGTGGAAGTGGGCCACCAGGAACAGCGAGTTGTGCAGCACGAAGTCGGCCGGCGGCACCGCGAGCAGCACGCCGGTCATGCCGCCAATGACGAACGTGAGCATGAAACCAACAGCCCACATCATCGGCAACTCGAAGCGGATGCGGCCCCGGTACATGGTGAAAAGCCAGTTGAAGATTTTCGCGCCCGTCGGGATCGAGATCACCATCGTGGTGATGCCGAAGAAGCTGTTGACCGCGGCGCCCGAGCCCATCGTGAAGAAGTGGTGCAGCCAGACGAGGTAGCTCAGGATCGTGATCACGACCGTCGCGTAGACCATCGAGGTGTAGCCAAAGAGGCGCTTGCCCGAGAAGGTCGACACGACTTCCGAGAAGATCCCGAAGGCTGGCAGGATCAGGATGTAGACCTCCGGATGGCCCCAGATCCAGATGAGGTTCACGTACATCATCGGATTGCCGCCGTGCACGTTCGTGAAGAAGTTCGTGCCGACGTAGCGGTCGAGGCTCAGCAGCGCGAGTGTGGCCGTCAGGACCGGGAACGAGGCAACGATTAGGATATTGCTGCAGAGCGATGTCCAGCAGAACACCGGCATCTTCATCATCGTCATGCCGGGGGCGCGCAGCTTTATGATCGTCGCGATGAGGTTGATGCCAGATAGGGTCGTGCCCACACCCGCGACCTGCAGCGCCCAGATATAGTAATCGACGCCGGTATCCGGGCTCGCATCGAGACCCGACAGCGGTGGCATGGCGAGCCAGCCGGTGCGGGCGAACTCGCCTACGAACAGCGACGCCATGATTACGGCGGCACCCGACGCCGTCATCCAAAAGCTGAAGTTGTTGAGGAAGGGGAAGGACACGTCGCGCGCGCCGATCTGGAGCGGGATGAGGTAGTTCATCAGCCCGGTGATCAGCGGCATCGCCACGAAGAAGATCATGATCACGCCATGCGCGGTGAAGATCTGATCATAGTGGTGGGCGTTGAGGTAACCCTCGTTCGCACCGAACGCGATCGCCTGCTGGCCGCGCATCATCACCGCATCGGCGAAGCCGCGCAGCAGCATGACGACGCCGAGCACCATGTACATGATGCCGACCTTCTTGTGGTCGACTGAGGTGAACCACTCACGCCACAGGTAGCCCCACAGCCGAAAGTAGCTGAGGGCGGCCACGAGCGCCGCGCCGCCGAGCGCGACGGCGACGAACGTGCCGACGACGATCGGCTCATGGATCGGAAAGGATTCGAGCGTCAGTCGCCCGAAGATGGTCTTGATGAGGGTGTCGGATATCATGGACGGCGCCTCAGGCTCGAGCCTCGCCGGCACCGCCGACGAGGTCGAAGTTGTTTGTCATGTGGTGGTTGTCCGGATGGCCCGGCGCGGTCGCGCCAGGCACGGCCGCGTCACGCGGCTTGGACGGGTGGGGCACCGAGCCATTTTCCTCCGGCGTGCGCTCGAGCGCGCCCTTGGCCTTGCCCATGCCGTGGCCCATGGTGCCGCTGCATGTAGTCCCGGGCTTCACGCACTGGCTGACGATACGGCCGAACAAGCCAGGCTCGACGGCGCCGAACCGGCGCACGGGATCGGCCTCGCTCGGACGGACGAGCGACATGTAGCCTTCTCGGTCGAGTGACCCGCCGCTTGCACGGACCTGCTGAATCCAGCGGTCGAAGCCCGCCGCGTCGAGCCCGCGCATCTGGAAGCGCATACCGGAGAAGCCCGCGCCGCTGTAGTTGGCGGAGAAACCCTCGTAGTTTCCGGGCTTGTTCAGGACGGCGTGGAGCTTCGTCTCCATCCCCGGCATGGTGTAGATCATGCCGGCAAGCGCCGGAGCGTAGAAGGCGTTCATGACGGTCGACGAGGTCAGCCGGAAGCGCACCGGGCGATCGACCGGCACGGCCAGCTCGTTGACCGTCGCGAACCCAAACTCCGGATAGATGAATAGCCATTTCCAGTCGAGCGAGACGACCTGCACCTCGAGCGGCTTGACGTTCGCGGGCACCGGCCGGCCCGGCGCGATCCGCTCGAGCGGGCGATAGGGGTCAAGCAGGTGCGTGCTGGACCAGGTGAGCGCGCCGAGCGCGATGATGATGAGAAGCGGCGCCGACCAGATGACCAGTTCCAGCAGCGTCGAGTGATCCCACTCGGGGTCGTACGCCGTCTCGGCCGCGGCGCCTCCCTTGCGGTAGCGCCAGGCAAAGAACAGGATCAGCGCCATGACGGGCAGGATGATCAGCAGCATCAGTCCCGTTGAGATCAGGATCAGGTCGCGCTGCTGGACGGCGACATCTCCGGCCGGAGACATCACCACCCAGTTGCATCCACCAAGCAGGGGCAGGACGAGCAGCGGGATCGCCCTTCGGATCTTGTGCGTCATGGCTGCGATGTAGGGCGGCGATTCCAGGCCGCCGATTGGACAAACGGTCCAATGCTGTGCAGCTAAGCGTGCCCCTATAAAGGCGTTATGCCTCGGTCGATCACCACCCCTAGCGACATGCCAGTCGAACGTCATGCCCACCATCAGGACGCGCAGCAGCACCATGCGCCGGGGCCATCTGACATCGCGATCGGCGTCATCATTGGCCGGACGTCCGAGTTCTTCGACTTCTTCGTCTACGCCATTGCGTCGGTGCTGGTCTTTCCCGCGCTCGTCTTCCCCTATGCGAGCCCGCTTACAGGCACACTTTACTCGTTCGCGATCTTCGGGGCGGCCTTCGTCGCACGGCCGTTTGGCTCGCTGCTCTTCATGTGGGTCGACCGGAACTATGGGCGGGGGGTCAAGCTGACGATCGCGCTGTTCCTGCTCGGCGGATCGACGATGGCGCTCGCGTTCCTGCCAAGCCATGCCCAGGTTGGTGGCGCCTCTGCCATGCTGCTGACGCTGTTTCGTGTCGGACAGGGCGTGGCGTTGGGCGGCGCCTGGGATGGACTGCCGTCGCTTCTGTCACTGAACGCGCCACGGCACCGCCGGGGCTGGTATGCCATGGTGCCGCAGCTTGGCGCTCCGCTAGGCCTCATCGTGGCGAGCGGCCTGTTCGCCTACTTCCTGGCGACCTTGTCACCAGCCGACTTCCTGTCCTGGGGCTGGCGCTTCCCCTTCTTTGTTGCCTTCGCGATCAATGTCGTCGCACTCTTCGCCCGGCTGCGGATCGTGGCGACACCCGAGTTCCAGCGCCTGTTCGAGAGCCGTGAGTTGCAGCCGGCACCCGTCGTCAGGACGCTGAAGAAAGAGGGGCGCTTCGTGATCCTCGGTGCGCTGGCACCGCTCGCCAGTTTTGCGCTCTTCCATCTGGTGACGGTCTTCCCGCTGTCGTGGATCGCGCTCTTCACCGGCGAGAATCCGATCCACTTCCTGCTCATCGAGATGATCGGCGCGACCGTCGGCATTGCTGCGATCCTTGTCTCGGGGCTCGTAGCGGACAAGGTCGGGCGTCGCACGCTGCTCAGCGTCTCTGCGCTCGCGATCGCCGTGTTCTCGGGGTTTGCACCGCAGCTGCTCGATGCGGGTGACTTAGGCGAGGCCGCTTACATGATCTTCGGCTTCATGTTGCTTGGACTAGCATTCGGCCAGTCATCGGGCGTGGTGGCGTCCAGCTTCTCTCCCCGCTATCGTTATACCGGTGCGGCACTGACTTCCGACCTTGCCTGGTTGCTGGGGGCCGGCTTCGCCCCGCTGATAGCCCTATTGCTGTCGAGCACCTTTGGCCTTCTTTCGGCTGGAGCATATCTGCTCTCTGGTGCTCTGACGACGCTTGTTGCCTTGTATCTGAATCGCGATCTGGCCCGAAATCTCAGCTGAAGGCGTTTCGTTAGCGTGCGTGACCATCCAAAAGGCCGCACCCTCCTGATGTCCGCGCGCTCCTGAGCACCAATGAATAATCTGATTATGGGCCCTCTGTCGCTCTGTCGAAGGCCTATGATGGGCGCTTAGCCAAGCGAATAGCGTAACGGCCGCAAGTCGTCTGTCCAAGCACATTGCTACCGCAGCTTAGCGATATGCTTCCGTCCGCTTTCCACCCTAACCCCAATGATCGAGGAAGGGCCAGCCCGGAACTCAACCAGATATGGGTTTAGTGATCTGGACGTCTGCCACCTTCAGCATCTCACTCCGCCGATCGCCACGAGCGAAGAAGAACATGTCGGCGGTCAGACCCGAGCGATCGGGAATGTATGTTTATGATCAACTCCTATCGTCGGCGTGACAGCGCTTTCACCGCTGGCCCCACCGCCAACCGGCGAGCCAGCGGTAGAAATGCCCCCGCTCGATAATCTCGAGCGTCGCGAGACCATAGCCGACGAGCAGCCGGTGCTCATCCCAACTCCAGATCTCCTCGGCGGGCGCGGGCTCGTCACCGCCGAAGCTTGGCACCAGCGCGAAGGCCGGACGGCCATGGCGATTGACGGGAAGCCCGGCAGACACCCAGGCCGCCGACGCCGGTGCCCCCGGCGTCTCGGCTTGCATGGCGGCACACAGCGTTTCGAGCGAGGCAGGCCTCATTGCCAGGAGCGCGGCGGGCTCGTTGTCGTTGGTGGCCCTCCCCTCCCCGCTCATGCGCCCCTCGCGCGGTCGCGCGCCGCGAGTTCGGCCAACCGCGTCAGGATCGCGCCGGGGGCGGGATCGAGGGCCGCCATCCGCTTGATGACCGACGGATGGTCCACGGCCTCGACCCGCGTGCCGCGGCCGACCGCACGCACGACCACGTAGGTCAGGCGCGGCGACAGACCCCACTTGGTGCCAGTGGTGCGGCGGATCTGGACGAGCACGGCGCCGCCCGCTGCATCGTAGATGTCAAGGTTGAGGCAGGCGCCGCGCATCCGCTTGTCGAAGTCGACATACGGGCGCGGCAGCCGGCCGTGCTTGACCGCGCGCCCGATAACGGTGCGCGCGTAGGCGTAGCGGGGATCGAGGCTGGGCGCCCAGGCGCCATGGGTGTTGCGGACCATGCGATTATCTCCTTGAGAGTCCGCAGGGCTAATGGGGGGGACACTCCGCAAACGTCCAATGATCGCATGATATTTTTTTCGGCCTGCCCGGCGGCTCCAGCCGTCCGCGGCGCCAAGGTTCACATTCCCAAAAGGTCCGGCTGCTGATCCGGCCCGGAGGTGGTGGGAGAAAAGTCCCGACCCTGACCCGTCCGGGCTGCGATCCCGAACTTGGGCCCTGCTGCCGCCCGGCAACAGGGCCTCTTTTTTCTTCGGCTGTAGGACAATTCCCCGAGGGCGGCGCGCCCTGTGCCTCGTGGATTTGTCCCACGCGACAGTTGTCGCGCCGCGGTTGTGAAGCTGCGATGATCCTCAAGCGGCAGCCCGACAAGGCAGCCGCGGCCGACCCAAGGTTCCTCTCGGGGTGGGGTGATCACCCCAGTCAGAGAAGGAAAACAGATGGTACGGCGAAAGTTGCGGGAGATGGTGCGGGTGCGAGTGGACGAGGATCTGCATGCTTGGCTCGTCGGCCAGGCCCGGGGCGGCAGCGTGGGTGCTGTCATCCGGCAGGCGGTGCGCGTGCACCGGGCGGTGCTGCGCGAGCTGGAGGCACGGCCATGAGCCTGCGTCTCGGTCATGGCGCCCAGGACGCGCCCGCCGACGCGCTCGGCCCGCGGCCAACCTACCGGCTGATCGTTGCGCGCCACATCGCCTGGGGCTGGAGCCTCGATCAGGACGCGACCGCGCATCTGCTCGGCGTGCCGGTCAGCGCCTCGTTTCGCGATGGTGTCAGCCTAGCCCAGAGCGCGCGCATCGAGCGCGTGATCCACATTGCCCATGCCATCGACCAGCTGCGCCCCGACTGGGACGAGGCCGACGCATGGGTCCACGAGCCGCATGCCGCGCTCGCCGGGCGCACGCCGCGCGACGTCATGCTGTCGGAGGCCGACGGCCTGGCCCGCGTGCACCGGCTGCTCAGCAAGTTGCTGGCCGGAACTGAGAGGAGCGACGATGAGCCGGCGTAGCACGTTCGTTGACGAGGTCATCGAGGAGATCGCGAACGAGCCCGGCACGCCCGCGCCGCGCTCGACGCCGGCGGGCCGGCTCCTCTACCAACGCACCCACCCGGTGCCGATCCGCGACCGCTTGCGCCGGGACCTCGCGATCGAGCTCCTCTACGCCTTCGGGCTCTACGAACCGGACCTTATCGCTCGGTGGCTGCGTAGCTTTGCCGACGATGTCGAGGCGATCGGCTATGAGGCCGCGATCCACCGTTTCCGCGACCGCATCCTGCCGCGCCTGCTCCCTAACGAGCCGCCAGGGAACGGCCGATGACGCCGCACGAGCAGCTTGCAGCCCGAGTTGAGCGCTGCTTGGACGCGCTGTTGCCCAAGCTGAGCCGCCGGCGCACCAAGACCCTGCTGCGCCTCGACGGAGTGGCGCTCATCCGCCGGCTGCGCTCGGAAATCCGGCGCACCAAGACGTGCGTGCGGTTCGATGGCTGACGACGAGCCCACCCGCTGGGCCACTCCGACCTCGCCGAGCAGGTGATGGCGGTGCGGATCGAGGTCGCCGAGCGCTACCCAGCCTAACCCTCTTGAAGACCCGGAGGACTGATGACGCCTCTCACCGAGATCGTTCAGCGCAGCGTCGAGGCCCATGCCGCCTTCTGGCGCGCGCAGGGCTGCGAAGTGACGGTCGCGCCGGGGCGCTGCGTGGTAGTCCACCCGGTCAAACGAAACAAGCCGTGAGCCGCAGCCCTTGGACACGATCGATGAGCGGCTGGCCGGCCGTCCTGCTGCCACCCGCCACAGCTGCAACCAGAGGATGGGAGACCCGTGCATGACCGCGCGAGATAAGGACCCTAAGCGCGTCGGACACATCACCCCGGCGGGCATGAGCGTGCTCGACGACCTCGATCTTGACCCTGAGTTCGTGATCGCTGCCAAGCGCCGGATCGCCGAGCTGGTGGCCGCGCAGCGCCAGGAGCCCACCTACACGGTCGAGGACAGCCTGGCGGTGATCTTTGCGAGCAAGGGCCTTAAGCTCGACCCGGGTACGAAGGTCCGCAGCGAGGTCGTCGCCCCGAGGCCGCTCGAGGATGACGCATGAGCGACGACCGGCCGCCCTACTATCACCCACCTCCCCCGGGGATGACCGAGACCCAGTTACAAGCCGAACTCACCGTTGGTTGGCTCGTGGACGCGCTCGCGTCGGCCCAGGACTTTGGCGCGCCGGCAGAGGTCATCGCCAAGATCGAAGCGGCGCTGGCCGCAGCCCGAGAGTGGGAAAGCCAAACATGACCGGTATGGACGACGCCCACGCGCTGGCCGACAAGATGACGCAGACCTTCGCCGAGGCCACCAAGCACGCGGTCGAGCGCATGCATGCGGCCGGCGTTCCCACGGTGGGCGTCGAGCGCGAGACTGGCCGCATCGTGTGGACCTGGCCTGATGGCACCAAGACTTACGAGGCCCCCATGCGCGAGCTCCTGCCCCCGGCGATCACCGACGAGACCCGCCCGGTCTATGACGCCGCGTGCGCGCTCCTCCCGACGATGGGCAACCAGGCGGTGGCCCAGCTGCTCCGCGAGATCGCCGCCGAGATCGCCCGCGGTGACGTGGCCCACGATCCATGGGGCCCCGGGGACAGCCGGTCCCCTGAGCTCCGCGCCGAGATCCTCAAGCGCCGCCGGCGCAAGCGCTGAGCCGAACCTGGAGATTGGTGACCATGATTATTCACAACGCCATCCGCTGCCGACGCTGTGACGACGTGATCGAGTCCCTGCACCGCCATGATTTCAAATGGTGTCGGTGTGGTGCGGTCGCTGTCGATGGCGGTCACGAGTATTTGCGGCGGGTGGGCAATCTTGAGGACTGTGACGAGCTGTCGGTCGAGGCGGAGAGCAAGAGCTGATGCCCAGCCCGGACGCCGAGGATGTCATGGAGATCTGGCAGCTGGTCGAGGGCCTGCGCCCGGTCCGCGACCCCGCCTCGATCGCCGAGCTGCTGCGCTACGTCGCCGATGAGCTGGACCCGAAGCGACCTGAAGCACCCCTGTCCACCCGGTCCGTCACTCCCGGGCTGTGCGTGGCGCTCCACGACGGCTGCCTCGCGATCGTCGCGGATACCGAGGGCGTGGCGGTGCGCTATGCCGATCTGCCGGCACTGCTTGCTGTCCTTGAGGATCTCGCGGCCGACATGGTGGGCCACTCGTGACCTATGATGGCCCGAGGCAGCTGATGCTGGTCTTCACGCGCCCAGCGGCCGCTTGGCCCAACTGGCACCGGTGGGCACCGACGTGTGGGTGATCGTCCGCGCCATCCGCACAGCATGCCCGGAGGAAAAACGGTGATCGACCCTCGAGACGAACTGCGGGCCCGCATGGAGGCCACGCTAGACCGGCTGCTGCCCAAGCTCAGCAACAGACGCACCAAGGCCCTGCTGCGGCTCGACGGGCCCGCGCTGGTCCGCCGGCTGCGCTCGGAGATCCGGCATGTGCATCTGCCCCCAGGACCCTGATCGTTCCACTGTGGAACGCTAGGCCTTTTGGATCCTACGTCCCCGCCCTCGCTCGGCTATCTCGCCCGCTCCCTGTGTGATGCTATTGCGCATCCCAGACCGTTCTCGAGGAATCAACCTGTCCCCCATCCTCGGACATGGGCGTAGCCCCACCTTCGGCCATGAACTTTTCATAAGAAGCGGCGCCCAGATAGACCTGAGCGCCCTCCCCGCTTCTACCACTGACCCCTCTCACGGCCGTAGTGCTCGCGGCGCCTCTTCGCCTCCTCGGCCTGCCGGCGCACGGCAGCATATTGCTCCTGCGGGCTCGGCGCGGCCGGCTTGGGCTTGATACCGCGCTTAGCGTCGACCTCGGCGTTGCGGCGGTCCAGCTCAGCGCGCGCGCCCGGGACCCTGATGAGACGGGCGAGGAAGTCCGATGTCGTCTCGCCCTTCTGACGCGTGAGCACCCCGTCCCAATACGTCCTGTCCTTCACGGGCTCGACGGTGGCAATCACAGGTGCCGCAACCGCTGCCTCGGGTTTGATCGCCACCTGCGGCGTAGGGGCACGGTCTTGAGAGACAATTGGTGCCGACGGCTTTGCCTCGACCTTCCTCGACGCCCGCACCAGCTTCATGATCGTCCCGTGCTCGTCGAACACCACACCATGCTGGGCGAGCTCGGCCTGGGCCTTGGCGATCATCGCTGCCTGGCGGCGCTGGAGGTCGCGCGTCTTCTCGACCGCCTCGGCCTCCGCGATGGCGTCCTCAGCCCTGTCGAGCCGTTCCAGGTCCGGGATGAGCCTGGCGTGCGCCTGGAGCGCGTCGGCCTTGGCATCCTCAGCCTCGCGCTGGGCCGCCTCGGCGGCCGCGATCTCGGTTGCCAGCCCCCCACGCACACGTGCCTCGACCGTCGCCTTCTCTTCCGCGGCTTCCGCGCGGTCCCTTTCAGCGTCGGCGAGCAGCTGCTGGCGCTGCGCCTCGATCGCCTGCCGGCCCTGCGCCTCGCCGGCGACACGTGCCACCTCCCGGATTTTGGCGGCCGCCTCGTTGGCCTCCGCGATGATCTTGGCGGCTTCCGCACTGGCTTCCGCGACAGCCGCCTCGACCCGGCCGTCCACCTCGCGCTGGATGCCCGCCTCGCGCTCGTCGAGGGCTTGGGCACGACGGACCTGCGCGGCTTCCTTGAAGTTCCAATCGCTGATCCGCACGTTCAGGTCGATGTTGCGCTGGGCAAACCGGCGCTCGACTGCCTTCAGCTTCTCCCAGCCCTCGTCGAGAGCCGCGACATCCTGCTCATGGTGATCGAGGCCGGGCAGGATCGCATCCAGCCGCTCGGCCACCCTGTGCGCCTTGGTGGCGCCGGCGTAGAAATCCCGGGGCGCCTGGTGGCGGCGCTTGGAGCCCTTCTCGCCGCGCTCCAACTCGAACTCGGGGTCGGACGCCACCTCAGCCCAAAACTCGTCCTGCCGGTTGGCGAGCGCCACCTGGCCGGTACCCGGCTCCTTCTCGCGCGGCGATCCGAACCACGTCTTGGCCGAGTAGATCCACTCGGGCTCGCGCGACCTTGCCTTGCTCGGGTCCTTTGCCGGGCGGCCGCGGTTCACGACCTTGTAGACGAGCGGCAGGATGATCGCGTGCAGATGTGGCGTCTCCTCGTCCATATGCCACGTCATTGCCATGACGTTCTCGCGGCCGAACTGTCTCTCGATCCAGCGCTGGACCTTGTTGCCGAAGGACCTGACGGCCCAGCGTTTCTTGCGGTTCATTCGCTCGAACCAACCCGGCGGCATCGCCACGATGATCTCGATCGTCTTGACCGGATCGCCATTGTCGGTGGGCTTGGTTTCGGCCAACCGCGCCTTGATCCGCGCCTTCATCGCCTTGACGCTCGTCGGGTAGCCCTCGACGTGCCGGATGTCGTGGCTACCGTCTGCACGTTTGCGGGCGTTTACCACCTCCATTTCGCGGAAGTTGTGTGCGCCCGCACTAGACGTGCTGGCGAGCTTCGCACCCCGCATTACGGCGATGGCCTTGCCTGCCTGGATCGCCTTCTGCTTGGCATCCCAAGGGATGACACCGCGCTTCTCGAGGTCGGTCAGCTCGCGGCGGAGGAGCTGCTGGATCTTCCTGATCTTCGCGGCGGCCTGACGGGGATTCTCGGCGCCAGTGATCGTCAGGTTCAACTTCGCCATGGGGGCGTCCTTCTCAACGCACCCCTGCGTTTCACCATTCCCGCCCGGCCGCGATTATACCGCAGGCAACTCTATGATGGTCCCCCCATCGGGCGTCTTTTTACCGCCCGTTCTCCTCCCGGCGCACCTTCGCATCCTTCCTGTCGAGACGCTGACTCTCTTCCAGCAACAGGCCGTCGATCAGCTCTTTCACCGACGCTCCTCGATGATCGATGGCTTCCAGGCATCGGGCCACATGGTCGCGGGCCCCAGCATCGAGTTCGACAAAGTGCTCGGGCACCCCTTCCGCCTTCACGCGCAGCCAGAGCCTGAGCAGCTTTTCCATGAACTTGTTCGGGTGCTCGCCCTCCTGCTCGGCCATGAACGCGATGTCGCGTGCGATCTCACCCACGAAGCGGATGACGTCATCGTCGAGCAGATCGCTGTCGTCGTCCGGAATGTCGCCGGCCTTCTCAAGCCCCACGCCCTTGAACCCCGCCCGCGCCTTGCCGGCGATCCCCTTCGGGAGGTCGAGCACATGGATGCCGTCGCCATTCTGAAGGTCGGTGTGCAGCGTATAGGCCATGCGGCCGATCAGCCGCTGCTCGGACACGGGCTCAGCCTCGATGCGGCCCAAGTGCGCACGCACCGCATCGAGCGCTGCTTGGACCTGGGGCGTGAACGTGTAGTTGGTGCGCTCGTTCTTGGCGGCGTGGCGATGGCGCGCCCGCCGCGCCAGCTCATCAGCCCGCGCCTTCTTGCCGTTCGGCAGCGGCGCGTAGCGGCGCCAGATGTTCGAGCCCTTGGGCTGCTCTTCCTGCGTCCAGCCTGCGGGCAGCGCTTCCCACCGGCCCTCTTTCAGGTTCTTCGAGCGAAATGTACGGGCCGGCTCGCAAGGGGCGGTCGTGGGGGTCGGCATGGCAGATCTCCTCGCTGCCGCTATTCTCTCACATGCGGGTGATGCACGTCGACCATGAGCCATCCGGCATGCGAGGCTCTGTGCGCTCCTGCAACGGAGGCATAGCTGCCTCCGGCATGTGATAGTTCTGGAGTCTCCGGCAACGGATCGTTTCCAGGCCTCCGGCATGCGAGCTCCGTCGTGAAATACGGTCTTACACTTACTACACCGTGTTCCCGCCGGCACAGTTCCGGCAAGCCTGCGGATCGCGCCCCCGGTGTGGGCTCCTCCTGCGCGGTCGGGCGGTCCCCTTTCTTACAGCGTTTGTTGGTCTCGTGGCCCGCCCAAGGCGGTTGAGCCATGGTCGCTATTTCGCCCTCGGCTGGTGCCATGTTCCGGTCCGCTGCTTCGGGCAGCCCCGGCGATCCTCGCGGTCGGCCCGGCCGCTCGCTGCCATGCCAAGCGTCCATGGGTCGGTGCTGCCGGGCGCGGGTCGCTGGGGTGGATCTGCTACCACTCAGGCGGTCCCTGAGCTATGCTAGCCTATCCTAGCCTCTCCTATCTCTTGCGGCATGATGACTTTGTGGTAGTCGCCGCTTTCGGCACCGCGTCCTGCGCGGGCAACACCGTCTGACTTCACGAGCTGATAGAGCCGAGGCCGCCATGGGCAGCCAGCCGGCACTGTTGTGGGAGTCAAGCAACCGCGGTCGGCCCGTATACGACCGCACTGTAGCGTTAGTCGCCCTCCCCTCCCCCACCTGCCCATCGGCCACGGCCGGCATTCAGCTCGCGCTTTCAAACAGAGCCGTCCGCCTTGCGATCGCTCGACTGCAGAGTGGACGCCCGTGCGGAATTGGGCAGCGCTGGCTAACCGCTATTGCCGGTGCCAATTTGGGTTGGCGAGGATAGCTCGGCTGAGCACCGGTACGGGAGGTAGGCTTCGGTGCTATGCGGTGGGCTGAGGAGCACGGGCTGAGGCGCTGGACGCTCGAACTTCACGCCCCCGCATGGCGTCGTTGATCGGAGGTAGGCTAGCCCCCTCCCCCCTTTCGCAGTCTGCGTCGCCGGGGCGAGGATGGCTCGGCACCAAGAAGCCGATGATGGTGGGTGCCGTTGCCAGGCCATTGGCTTCGAGGCTGCGAGGTCGCGACATCCGACGAGCTTGGCTGTGGCGATCGAATGCATGCGATGCTGGGGAGCTTTGGCGCACGGAGGAAATTGCGATGCGGTTGAGTTCCTGCCCGAGCGGTAGCGTCGTTAGGCGAGTTCCCGTAGTGGCGCGCAATGGGCTTTTGCTAGCTATTGCTAGGCTAGCCTAGCGTCGCCGTCCCCCCCCTAGCCTTCCGGTGGCTATGCTATGCGCGGTATTCTTGGCTGCGTGCCGTCTCAATCGGGCGACGTCACGGTCGAAGGCAGTCCAACGCGATGCGAGCCGCCGGTCTCGATGACAGCCACCGAGGGCAAACGATAGCCATAGCGCCCTCTATGCGCCGCTAGCCCCCTCTACGCTCCGCTAGCAGCGCCTAGGCGGCGGTAGGTCCGCCACTGCATTCGTACGATCGTCCCGGCTCTCACCGCCTAGCGACACCGTCGCTATGCTTGGCTATGCTAGCCGCCGCTATGCTGCGCGCGGCTAGGCTATCCTCGCGCACGGTAGGCTTGGTGGGGGTGTATGCTGGCAGCCTTAGGAATCCGCCGGGAGTTCACTCTCAGTCGAACACGCCGGTACAGTAGCGACAGATCCTCAATGCTCGAACGCTCTGTCTGGCAGGGCAGGGGTTGGACGTCCTGGGTGCAACCGCGCTGCGCCGGCAATAGCCACTCCCAACGCCAGCCAACTCTATTGCCCGCTAGCACATGGCAGCACACGCTAGCATTGGCTAGGCTAGCTTTCCTCTTGCCTGGCATCCCGCAGGCTATGCTAATACAGCACGGGGAATCAGCGAGGGGCATATGGCGGTCATCAGTTTTGCAAGTCCTAAAGGCGGCGTGGGCAAGAGCACCAGCGCGCTCATCTTGGCCAGCGGCCTCGCCGCTGCCGGCGCCACCGTTACCGTGATCGATGGCGACCCTAACCGGACGATCTACCGGTGGGCGGAGGCCTGCTCCGCGCCCGGCTTCACGGTGCTCGAGCTTCCGTCCGACGACGCCATCATCGACCAGATCGAGGAGGCGGCGGCGACCAGCGCCTTCGTCATCGTCGATCTCGAAGGCTCGGCCAACCTCGCCATGTCGCGCGCCTGCTCGCGCACCGATCTCGTCGTGATCCCACTCCAAGCCTCGCCTGTTGACGCACGCCAAGCCAGTCGCGCCATCCGGCTCGTCATGGCCGAGTCGAAGCAACTTCGCAGGCAAATTTCCTTTCAAATGTTGTTCACCCGCCTGAACCCGGCGATCGCGACGCGCGACGAGCGCGAGATCCGGGCGCAGTTCAAAGAAGCCGGCATCCCAACGTTCGAGACGGCTCTCAACGACCGCGCCGCCTTTCGGGCGATGTTCACCTACTACTCTTCACTGTGGTCGCTCGAGCCGCACCAGGCGAACGGGCTGGAGAAGGCGCGCGAGAATGCAGCAGCCTTCGTGCGCGAGGCGACGGCGGTGGTTCGCTCGTTGCGTGAGCAAGAGCAGGGGAGGGCGGCATGACCAAGCCATCGATCGATCTCGGGCTCGGCAATCTCAGCGAGTTTGAACCCGCGCCCGA
>JAEZQR010000108.1 GCA_023413015.1 Pseudomonadota bacterium
GCCATCACGAGGACAGCGAACGCGCTGCCGTGCAGCATCAGTGAGGATTTCAGTGTCATAGAAGTCGGCCTCCATTACCTGGCGCTGCCGCAGCAATGACGACCGCTCCCCCGACGGCTGCCACTCAACCCCACGGAACGCAGCCGTAACCTCTTTCATCGTGACGCTTTTGTGAACATGGGATCGCCAAGGCGAACCGTTTCGGCGCACAAATCCCGATCCGCTGTGTCGCTGCGGTCACACGCCTGGATCGGCGCCGATGGCAGGTATCAGGCGGCCGATCCGCCGCTGCGCCTAGCTGCGACGGAGGCGCCGACCGACCTCGGCGATGCGCAGATAGCGGTCAAGCAAGCTGTGGTTGATGCGATCCCAGTCGTAACGATCCGCCGCGCTCAGGCCTGCCCTTCCAGCTGCCTCGCGGATCGCAGGATCGGTGATGTAGCAGGCGAGCGCATCCGCGCTCTCCTCGATGTCGTCGGGCGTGGTGAGGCGGCCGTTCACGCCGTCGGCGACGAGGCTCAACGAGCCGGTGGCGCGCGCCGCGACGACCGGCAACCCGCTGGCCATCGCCTCGAGCGTGACGTTGCCGAAGGTCTCGGTCGACGATGGATTGAACATCAGATCGGCCGAGGCATAGGCCCGGGCGAGCGCCTCTCCGCCGAGGAAGCCGGTGAAGATCGCCTGGGGTGCCTGCGCCTCAATCCAGGATCGCGCCGGCCCCTCGCCGACGATAAGCGCGCGGTGGCGCACGCCCCGCTCGTCGAGCTTGGCGAGCGTCGCGGCAAGCGTGTCGAGCCCTTTCTCGAGCACAAGACGGGCGACGAACAGCACCACCACCTCGTCGTCAGCGATCCCCAAGCCGCGGCGCCATTCCATGTCGCGGCGGCGGGGATGGAACAGATCGCGGTCGATCCCGCGGCTCCAGATACGGACCCGGCGCGACATGCGCTGGTCGGTCAGCACCGCAGCCATGCTCTCGGAGGGCGCGTAGATCTCGAAGCAGCGGTTGTAGAGGCGCCTCAGCGCCGCCTCACCCACCGTCTGGAGCCAACCGAGCTTGTAGTAGCGCGCATAGGTTTCGAAGCGCGTATGGACGCTGGCCACCGCTGGCACGCCGCGCCGCCGTGCCCAGCTTACGGCGCGATGCCCGATAATGTCGGGCGCGGCGATATGGACGATGTGCGGATCGAAGGCAGCGACATCGCCCCGCACGCCCTTGAGGCCCAGCCCAATCCGATATTCGGGCCGGCCAGGCACCGGCACCGACGGGATCGACATCAGCGTGCCGGCAGGCTCGAACGCCGGCGTATCGGTGGTGGGCGAATAGACGCGCACGCGCACCCCCTGCCCCTCCACGTAGCGCACGAGTCGGTTGAGCGCTTGGTTCGCACCGTCGCGGACATAATTGTAATTGCCCGTAAAGAGGGCGACGCGGAGTTCGGATGCCTGCACCGGCGCCTTGTAGCGCCGAATGTTGCACATGCGAAGCGGGCGCGTGCCGCTGCACCCTTTCTTAACCATTGCAGCACAACTTCACTCATATGTGAAGTTTTAGAGGCGATTATGCGTAAGCTCTCATTGACGTTTGTGGCGCGCATCGGCGGTTCGTTGTTGCTGGCAAGCGGTATCTCGCTCCCTCTCGCAGGGACAGCACGAGCGGACGGCTACGTCCCGAAGTCCGCAAGCCTCACCGGTACCAGCTCGAAGGCATCCGTCTCCATCGTCGAGCCTGCGGCACCGCCACAACTCCTGCCTGCCGCCTCGCATGATCACGGCCCGGCCGCAGCCATCGACGGCGAAGGACGCAACCTGTCCGTCACTTTCCCGACGAGCGTCACGCTTTACGGCGTGGCGCGCGCGGACAAGATCCCGGCCCGCACCGTGCTGACCCCTGAGGGCAGCGGCGGCGCCCGGCTTGGGCTGAAGCTCGACGATGCGGTGGCGAGTCCGGGGGGCGCCGGCGGCTATATCGGGGTGGTGCCGATCTCGCTCGACTACAACTAGGGCCGGCTACAGAAAAAATAGCTCGCCTCATTACCCCCCTCGCTGCAAAAGCACCTGCGTACGTTGCATTGAGGGTGTGATGAAGTTCCAGATCAATGAAGAGCGGACCGATACACAGCTGCGGAAGATCGGCGTCCAGCTTGCCACCTCGGCGCTGCGGATTTTCGAGCAATACCGGCGCGTGTATGGCGACAATGACCGCGTGCTTATCGTCCTTGCGGTGGCGGCGAGCACGCTCGAGCGCGCAATCCGCGCCGACGAGACCGGCACCCTCAGCGACTTGCGGAAGAAACTCTCGGACGAGCAGGTGACGCCCTGCAATATCGCATCGATCGCCGCCGCCGTCGGCCTCCCGCGCGAGACCGCCCGTCGCAAGGTAAATGCCATGATCGCGGACGGCCTCCTGAAGCGCGACCGGCGCGGCGCCATCAGCTTCGCAAGCGGCGTCGGCGAAGATCCAGCGCTCTTCACGATGCTGCGCCGACAGGCAGGCGAGATCGCGCGGCTCACTACCATCTTCAGCGAAGCCGGCATCATCGAGCCTCTGGAGAACGTGTCACTCGCGCTCGTCAAGGACGACAAGCGCAACGCCGCCTGACGA
Source organism: Pseudomonadota bacterium (assembly GCA_023413015.1). Lineage (GTDB taxonomy): Bacteria > Pseudomonadota > Alphaproteobacteria > Sphingomonadales > Sphingomonadaceae > Sphingoaurantiacus. Next base: position 2,606 of record JAEZQR010000108.1, read on the forward strand.
AAAAAGGGCGGGCTTCTGCGAAGCCCGCCCGAGTTTGCCAGTCCTTCAAACCTATTGGGGAGGATCGTCGGTGGCTGGCGGTTCGGAACCCTAGAAGCGGAAGCCGGCGGCAAGGCCGTAGCGGCGCGGTTCCAGGGTGAAGACGTTGGTGAACAGGCCGGTCGCCGGGTCGGTGACGTACATGCCGGTGACGGCATCGTTGCCGGTCAGGTTCTGCACGAAACCGCGCAGATACCAGCGACGGCCGGGGCCGTTCAGCGTCAACTGAGCATTGACGACGTCGTAGCTGCCGATGCGATCGATCGGCCTGTTGTAGTTGCGGCCGTAATATTCACCGGTGAACGAGTAGTCGACGCGGGCGACGAGGCTCATGTCGTTGGCCAAATCGTGCGTGTACTGCGCGCCGACCGCGACCTTGAACTCTGGCGAGTTCTGAAGCTCGTTGCCGCTGAGGTCGACCGGAACGCCGTCAGTGATGCGATAGAGGTTCGACAGCGCCGGGTTCGCGGCACCGACCGGCAGTGTCGGATTGACGCCCGTCGCCTTCAACGCGGCCTCAAGCGCCGAGCAGACCGAGAAGGCACCGGTGGTGCTGGTGCCAGGAACCGGCGTCGTCGGCTGCAGCCCAGCCGCCGCATTGACTGCGTTGACAAAAGCGTCGGCGCGCGGCGCGCCCGGCGCCGTCGGGATGATGACGCAGTTGGCGGCGTTGGTAACGTCCTTGATGATCACGACATCCGAGCGCCCGCCGCTGGGATCGCGCGCATCGACCAGTTGGAGATCCTTGATCTTCGTCTTCAGGTACGAGGCGTTGATGTTGAACTGCAGCGCCGGCGTCGGGGCGATCAGGAACTCGCCTTCGAGGCCATAAACCGTCGCATCGGTGTTGTCGTTGAACGAGGTGCGATTGATGATCCGGCTGACCTGATAGTCCTTGTAGTCGTAGTAGAAGGCGGTCAGGTTGGCGCGGAAGGTGCCGTCGAGCAGCGTGTTCTTGGTACCGATCTCGAAGGCGTTGATCGTCTCGGGCCGGAAGTTCACCGGCGCGGTGAACAGCGCGGGGTTGAACGGCGGGTTGATGCCACCGCCCTTGTAGCCGCGGCTGTACGAGGCATAGACGAGTATATCCTCAGTGGGCTGCCAGTCGATGACGGCGCGGCCGGTCAGGCGGTTGAATTTGACGTCGCTCTCGCGATAGGCGACCGGGATGCTCGCCGTGCCGAACGGCACCACGCCGCCAGTCAGCAACGGTGCCTGACGATCACGCACCGATTTGTCGTCGGTCGTGTGGCGCAGGCCGAGCGTCAGCCTCACCGCGTCGCTGAGTTCGTAATAGGCCTCGCCGAATAGGGCATAGGCCTTGAGGCGATACTCGCCGACCTCGTTGTTGTAGATGGGCGAGGTCATGCCGCCCTGTCCGCCGCCGAGCAGCACCGAGGCGTAATCGAGCGCAGAGGCGGCGATGAAATAATCACTCGACGATTTGTAGTCGAAGTAGATGCCGCCGAGCAGGAAGTTGAACGGTCCGTCGAACTGCGAGTCGACATGCGCCTCGACCGAATATTGGCGCGCGTTCGAGTCCGCCTGATCATATTCGATCGGGTTCGGCGAGCAGCGGTCGACTGCCCCGCCGATGTAGCCGGTATAGCCGCGGTTGACGTCCGAGACGCAGATGTTGCCGTTCTGGATGACGCGGCTGGCTGCCGGGAAGGCCGCGCGGAAGGTCTGGAAGCCGACGTTGTTCGTGAGCGGGTCACCGACCGTGAGGTTATAGTCGGTGCGCGAAACGAGCGACGTGTCCTGATAGCCGCCGGTGACGTTGAGCGTCAGGCCGCCGAAGTCATGCTCCAGCTTCGCCATGACGATGGTCTCGTCGGCGCGATAGGTCGGATTGTAGTCGAGGTTCACCGTGCGCATGTCGCCCGGCACGGTGACGCCGGCATAGGCATCCGGACCGTAGACGCTGCCCAGCGCGAAGGGCTGGAGCGCGGCGGCGCCGGGAACCACCCGGAAGAACTCGCGGCTGGTAACGACGCCGGCGAGCGTCGAGTTGCCGTTGACCGCCTCGTTCGCAAGCTTGTCCGGCAAGCAGCCGAGCACGCCTGACGGATCGCGGTGGCAGAGCTGCTTCTGGATGCGCGAACGGTCTGAGTCCTCGCGGAAATACTGGCCGATCAAGTCGATCCTGGTGTCGTCGGTCGGCTCGAAGCGCACGGTGCCGCGCAGTGCATAGCTGTCGCGCCCGTCGATGCGGCTGCCGTCGAACAGGTTCTTCGTATAGCCGTCGCGGTTGACATAGATGCCCGCGAGGCGGACGCCGAGATTGTCGGTCACCGGCAGGTTCAGCATGCCGTTGACCTTGATCGAGTCGTAGTTGCCGTACTCGATCTCGCCGGCCGCGCCGAAAGCGTTCTTCGGCTTGGCGGTGATCAGGTTGACGACACCGCCGGTCGCGTTGCGGCCGAACAGCGTGCCTTGGGGGCCGCGCAGCACCTCGAGCCGCTCGAGGTCGAAGAACTCGATCTCGAACAGGCGCGGGCTGTTGACCGGCATGTCGTTGATGTGGACGCCGACGCCCTGGTCGGCGGAGGTCGCGACCACCGACTCGCCGATGCCGCGGATCGAGAAGTTCGACGAGGTGAAGTTGGTCTTGGTGAAGGTGATGTTCGGCAGGCTCAGCTGCAGGTCGGAGGTGTTCTCGATCTGCTGGCGTTCGAGCGCCTCGCCCGTAAAGGCCGAGACGGCGATCGGCACGTCCTGAAGCGACTGCGACTGACGCTGCGCGGTGACGACGATCTCCTCGATCGCGCCTCCGTCGGCCGTCGTATCCTGGGCGAGCGCAGGGCTGGCGGCAGCAAGCGCGGCAAGCGAGGCGCTCGCTACGAGGGTACGCTTTACGACGTAACGTTTCAGCATCCGAACAACTCCCCCAGGTTTTGTCGATGGTCTGCCGCGTTGCCCGCGGTCAGCCGATTTTGAGATGCGTGAAGGCCTTCTCCTTGCTCAGATTCGGCACGAGCCGCCCGGCGCTCGCCGGTCTGCGATCGAATGGCGAAATCGCGCTTGGCGGGCCGAGCCCTGAAATCGCCGCGCATGAACCGGCCGGTCGCGACGGCGGCGCAGCAGGGTCAATCGCATCATTACTCCCCCCATATGAAGAGCATGATTAGCGGGCGCACCTGCGGCGGTTAGCGACAGAAGCGCCCATTTTGGGCGACTTAGCGCTTTTGCGAGGCTTTGCTTCGGCCTTGCCCAAGAGCTGTGCTAAGGGCCGCGCCATGCTCAATCTGAACGGCATCACCGTGCGCCTGGGCGGGCGCACCATCCTCGACAGCGCGTCCGCGGCGCTGCCGCCACGCTCGCGCGTCGGGCTCATCGGGCGCAACGGCGCCGGCAAGTCGACGCTGATGAAGGTCGTCGCCGGCCTCATGGAAGCGGACGACGGTGCAGTGGAGATGCCGAAGAGCGCGCGCATCGGCTATATCGCGCAGGAGGCGCCCGCCGGCGCCGCCACGCCGATCGAGACGGTGCTTGCCGCCGATGCCGAGCGCGCGGCGCTGCTGGCCGAGGAAGCGGCCGGTGCCGACCCACACCGCATCGCCGAGATCCACGAGCGGCTGACCGCTATCGACGCGCACGCCGCGCCCGCGCGCGCCGCGCGCATCCTCGTCGGCCTCGGCTTCGACGAGGCGATGCAGAACCGCCCGCTCGACAGCTTCTCGGGCGGCTGGAAGATGCGCGTCGCGCTCGCCGCCCTCCTCTTCTCGGAGCCCGACCTGCTCCTCCTCGACGAGCCGTCGAACCACCTCGACCTCGAAGCGACGCTCTGGCTCGAGGACTTCCTGCGCAGCTACCCTGCGACGATGGTAGTCATCAGCCACGAGCGCGACTTCCTCAACAACGTGGTCGATCACATCCTGCACCTGCAGGGCGGCAAGATCACGCTCTACGTCGGCGGCTACGACGCGTTCGAGCGTCAGCGCAACGAGCGGTTGGCGCAGCTCGCCGCCGCGCGGGCGCAGCAGGAGGCGCAGCGCGCCAAGCTGCTCGACTATATCGCGCGCAACAGCGCCCGTGCCTCGACCGCCAAGCAGGCGCAGTCGCGCGCCAAGGCGCTCGCGCGCATGCAGCCGATCGCCGAAGTGGTGAACGACCCCAGCCTCGTCTTCGACTTCCCCTCGCCCGCGAGCGCGCTGAAACCCCCGCTGATCCAGCTTGACCACGCCACCGTCGGCTATGGCGAGAAGCCGGTGCTCTCCCGCCTCGACCTGCGCATGGA
>JAEZQR010000339.1 GCA_023413015.1 Pseudomonadota bacterium
CGCAGCAGCGCGAGCACGGTCGCGTCGAACTCGTCGACCTGCAGGTCCTCGGCCGTGACGTTGACCGAGAGGCGCAGGCCGCCGAGCCCGTCGGTCCATTGCGCGGCCTCGCCGAGCGCCTTGCGCATGATGTGTTCGGACAGCCGCGACGTCAGCTCGGCGCTCGCCGCGACATCGAGCAGCGTCTCGGCGGGAAGCAGGCCGTGCACCGGATGCCGCCAGCGCACCAGCGCCTCGACGCCGCAGATCTGGTGGCTCAGCACATCGACCTGCGGCTGATAGACGATATCCAGCTCGCCCTCGTCGAGCGCGCGGCGCAGATCGGTCTCGAGGTCCGCCAGGCGCTCGCGCGTGTCGTCGGCATCGCCGGGCAGGAACACCTGATAGCTGTTCGGCTCCTGCTGCTTCGCTTCGGCGAGTGCGGCGCTCGCGCGACGGAACAGCGCCTCGGCGCTTTCGAGCTCGGGCTCGCCGACCGCGATGCCCATACGGCAGGCGAGATGGATCACGCGTCCGCCGACCACGAACGGCCGCTCGAACATCTCACCGAGGCGCTGGCTGAAGCGCTCCACGTCCTTGAGCGCCACCGGGGCGGCGAAGGCAACGATGAACTCCGCGCCGGCCAGGCGGGCGATCAGCATGCGCTCGCCATAATGGTTGTCGGCGCCGGCGACGCGCCGGATGCGCCGCCCGACCGCCTGCAGCAGCGCATCGGCTACCGAGCGGCCGTAGCTCGCATTGATCTGGTCGAAGCGACTGATCGCCAGCTGCACGAGGATGCAGGCGGGATCGAGCGCCGTACGCCCACCGAGCAGTTGGTCGAGCCAGGCGCGGGCATAGGACTGATTGACGAGGCCGGTCAGCCCGTCGAAATGCGCCGCCAGCCGGCGCTCGAGCACGACGGCGTCGAGATCCTCGACCGTGGCCGTCAGCCCGATCACTGCACCGTTCGGATCGTAGAGCGGCCGGACATGATGCACGATCTTGTGCGTGGCACCATCGACCTGCATATGATGCTCGATGTCCCCGCTCCGGGCGGACAGCAGCAGACGGCGCATCTCGCGCCGGATCTTGAGCCGTTCGGGCGTCGGCAGGCGGCGCAGCACCGCCATGATGTCGACGGGCCCGGCGACGGGCTGGCCCAGCAGCGTCGCCAGCGACGGCGAGATGGTGGCGGCCGGCTCACCGAGGAGCCACTGCCAGCGCGCGGTATCCGCGAGCGCCGCCTGCACCGTGGCCACCGCGCCGCTCGCGCTGCTGGTGTGCAGCCGCCGGACGTAACGCTCGGCAAACCGCAGTGCCTGCGTCAGCTCGGCGCTGCCGAACGGGCTGACCAGGAAGTGGGTCGCGCCGGCCTCGTAGACGGCCCCCAGCGCATCGCCATCGCCGCGCGACAGCAGGACCAGCATGGCGCCGCGCCGTGCGGCGACAATGGACGCCAGCTGCTGCACCACCCGCAACCCATGATCGAGCGCCCCGCGCGCATCGACGATTGCGACCGAGGCGGCTGACTGCGCGAAGCGCCGCACCGCTTCCTCGGGACGTTTGGCGGCGACTACGGCACGGCCGCTCGCCTCGATCGCGCCGGCCACCTCCTGGCGGTAGCGGAGCGAGATGATGAAGATCGGCGCCTGCTGTCCCTGAGCGTTCATCGATTCCCAGTGCCTGATGCCCGACGATGCGGGCGATGCGCCACGAACATTTCCCAGCCTGAATCCAGAGAGTTCACATGTATGCTAAACACCTGTTCCGTCGCGCGCTACAATTCAGTTTATCGGGGGGCGCGACTGGACTTGCCGTGCTGCCGGCCACAGATTAGGCGCATGGCGGTGCAACTTCCGGACGGGCAGAGCGCAGGCGTATCGACGCCACTGATCGACGGGTTCGGCCGGCGGATCAGCTATCTGCGCATATCGGTGACCGACCGTTGCGACTTCCGCTGCATCTACTGCATGTCCGAGCACATGACCTTCCTGCCGAAGGCGGAGGTATTCAGCCTCGAGGAGATCGACCGTATCGCTTCCGCCTTCGTCCGGCGGGGCGTGCGCAAGCTGCGGCTGACCGGCGGCGAGCCGCTGGTGCGCCGTGGCATCCTCGACCTCGTGCGGTCACTGTCGCGACATCTGGATAGCGGCGCGCTCGACGAGCTGACGCTGACCACCAACGGCAGCCAGCTCGCACGCCATGCCGCCGACCTTGCCGCGGCCGGCGTGCGGCGGATCAACGTGAGCCTCGACACGCTCGACGAAGCCAAGTTCGCACGCATAACCCGCTGGGGGCGGCTGCCGCAGGTGCTGGAGGGCATCGCCGCCGCGAAGGCCGCTGGATTGCACGTCAAGATCAACATGGTGGCGCTGAAGGGCCTCAACGAGGACGAGGTCGAGACGATGCTGCGCTGGTGCGGTGAAGCCGGGCACGACCTCGTGCTGATCGAGACGATGCCGCTGGGCGAGGTGGAGGAGGATCGCACCGACCGTTACCTGCCGCTCTCCACGGTCCGCCGCGACCTCGAAACGCGTTGGACGCTCGATCCGCTGCCCGATTCGACCGGCGGCCCGGCGCGCTATGCCCGCGTGCGCGAGACCGGCCAGCGGCTGGGCTTCATCACGCCGCTCACGCATAATTTCTGCGACAGCTGCAACCGCGTCCGACTGACCGCCACCGGCCAGCTCTACATGTGCCTCGGCCAGGACGATTCGGTCGACCTGCGCGCCGCCGTCCGCGCCGCCGTCGAGGACAGCGCGATCGATGCCGCGCTCGATCGCGCCATGGCGCGCAAGCCCAAGGGCCACGACTTCCGTATCGAGCGGCGCGGCGATGCTCCGGCGCTCGCACGGCACATGAGCGTGACCGGCGGATGAACCGCTTCCACCGTCTCGCGCTCCTCGTCTCGCCGACCGAATCCGCCGAAACGGCAGCGACGGAGCTGGGCGCGCTCTATGACTGGTCGCCGGTCGAGGAAGCCGACGCCGTCGTGGCGCTCGGCGGCGACGGGTTCATGCTGCAGACGCTGCACGGCATGATGAATCGGCAGCGGCTGGTACCCGTGTTCGGCATGAATCTCGGCACCGTTGGCTTCCTGATGAACGGCTACCATCCCGACGGGCTGATCGAACGGCTCGCCAAGGCCAAGCGGTTCACGCTGCACCCGCTGTCGATGGAAGCGCATACGGTGGCCGGCGAGCAGGTCGTGTCCCCGGCGATCAACGAGGTGTCGCTACTCCGCGAGACCCGCCAGGCCGCGAAGATCGAGATCGCGATCGACGGGCGGGTGCGCATGTCTGACCTCGCCTGCGACGGCGTGCTGGTGGCGACGCCGGCTGGTTCGACCGCCTATAATCTTTCCGCGCACGGCCCGATCCTGCCGCTGCAGAGCGACCTGCTGGCGCTGACGCCGATCAGCCCGTTCCGCCCACGCCGCTGGCGCGGCGCGCTCATTCCCGCAAGCGCCGAGGTCGAGTTCCGGGTGCTCGAAGCCGGCAAGCGGCCGGTGAGCGCGGTGGCCGATCAGGTGGAAGTGCGCGACGTTTCGCGCGTCAAGGTCGTCACCGACAGGTCCATCAAGCTCGAGCTGCTGTTCGATCCCGAATACGCCCTCGACGATCGAATCGTGATGGAGCAATTTTTGACCTGATTTGTGGTTGGCAGGGCGGGATGTCGTTGCTATATCCCGCGCCGCCCATTCCTCGGTAGCTCAGTGGTAGAGCATCCGACTGTTAATCGGACGGTCGTAGGTTCGAATCCTACCCGGGGAGCCAATACGGAAAGGCCCGGCGAGCCTCATGCTCGCCGGGCCTTTTTGTCTGGATCAGAGCCAGCCCTTCTTCTTGAAGAACAGGTAGGGCAGGATGGCCGACAGCACCATCAGCCCCAGGGCATTGGGATAGCCGAACACCCACTTCAGTTCCGGCATATGCTCGAAGTTCATGCCGTAGATGCTGGCAATCAGCGTCGGCGGCAAGAACACCACGGCCGCCACCGAGAAGATCTTGATGATGGCGTTCTGCTCGATGTTGATGAGGCCGAGCGACGCGTCGAGCATGAAGCCGATGTTGCCGGCGAGGAATGCCGAATGGTCGATGAGCGAGCTCACGTCCCGGCTCAGCGTCTTCACATGCTCGCGCAGGTCCTTGTCCTGCCGGATATGAACGGGCAGCGACAGGAAGCTCAGCAGCCGGCCCATGCTCAGCAGGCTGTCGCGGGTCTTGGCGAGTAGGTCCTGATCGTCGCCGATGTGGAGGAGCAGCGCCTGCAGCGTCTCGTTCGACATGCGCCGCCGCCGGCGATCCTTCTCGCCTCCCCGACGGAACACCGCGCGCGAGTTCCGGTCGATGTCGGCCTGAACCACCTCCAGCGTGTCCGCCAGCCGATCAATGATCGCGTCGAGGAGATGGATCAGCGTCAGGGTCGAACTGGCGCCAAGTTCCGGTTCGCGCTGCAGATGCGCCGCGAAGCTGCGGAACGGCTTCGGATCAGCATAGCGGACGGTGACAAGGTGGCGGGGCGTGAGCACGAAGCTGACCGGCGTGCTGACCGGATCGCCAGCGTCGATGCCGCTCATGACAGTGGCGGTCAGGAAGACCGCGCCCTTCTCCTGATACAGGCGGCTCGATGGCTCGATCTCGGCCATCTCCTCCCGGGTGGGGACCTGAAGCCCGAGCTCCCGCTCGACGAGTTGCTCCTCGTCGGTCGTGGGATTGAACAGGTCGAGCCAGACGGCATCGGCCGGCAGCTTCACGCCGGCACTCGCCTCGACGATCATCGGTGGTTCCGGCACCGAACGGAAGGCGCGTAGCATTCTGGGCGGTCTCCTCGGCTCAGTCCGCATCTTCATCGCCGGGGTGGAGGGAAAAGGAAAGGAGCGACCGGCACTCGTCGTTACTCGGACGCATCCTCGCGACCCCACTGAGCCCCTGTTGCAGATTTTGCACAGTTCGTTAATTTCTGTTAACAAGCTCTTGGACAGTGGAACCAGGGGGCGGCAATGGCAGCCGACGAACTACACGCCCTCGAGGCGATGCTGGAGCGGATGCGGGCACTCTACGAAGAGATGTCGGGCTATCATAGCGGCGTGGCGCTCCTCCATCTGGAGGCAGCCATCGCATCGCTCGAAAGCCACTTGCGACGCCAGGACGCCGCAGCCGCCTGAACGCCTTTTTCTGGAACCTGTTCCTATCCTTGATGGTTGCGAGCCCGTTCCTGGAAGGAGAAGGCTCATGAACCGGAAACTGATCCTGTCGGGTGCGGCGCTGCTGGCGCTGGCCGCTTGCGGCAACAACAAGAACGCGAACGAGGCGGCGAACGAAGCCCAAGGCACCGCAACTGAAGCCGCCACAGAGACAGGTAACGCGATCGAGAATACGACGGCGGCCGCGACGAATGCGGTGACGCCGACGGCTGAGGCCAACACGGCTGCCGGCTATGCGACCAATGCCGCGGTGAGCGACATGTACGAGATCGAGTCGAGCCGCCTCGCCAGCGAGAGGTCGAAGTCCAAGGCCGTCAAGGACTTCGCCCAGATGATGATCAAGGATCATACCGCGACGACGGACCAGCTGAAATCGACGCTGCCGAAGGCGGGCGTTACGGTCACGCTGCCGACCGCGCTCGACCAGCGCCGCCAGGAGATGCTCACCGAACTGCAGAACGCGTCGGCCAACGACTTCGACACGCGCTATCTCGACCAACAGACCGCGGCGCATCAGGAGGCCCTCGACCTCCATCGTGGTTATGCGGAGAATGGCGACAATCCGCAGCTGAAGCAGTTGGCCGGCACCATCGCGCCCAAGGTGCAGCACCACCTCGACATGGCGAAGAAGCTCGACGAGCAAGGCGCCGACGACACCGCCAAGAAGCCGTAACCGCGGCAGAATCCTTAAAGGCGCGCGCGGACACAACCCTCGCGCGCCTTGTGGCGCGATGAGCGCCGCTAATGTTGCAAGCAGGCTATGCGATCAGGACGAGTTCAAGACGCCGGTCGGTCCGGAAGGAATTACATGCTCCGGTCGGTACAGGCTTGAGGGCGACAGCCTCACGACTTTCGTCCCGGTCGTGGCGGGTGAGATAGATGTAACGACCGAGGGCGGCATAACCCGCTGTCATGAACCCGGGCATCAGTGGCCGATCAAGCTCGCGCACCAGCAGCGACCAAGCTTGCTGTCCCTCTACCAATCCACTGTCGTCGCCGGTTTCCGCCACTCGCTACTCCGATAGCGCTTGCCTGTCCTGTAAAGACAGCACTCCGGATGGATAGCAGGATTGGTGCCAATTATTACAAATCAATGACTTACGCATGCAGACACTCATGATCGGAGCATGAATGTCAACAGGTTCGACACCCGCTCTTTCGTAGCTACCGGATTAGCGAGTCCAGCTCGCCGGCAGCTCGCGCTCCCGCCGCATCAGGGCGTAGATGGCCTCGTCGAGCGCCTGCTCCGCATCCTTCGAGATGCCGGCAACGAGGAAATCGCGCAGGTTGCCGAGGAGTTGCATCGCCGCCAGCAGGCGATGCCGCGGGTCCGGGATGCCGGCCGCGGCGATGGCGATCTCGCGCGACAGGCTGTCGAGCCGCGGCGGTGCCAGGTCAGCTTCGGCGAAGTCGCCTCCGACCTGCTGAAACTCGCTAGACGCTACATGCTTCATATGCCCTCCGCACCATCCATTCTCGATAAACACGGTCGCGCAGGCCAGATCGTAAATCCCCTATATCCGCATCGAAACGCGCCCCGCATTTTCGAGAGCGCTTCACGCCTGCGACGGATGGTGTAACCCTCATACCGATAATCGATCTTGGGAGAGACGCATGGGCAACATCAACGCGGTCACCGACTTCGCGGTCGAAGGCAACATCGGCGTCGTCACGATTGACTCGCCGCCCGTCAATGCGCTGTCGGCCAATGTTCGCGACGGGCTCGCCACCGCGTTCGACCGCGCGATCGCCGATCCGACGGTCGAGGCGATCGTGCTGATCTGTGCCGGCCGCACCTTCATTGCCGGCGCCGACATCAGCGAGTTCGGCAAGCCGCCGCAGGGTGCCTCGCTGCATGAGGTGCAGGCGAAAATGGAGAATGCGCCCAAGCCGGTGGTCGCCGCAATCCACGGCACCGCGCTCGGCGGCGGCCTCGAGGTCGCGCTCGTCGCCCATTACCGCGTCGCCGTCCCCTCCGCGAAGCTCGGCCTGCCCGAGGTCAAGCTGGGCCTTCTGCCTGGTGCCGGTGGTACGCAGCGCCTGCCGCGCATCGTCGGTGCGGCCAAGGCGCTCGATATGGTGACGAGCGGCACGCCGGTCGGCGCGAAGGCGGCGGCCGAGATGGGCCTCGTCGACGAACTCGCCCCCGAGGACCAGCTTCGCGAGACTGCCATCGCATTCGCGACGAAGATCGTTGCCGAGAAGCGCCCGCTCAAGAAGGTCCGCGACCTCGAAGTGAAGGGTGCCAGCCCCGAGCTGTTTGCTGAGTTCCGCAAGGCCAACGCCCGGAAGTTCCGCGGCTTCGAAGCGCCAGAAGCCAATATCAAATGCATCGAGGCCGCTGCGACGCTCCCCTTCGATGAAGGCATGAAGCGCGAGCGCGAGTTGTTCATGAGTCTGATGAGCGGCGTCCAGTCTGCCGCCCAGCGCTATGTCTTCTTCGCCGAGCGCCAAGCCGCCAAGATTCCCAACCTGCCCGAAGGTACCGCGACGCGCCCCGTCGGCAAGGTCGGCATCATCGGTGCCGGCACGATGGGTGGCGGCATCGCGATGAACTTCCTGTCGGCTGGTATCCCGGTGACGATCGTCGAAATGAAGCAGGAAGCGCTCGACCGCGGCACCGGCGTCATCCGCAAGAACTATGAGAACACGGCTGCCAAGGGGCGACTGAAGCCCGAGGCGGTCGAGGCGAACATGGGACGTCTTACGCCGTCGCTGAAGCTCGAAGACCTTGCCAACTGCGACCTCGTCATCGAGGCCGTGTTCGAGAACATGGACATCAAGAAGGATGTCTTCGGCAAGCTCGACCGGATCGTAAAGCCGGGCGCGATCCTCGCCACCAACACCAGCTACCTGAACGTCGACGAGATCGCGGCGGCGACCTCGCGTCCGCAGGACGTGCTTGGGCTGCACTTCTTCTCGCCGGCCAACGTCATGCGCCTCCTCGAGGTCGTGCGCGGCGACAAGACCGCGCCGGACGTGCTGGCCACCGCGATGGAGGTGGCGAAGAAGATCGGCAAGGTGGCGGTAGTGGCTGGCGTCTGCCACGGCTTCATCGGCAACCGCATGCTCTCGCCCCGCCAGCGCGAGGCGAACAAGCTGATCCTCGAAGGTGCGATGCCGTGGGACGTGGACCGCGTGCTCTACGACTTCGGCTTCCCGATGGGCCCCTTCCAGATGGCCGACCTCGCCGGGCTCGACATCGGCTGGTCGAAGGAGACGTCGAAGGGAGAGACCTTGCGCGACCGCCTCTGCGAGATGGACCGGCGCGGGCAGAAGACCGGCGCGGGCTTCTACGACTATGACGAGAAGCGCAATCGCACGCCCTCCCCGGTCGTCGAGAAGATGATCCTCGATTACGCGGCCGAAAGGGGCATCAACCGCCGGCCGATCAGTGACGAGGAAATCCTCGAACGCTGCATCTATCCGATGATCAACGAGGGGGCGAAGATCCTCGACGAGGGCAAGGCCTATCGCGGTTCCGACATCGATATCGTGTGGATCAACGGCTACGGCTGGCCGGTCTATCGCGGCGGCCCGATGTTCTATGGCGACACGGTGGGCCTGACGACGGTGCTCGATCGCCTGCGCCACTATCAGGGCGTGCATGGTGATGACTTCACGCCGTCGCCGCTGCTCGAACGGCTGGCAAGCGAGGGCGGCAAGCTCAGCCAATATTCTGCAAGCTGAACCGCCGAAGTTCCGGCACCCCGGTCGAAGCCGGGGTGTCGGCACATCAGTGATAGCTCAGTTACCCCTCACAGGGCTTGATCGCGCGCGGGCTCGGGCGCGGCTCGGCGGTTTCGAACACCGCGAGATAGCCGCTCCCCTTTCCAAGGTCATGGAACGAGGTCTGCCGATAGCCGATCGTCGCCATCTCGCACCGCAGCAGCGCCGGCGGCGTGCCGTGACGATTGGTCGGGCGATCCATGTCGACGACGGCGACGCGGCCGCCGGGCTTGAGCGCCGCGTGCAGATGCCAGAGCAGCCCGTACGGCTGCTCGACCTCATGATACATGTGCATCAGCAGCGCGAGATCGGCGACGCCGGTCGGCAGCTTGGGGTCGTGCGGCGCGCCGAGCGTGACCGTGACATTGCTCAGGCCTTCGGCCTCGACGCGGCCGCGCAGCCGGTCGACATAGGCCGGCATGATATCTTCCGCGAGCACGCGCCCTTGCGGCCCGACCCGCTGCGCCAGGCGCACGGTATAGTAGCCGTTGCCCGCGCCGATATCCGCGACGGTCATGCCGGGCTCGATGCCGAGCAGGCCCATCACCCGCTCCGCCTCGCCGGCCCTGTCGCGCGCGTCCTCGTTCGAGAACTGGTCGCTGACGATGTCGGAGACCGGTCGGTGCGGCTTCGGAAAGGCCGAAGCCGGCGCACTCTCATGCACCACCTGGCCCTTGTCCGCCGACTGCGCGTCGCACGCGACGAGCAGGAGCGTCAGAGCAGCGAGGCTGGCGAATCTAGTCACGAACGCGGATCAATCCTTCTTGGGCGACGCTCGCCACCAGCCGTCCGTCGCGCGTGTAGATCGAGCCGCGGTTGAAGCCGCGGGCGCCGCTCGCCTTCGGGCTGTCCTGTGCATAGAGCAGCCACTCGTCGGCGCGGAACGGCTCGTGGAACCAGAGCGCATGATCGAGGCTCGCGCTCTGCAACTTCGGGTTCACCCACGAAATCTCGTGCGGCAGGATGCAGGTGTCGAGTAGCGTCATGTCCGACGCGTAGGCGAGCATGCATTGGTGGAGCGCGCGGTCGTCGCCGATCCGGTCGGCCACCCGGAACCAGACATATTGCACCGGCGGTCGCTTGTCCGGCCTGAACATGTCGCGCGGATCGACCGGGCGGATCTCGATCGGCCGCTCGCGCAGCCAGTGCGAGCGGAACTTCTCGGGGATGCGATCCGCGTCGCGCATCCGGAGCTCGCGCTCGGTCAGCAGGCCCTCGGGGCTCGGCACGTCGGGCATGTCGAACTGGTGCTCCAGCCCCTGCTCCTCGATCTGGAACGACACGGCCATGTTGAAGATCGGCCGACCGTGCTGGATCGCCACGACACGCCGCGTCGTGAAGCTCTGCCCATCACGGTCGCGCTCGACGGTGTAGAGAATCGGCGCTGCCGGATCGCCCGGCCGCATGAAATAGGCGTGAAGCGAGTGCGCCGGGCGCGGCTCCTCCACGGTGCGGCTCGCGGCCACCAGCGCCTGGCCGATCACCTGCCCGCCATAGACGCGCCGCCAGCCCTCGTCGGAGGTGCGGCCGCGGAACAGGTTCACCTCGAGCGTCTCGAGGTCGAGCAGGTCGACGAGCTTGTCGACGACGGAGCGGTTGGCTTGCATGTCGTTCACGCCGGTTCATTGCCAAGGCGCGAGCTTCGCCGCAACCGGAAGCTGGGGCGGCGGTTATTCGCACCATGCCCGCCATTGCTCTCGTCGCGCATGACGCCAAGAAGGACGATCTCGTCGCATGGGTCGGTCGCCACCTCGATGCGCTGCGCCCCTGCCCAATCGTTGCGACCGGCACGACGGGCCAGCGCGTGCTGGACCATTATCCGGAGATGGAGGTCACCCGCCTCAAGAGCGGACCGCTGGGCGGCGATCAGCAGCTCGGGGCGCTGATTGCGACCGGAGAACTCGGCGCATTGATCTTCTTCGTCGATCCGCTGACGCCGTTGCCGCACGACGTCGACGTCAAGGCACTGATGCGGCTGGCGATCGTCTACGACCTGCCGATGGCGCTCAATCCCGCGACCGCCGACCGGCTGCTGCCGTTCGTCTGACTATTCGGCGGCATTGCGCCGACGGCGCGAGCGGTGCCGGCGCAGGTCGAGTTCCGGCTGGCGCCGCCGCTCGCGCAGCCGGCGCGGCGTGTCCGACCGGAGCGCCGCGGCGAGCAGCCCCAGGCCGCCGAGCAGCGCGGTCGTCAGGCCGGGACGCATCTGCGCCTCCAGCCACAGGCTCGTGCGACGGACATAGATGTCCTGATCGCTGTCGATCATGCCGTCCTCGCGCGGCTCGTACAGATTGTCGTTGCGCTCGGGCGGCGGCGGCTGGTCGATCTGCTGCACCGGGCGCCCGGCCGCCTCCATCGCGAGGTCCATGACGCGCGGCATCAGGTTGCCGAACTTCGAGATCATGAGGCCGGTGCCGCCGACAGTCAGCTCGCGCTTCGGGTTCTCGGCAGCGAAGAGGATTGCCCGAGCCACCAGCCGCGGGTCGTACACGATCGGCGGAATCCGGGCGGGCCTCGCCATATAGTTGCGCGCATGTTCGGGATAAGGCGTGTTCATGCCGTTGGGCTTGATCAGCGTTACCGAGATCGGGGCGCCGTCCATCTCCAGCTCCATGCGCAGCGCGTCGGTGAAGCCGCGCACCGCATGCTTCATCGCGCTGTAGGCGCCCTGCAGGATCATCGCGCGCTCCGAAAGCACCGACCCCAGATTGATGAGCGCGCCCCCTTCCGTGCGAAGATGCTTCACGGCGGTCAGCGAGCCGTGGACAGTACCCCAATAGCCGACCTCGAAAACGCGGCGGTGATCCTCGATGGGGATTTCGTCGAGCTTGCCGTAGAGCGCCGCGGCGGCATCGTTCACCCAGGTGTCGATCCGGCCGTAGGTGTCGATCGCCGTCTGCGCGATGCGCTCGACATCGGTCGGGTTCGAGACGTCGGCGGCGCAGATCGCCACCTGCGCACCCATCGCACGCAGTCGACCGGCGACTTCCTCGAGCGCTGCTTCGTTGCGTGCCGCGAGCACGAGGCGCGCGCCGCGCTCGGCAGCCATCTCGGCGGTGGCAAGGCCGATCCCGCTCGAGCCCCCGGTGATGACGATGACCTGTTGCGACAGCGGCTTCAGATTTGCGGGCATGCCTTCGGCTCCGGCGATTTCGATCGCCGGACCAACGCACGTCTGTCGTTTCGGACCCTAGGCGGCGCGCGATTGAGCGAGCGCTTGCGCCAACCTGTCCCGTATCGCGCGCAGCTCGGCGAGCTGCGGCACGGGCCCGGCTGTATCCGCCGGCTGCTCGGCTTCGAACAGGTCCGTCGCCGCGGCAGGCTGGATGGCCTCGTCATCCTCGCCACCGCCGATCAGCCCGCGCGGTCCCCGCTCCTTCAGGAGCTTCTGCACGCCCTTGATCGTGTAGCCGTCGGCGTACAGCAGGCGATTGATCGCCTGCAGCAGCTGCACGTCCTCGGGGCGATAATAGCGACGGTTGCCGCCGCGCTTCAGCGGCTTGATCGCGGGAAACTTGGTCTCCCAGAAGCGCAGAACATGCTGCGGCACGCCGATGTCGTCGGAAACCTCGCTGATGGTCCGGAAGGCGGTCGCCGACTTCGCCTCGGCCATGCCGTCAGCCTCTGGCGTTGATGCGGTCCCGCATCAGCTGGCTCGGCCGGAAGGTGAGCACGCGCCGCGGCTCGATCGGCACTTCCTGACCGGTCTTCGGATTGCGGCCAATGCGCCGGCCCTTGTCGCGCAGCATGAAGGTGCCGAACGACGAGATCTTGACGTTCTGTCCCTTGGTCAGCGCGCCGCAGATTTCGTCGAGCACCTGCTCTACGAGATTCGCCGAATCGGCGCGCGAAAGGCCGATCTCGCGGTGCACCGCGTCGCTCAGATCAGCTCTGGTCAGTGTCTTGACGGCCATGACCCTCTCACCTCCGAGAACGGCTAACTTGATCTTCTTACCGAAAATTCAGTCACTTCACAACGGCGCGACCGAAACGATCACCAACGGACGGCAGCCGCGCCCCAGGTGAAGCCGCCGCCCATCGCTTCGAGCAGCAACAGGTCGCCGTCCTTGACGCGCCCATCGCGCACCGCGGCGTCAAGCGCGAGCGGTACCGATGCGGCCGACGTGTTGGCATGGCGGTCGACGGTCACGACCACCTGACCAATGTCGAGGCCGAGCTTCTTCGCGGTGCCTTCGAGGATGCGCAGGTTCGCCTGATGCGGGATCACCCAGGCGACGTCCTTGGGCGTGAGGCTCGCGGCCTCCAACGTCTCGATCATCACCTCGGACAGGTTGGTGACCGCATGGCGGAACACTTCCTTGCCCTTCATGCGCAGCTTGCCGGTCGTGCCGGTCGAACTCGGTCCGCCGTCGACGTAGAGCAGTTCGTTGTAGCGGCCATCTGAATGGAGCCGCGCCGCGAGCACGCCCTTGTCGCTCGGTAGGCCCCGTCCGGCCTCGGCCCGCAGCACGGTCGCACCGGCACCGTCGCCGAACAGGACGCAGGTGCCGCGATCCTCCCAGTCGAGCAGGCGGCTGAAGGTCTCCGCGCCGATCACCAGTGCGTTGCGGCCCTGGCCTGTCCGCAGCATAGAATCGGCAACGGTAAGAGCGTAGAGATAGCCCGAGCAGACCGCCGCCACGTCGAAAGCGACGCCGCGCGTCATGCCGAGCTTGTGCTGGACCCGGGTGGCGGCGGCCGGGAAGGTCTGGTCCGGCGTGGCGGTCGCCACGACGATCAGGTCGATGTCCTCGGCCGTCATGCCGGCAGCCAGCAGTGCTTCCTTGGCGGCGGCGGTCGCGAGGTCCGACGTCATCTCGCCTTCGGCGGCGATATGGCGCTGGCGGATGCCGGTACGCTCGATGATCCACTCGTCCGAGGTGTCGACCAGTGTCGCCAGCTCGGCGTTCGCCATCACGCGCGACGGGAGATAGGTGCCGGTGCCGACGATGCGGGAGCGCGTGATCCCGGTCATGCGGCGCTCGCGTTCGGCGCGTCGGCGGTCAGCCCGCGATGCGCGTCGAAGTTGGCGAGGTCCTCGCCGATCCGGCGTGCGATGTCGGCCACCACGAGATCATAGGCCACGCCGATCGCATTGGCGACACCGCGCGGCGTCGCGCCGCCATGGCTCTTCACCACGATGCCGTTCAATCCCAGGAAGACGGCGCCGTTGTGGTTGTTCGGGTCGAGATGACCGCGCAGCGCGCGCAGCGCGGGCCGCGAGATGAGGTAGCCGAGCTTGCTGAGCGTCGAGCTACGGAACGCATTTGCCAACAGCGACACCACGAGCTTCGCCGTACCTTCCGCCGTCTTGAGGGCGATATTACCCGAAAAGCCATCCGTTACGATGACGTCGATATCGCCCCGGCTGATCTTGTCGCCTTCGGTGAAGCCGACGAATTTCATCGGCAGGTCGGCCTCGCGCAGCATTGCGGCCGCAGCCTTGAGCTCGTGCGTGCCCTTCAGGTCCTCCTCGCCGATGTTGAGGAGCGCGACGCGCGGCTGCTTGAGCCCGAGCACGGTGCGCGCGAAGGCGGCGCCCATCACGGCGAACTGGACAAGGTTGGTCTCGTCGCACTCGGCATTGGCGCCGAGGTCGAGCATCACCGATTCCGATTTGAGCGTCGGTAGCAGCGCGACGAGCGCCGGCCGATCGATGCCCTCCATCGTCTTGAGGCCCATCTTGGCGATGGCCATCAAGGCGCCGGTATTGCCGGCCGACACGGCGGCGTGCGCTTCGCCGGCCTTCACGGCCTCGACCGCCATGCCCATCGACGAGCGGCGGGCACGGCGAAGCACCTGACTCGGCTTGTCGGTGCCGAGCACTTCCTCGTCGCTGTGAACGACGACGGCGTCCCTCGCCACCAGCGGCGCCCGCGCCAGCTCGGCACGGATCGCGTCCTCGCGCCCGTAGAAGCGGAACGCGAGCTTGGGGTAGCGCTTGCGCGCGATCTCGGCCGCCGCGATGGTAACGGCGGGTCCGCCGTCGCCACCCATGGCGTCGAGCGCGATGATCGGACGATCAGGCATGGGCCGACAGCCTCGAGCTGACGGCTTAGGCCTTGGGCTCGCTGACCTCGCGGCCGTTGTAATGGCCGCAGCTGTTGCAGATGTGGTGCGGCAGCTTCAACTCGCCGCAGTTCGAGCATTCCTGGAACTGCGTGGCGGTCAGCGCGTGGTGGCTGCGGCGCATGTTACGGCGAGAGGGCGTAGTTTTTCGCTTAGGAACGGCCATTTGGCACCTGTTTTCGTGTTGCTTTTCGGATGTGCGGCCGGTTCCGGCGCGCCCGGATTTCAATGAGCGCGCGACAATAGCGATTTACGCTTCGGTTTCAAGACCGAACGCGACCGCTTTTCAGCTTCCCCATTCGCTCGCATTGTCGCAGTCTTTCCACGCTCGAAACAAGGGAGCGGACGATGCAGGCACTGGAAGTCACCACCTTCACCGCCGCGGTCTGCGGCCTGATCTATCTGGTCTTGAGCTATCGCGTCAGCCAGACGCGCATGTCGAGCCGCATCGCGATGGGGGACGCCGGCAACCCCGACCTCATCACCCGCATGCGGACGCAGGCGAACTTCGGCGAATATGTGCCGATCATCCTCATCCTCATGGGACTGATCGAATCGGAGGTCGGCTACAGTGTCCTGCTCGGCATCATATCGGGCGTGCTGATCCTGTCGCGTATCGCGCACGCCATCGGTATGAGCCGCCCCTCCCCCAACCCGTTCCGCGTCGGCGGCACCGCCGGGACTTGGCTTTCGCTCCTCATGCTCAGCGTCTGGGGCCTGATCCTAGCAGTCAGGATCATCTAGACAGCCGAACCGCGTGCGAGCGCCGCATCGCCGACGAACGGGTTCGTCGCGCGCTCGCGGCCGAAGGTCGACATCGGGCCGTGGCCGGGCACGAACGCCGTTTGATCGCCGAGCGGCCACAGCCGGCCGGTGATCGAGCGGACGAGCGTCGGGAAATCGCCTTTCGGGAAATCGGTACGACCGACCGAGCCCTGGAACAGCACGTCGCCGACGATCGCGAGATTCGACGGCGCATGGTGGAAGACGATGTGGCCCGGCGTGTGGCCGGGGCAGTGATAGACGTCGAGCGTCAGTTCACCGACCGTGACCTGATCACCGTCATGCAGCCAGCGGTCAGGCGTGAAGCTCTGCGCACCGGGAATGCCGTACTGCGCGCCGACCTGCGGGTTCATGTCGATCCAGAATTTGTCGTCCGGATGCGGGCCCTCGATCGGCACGCCGAGCTCGCGCGCCAGCACGCCGGTCTCGCCGCAATGATCGATATGGCCATGCGTCACCAGCAGCTTCTCGATCGTGACGCCACGCTCGGCCGCAACCGCCTTCAGCTGATCGAGGTCGCCGCCGGGGTCGATGAACGCGCCGCGCATCGTCTTCGTGCACCACAGGAGCGTGCAGTTCTGCTGGAGCGCCGTCACCGGGACGATGACCGCGTTCAGGGGCCGTGTCGTATCGTTCATGCGCCGAGATGTAGGCGCTTCCGTCGGCGCCCCCAAGCATCTTCGCGCGAAATGTCCAACCCGCACCGCCCTGTGCTCGCCAAGGGCGCCCAGGCGTGCCAAAGCGGACGCGGAGAGCCGCACCCGAAACGATGGAAAGCTTCGACCCCGCCCTGCCCTTCGTGCTCCTCGACGATGCCCGCCGGGACGGCGCGGGTGCGAAGCTGTTCACGCAGGCCAAGGATATCGTCACCGCCAGCACGCTCAACGACGTCCCCGCAGCCCTCGCCAAGCTGCGCCAAGCCGTACGAGAGGGCCGTTGGGTGGCCGGGTTCATCGGCTTCGAGGCTGGCTATGCGCTCGAGCCGCGCCTGCGACCGCGCTTCCGGCCGCCGCATGACGGCTTGCCGCTGCTGTGGTTCGGCCTGTTCAAGCGCCGCCGCAACCTTGCGGCGACGGAGGTCGAGGCGCTGCTCCCGCCCCTGCGAGCCAGCGTCACCGGGGTGCGCCCCCGCCTCGACGAGGCCCGGCACGGTGCGATGGTGCGGTCCGCACAGGCGCTGATCGAGGCCGGGGACATCTATCAGGCGAACATCACCTTCGCCGCCGACGTCGATTACGACGGTCATCCGCTGGCACTCTACCGGTCGCTCCGGCGCGCGCAGCTCGCGCCGCATGGGGCGATCGTCCATACCGGCGCAGCCTGGGTGCTCTCCGCCTCGCCCGAGCTGTTCTTCGAGATCGCGGGCGGTCGCGTGACGACACGACCGATGAAGGGCACCGCGGCGCGCCTACCGGACCCGAACGGGGATCGCCGGACTGCACGGGCGCTCGCCGCCGATCCAAAGAACCGCGCCGAGAACCTGATGATCGTCGACCTGCTGCGCAACGATCTCTCGCGCGTCGCGGAACCGGGATCGGTGACGGTCGACGACCTCTACCGGATCGAGAGCTTCCCGACCGTCCACCAGATGACAACCACCATACACGGACGCTTGCAGGCCGATCGCGACGCCGTCGACGTGCTCGCCACGCTCTTTCCCTGCGGCTCGGTCACCGGCGCGCCCAAGATCCGCGCGATGGAGGTGATCGCCGACATCGAGGCTGCGCCGCGCGGCCTCTACACCGGTAGTATCGGCTATCTCGATCCCGGCGGCGACGCCCGCTTCAACGTCGCTATCCGCACCTTGGTTACTGCCGGCGACGGCCGCGCCACGCTGGGGCTGGGCTCCGGCATCGTCGCGGACAGTGATCCGGCCGCTGAATGGGCCGAATGCCTCGCCAAGGCCGCGTTCCTCACGCGCTCGCACCGCCGGTTCGACCTGATCGAGACGCTACGCTTCGATCCTGAGGTGGGGCCGGTCCGGATCGAGCGTCATCTCGAGCGGATGGCGGCGTCGGCGCGTCACTGCGGCTTCCGGTTCGACCGTCACGAGATGCGCAACATCATCCAGGCGACGATGGGCGAACTCAGGGCGCCTGCCCGTCTGCGGCTGCTCCTGTCCGAGGACGGCAGCTTCACAGCGCTGGCCTCCCCCCTGCCGCCGGCGCCCACACAACCGTTCGAGGTCGTGCTGACGCGGCTCGGGGTCACCTCGGACGATCCGCGCCTGTTCCACAAGACCACCGATCGGGCCTTCTACGACGAGCCCCGGCAGGCCAGCGGCGCCTTCGAGCTGCTGTTCGTCAACGAGCGCGACGAGCTGACCGAAGGCAGCTTCACCAACCTGTTCGTGCCGCGCGACGGCAGGCTGCTCACGCCGCCGCTCGCCTGCGGCCTGCTCCCCGGCGTGCTGCGCGCCGAACTCATCGAGCTCGGCGAGGCCGTCGAGGCAGTGCTGGCGCCGACCGATCTGCCGGCCGAGTTCTTCATCGGCAACTCGCTGCGCGGGCTGATGCGGGCGCGGCTGCGCGCATAGAAAAAGGGCCGGGATCGCTCCCGGCCCTTCCCTGTTCGTCTGAACGGCGCGGACTTAGAAGTCCATGCCGCCCATGCCACCCATGCCGCCGCCCGGCATCGCCGGAGCCGACTTGTCCTCGGGCATCTCGGCAATCGTCGCCTCGGTGGTGATGAGCAGGCCGGCGACCGAAGCCGCGTCCTGAAGCGCGGTGCGGACGACCTTGGTCGGATCGATCACGCCCGACTGCACGAGGTTCTCGTACTTGTCGGTCTGCGCGTTGAAGCCGAGCGTATCGTCGTTGCCGTCGAGCAGCTTGCCCGAGACGACCGCGCCGTCATGACCGGCGTTCGACGCGATCTGGCGAACCGGCGCGTAGAGCGCCTTGCGCACGATGTCGATGCCGCGGGTCTGGTCGTCGTTCGCGCCCTTCAGGCCCTCGAGCGCCTTCGTCGCGTACAGCAGCGCGGTGCCGCCGCCCGGAACGATGCCCTCTTCGACGGCCGCGCGGGTCGCGTGCAGCGCGTCGTCGACGCGGTCCTTGCGCTCCTTCACCTCGACCTCGGTCGCGCCGCCGACCTTCAGAACCGCGACGCCGCCCGCGAGCTTCGCCAGACGCTCTTGGAGCTTCTCGCGGTCGTAGTCCGACGTGGTGTTCTCGATCTGCGCGCGGATCTGCTCGACGCGGCCCTTGATCGCATCGGCTTCACCCGCACCATCGACGATGGTGGTGTTGTCCTTGTCGATCGTGACGCGCTTCGCCTTGCCCAGCATGTTGAGCGTGACATTCTCGAGCTTGATGCCGAGGTCTTCGCTGATCATCTGACCCTGGGTCAGGATCGCGATGTCCTCGAGCATCGCCTTGCGGCGATCACCGAAGCCCGGCGCCTTCACGGCCGCGACCTTCAGGCCGCCGCGCAGCTTGTTGACGACGAGCGTCGCGAGCGCCTCGCCCTCGACGTCCTCGGCGATGATGAGCAGCGGACGGCCGCTCTGCACCACGGCTTCGAGGACCGGGAGCATCGCCTGCAGGTTCGACAGCTTCTTCTCGTGGATGAGGATGTAGGGATTGTCGAGCTCGACCTGCATCTTCTCGGCGTTGGTGATGAAGTACGGCGAGAGGTAGCCGCGGTCGAACTGCATGCCCTCGACGACGTCCAGCTCCGAGGTCAGGCCCTTGGCCTCCTCGACGGTGATGACGCCTTCCTTGCCGACCTTGTCCATCGCCTCGGCGATCATCTTGCCGATCTCGGCTTCGCCGTTCGCGGAGATGGTGCCGACCTGGGCGATCTCGGCCGAGCCGGCGACCGGCTTCGAGCGCGACTTCAGATCGTCGACGACCTTCGCCACGGCGATGTCGATGCCGCGCTTCAGGTCCATCGGGTTCATGCCGGCGGCCACCGACTTCATGCCCTCGCGGACGATCGCCTGGGCGAGCACGGTCGCGGTGGTGGTGCCGTCACCGGCGATGTCGTTGGTCTTCGAGGCCACTTCGCGCACCATCTGCGCGCCCATGTTCTCGAACTTGTCCTTGAGCTCGATTTCCTTGGCGACGGTCACGCCGTCCTTGGTGATGCGCGGGGCGCCGAAGCTCTTCTCGATGACGACGTTGCGGCCCTTCGGACCCAGCGTGACCTTCACCGCGTCGGCGAGGATGTCCACGCCGCGGAGGATGCGCTCGCGCGCGTCGCGCGAAAACTTGACGTCTTTCGCTGCCATGTTCCGGTTTCCTTCTGATCTAGCGTTCGTTCAGAAATTCACGATCTTCGCGCATATCGGCCAAAGGCCGGCAGGCGCGACGAGGCTCAGCCGACGATCCCCAGGATGTCGCTTTCCTTCATGATGAGGAGGTCCTCGCCGTTGAGCTTGACCTCGGTGCCCGACCACTTGCCGAACAGGATGCGGTCGCCGGCCTTGACGTCGAGCGGCGTCAGCTTGCCATCATCGCTCCGGGTACCGGCGCCGGCGGCGACGACTTCGCCCTCCTGCGGCTTTTCCTTGGCGGTGTCGGGGATGATGATGCCGCCGGAGGTCTTCTCCTCGGCGTCGACGCGGCGGACGAGCACGCGATCGTGCAACGGACGGAAGTTCATGAGCTTCACCCTGCTGTTGCTAAGAAACATGGACGTTAGCACTCACCGGATGGGAGTGCTAACGGCGGGCCGGATATGTGTCGCTGTTCATCTTGTGTCAAGGCGGCGGAACATGAAGTTTTTCAGTCCGGTGCGCCGCGGAGGGCAGCCCTTACGCCTCTCGCCGCGGGAAGAAAGCGCGACGCGGCCAGCCGACATCGCGGCGTGATAACATGAATGTGGTAGGTCGTTGCGCTATCGCAAGAGGCTGAACGCAAAAGAAACGGCCGGCACCCTGCAGGGCACCGGCCGTCGCTGTCCGGATACTGGTGGTGGCCAGCCGAGCGTCAGGCGCCCTTCTTCTTGGCAGCCGCCTTCTTGGGCTTCTCGGGGGCAGCCTCGGCCGCCGGCTCTTCGGCCTTGGCCTTCTTGGGCGCCGCCTTCTTCGCAGGCTTGGCCTCCGCCTCGGCAGGTGCCTCCTCGGCCTTCGCCTTGGCGGCCTTCTTCGCCTTGGGCTTCTCGTGGGCATGGTCATGATCGTGATGGTGATCATGGCCGCAGCCCGGGCCGTGCACGTGGCCGACCGGCGACTCGTCCTCGCTCTCGATCGCGGCCTGCAGCTCCTCGCGCGTCACCTTGCGCTCGGTGATGTCGGCCTTGTCGATGAGGAGGTCGACGACCTTGTCCTCGTAGAGCGGCGCGCGGAGCTGCGCGGCGGCCATCGCGTTTTCGCGGAAGAATTTCACCGCCTGCTCGCGCTGGTTCTGCGGGTAGCGGCTCGCCTCCTGCATGATGAGGCGGTTCATCTCCTGCTGGCTCACCTGCACGTCGTTCGCCTGCCCGATCTCGGAGAGCAGCAGGCCGAGGCGCACGCGGCGCTCGGCGATGCGGCGATACTCGTCGCGGTCATTCTCCAGCTCGGCCTTCGCGGCCTCCGGATCAGCCTCGTGGCTCGCCTCATGCTCGAGCTGGCGCCAGATCTGCTCGAACTCGGCCTCGACCATCGACGCCGGAACCTCGAACTCGTGGCTCGCGGCCAGATGGTCGAGCAGCTTGCGCTTCATGTAGGTGCGCGTCAGGCCCGAAAGTTCGCTCGATAGCGAGTCCTTCAGGATTTCCTTGAGCTTGTCGAGGCTCTCGATGCCGAGGTTCTTCGCCAACTCGTCGTCGATCGCGACTTCCTTCGGCGTGCGCACCTCGGTGACAGTCACGTCAAACTCGGCGTCGCGGCCCTTGAGGTAGGGCACGTTATAGTCCTCGGGGAACGTCACCTTGATGGTGCGCTGATCGTTGGCCTTCACGCCCTCGAGCTGCTCTTCGAAGCCAGGGATCAGGCGGCCCGAACCGAGCTCGACCTGCATGCCCTCGCCCGTGCCACCCTCGAACGCCTCACCGTCGACGGTGCCGCGGAAGTCCATGACCACCACGTCGCCAGTCTTGGCGGCGTACTTGGCCGGCGCGGCGTCGAAGCTCTTCTGCTGGTCGGCGAAGCGCTTCAGCGCCTCGTTGAGGTCCTCCTCGGTCGGCTCGACGACGAGCTTCTCGAGCTTGATGCCTTCGGCGCTCGGCGCCTGGATCGTCGGCAGCACCTCGACGGCGACCTTGAACTCGACGTCCTTGCCCTCGTCGATGTTCTCGACGTCGACCTGCGGCTGCATCGCCGGACGCAGCTGGTTGTCGGCGATCACCTTCTGGACGCTCTCGTTGAGCGCCTCCTGCAGCGCCTCCTGGCGAAGCGCCGGGCCGTGCATCTTCTTCACGAGGTTGAGCGGCACCTTGCCGGGGCGGAAGCCGGGCATGCGGATCTGCTTCGCGACGTTCGCGACCTGCGCGTCGATCTTGGCAGCGAGGTCCTTGGCCGGAATGGTCACGCTGTATTCGCGCTTCAGACCTTCGTTCAGCGTCTCGGCAATGCGCATCGGATCAGGGCTTTCTTACGTCTTATGTTCGTCTGGAGCTTCGTTGGTGCGGGCGAAGGGACTCGAACCCCCACGTCTTTCGACACTGGAACCTAAATCCAGCGCGTCTACCAATTCCGCCACGCCCGCGGAAACTCGGGTCGGCGGGTCCTATACTATGGTGGGGGCGAAGCGCAAGAACGGTGGCTTCGCGCCTTGGTGAAACTCCGGGTTCAAGGAACGGAGAACGCCTTGCCCGTTGAACATGGACCGTTCATCGGCCATGCCACGCCTGCGAATGGCAGGCTGAACAAGTTTGGGGGGTAGCCGCATGCTCACGATCCGCGAAGACGATCTCTCGGGCGAAGCGACGCGCGCGCTGCTGACGCTTCACCTCTCCGGGATGCACGCCAATTCGCCGGCGGGCCACGTCTTCGCGCTCGATTTATCTGGCCTCCAAGCCGCCAACGTCACCGTCTGGACGGCCTGGGTCGGGACGGAGATCGCCGGAATCGGGGCGATGAAGGAGATCGGCGACGGGGTCGGCGAGATAAAGTCGATGCGGACCCACCCTGATCATCTGCGCAAAGGCGTCGGTGCCGCGATCCTGGAGCACATCATCGAACAGGCGCAGGCGCGCGGTCTCCGGCGCCTTAGCCTCGAAACCGGCAGCGGCCCGGCCTTCGAGCCGGCGCTGGCACTGTACCGCCGCCGCGGATTTGCCGCCGGTGAGGCGTTCGGGGATTATACGAGAAGCGATTTCAACCAGTTCCTGCACCTGACACTGTAGACCGGCGCACTGCCGGAGCGATGCCAGGCAGGATCACTTCCATATAGCACGTCATCCCAGCGAAGGCCGGGACCCAGAAGATTGGTTGTCCTGGGTCCCGGCCTTCGCCGGGATGACGACGGAGCGGAGAGTTCAATCTCGCCTTGCCATGTTCTAGGCGCGCCGCTCGCCGGCGATCAGGAACTCGACATTGCCTTCCGGGCCGGTGATCGGACTCTGGGTAATGCCGACGACGCGCCAGCCGGGCTGTTCGCCCAGCCAAGCCTCGACCTCGGCGCAGACGCGGGCGTGCACCGCCGGGTCGCGCACCACGCCGCCCTTGCCGACCTCGCTCCGGCCCGCCTCGAACTGCGGCTTGATGAGCGCGAGCAGTCGGGCGTTCGGCTTGGCGAAGCTCAGTGGGCGCTCCAGCACCTTGGGCAAGCTGATGAAGCTCGCGTCGCAGACGATCAGATCGACCGGCTCCGGAATATGTTCGTCGGTCAGGATGCGCGCGCTGGTCTGCTCGTGAACGATGACGCGCGGGTCCTGCCGCAGCTTCCAGGCAAGCTGATTGGTGCCCGAATCCACCGCATAGACGCGTGCGGCACCGTTGGTGAGCAGCACATCGGTGAAGCCGCCGGTCGAGGAGCCGACGTCGATCGCCACCGCCCCCGTCACGTCCCAGCCGAAATGCGCGAGCGCATGGGCCAGCTTGACCCCACCGCGCGACACCCAGGGATGGTCGCGTCCTTTGACCTCGAGCGGAGCGTCGGGCGCGAGCGTCTGCCCGGCCTTGTCGACGCGACGGTCGCCGCTGAAGACCAGCCCGGCCAGAATCAGCGCCTGCGCCCGCGACCGGCTCTCCGCCAGTCCCCGGTCGACCAGCAGCTGGTCGGCGCGCGGCTTACCCATCGACGTCGAACAGCCGCAGATCGAACGTCAGCGGGCGCTCCTCGCTGACCTCGATGCGATCGAAATCGGGGTGATCCGGGTTCACCAGCACGTTGCGGTCGGGAATGTCGCCGGCCGCCGTGCCGACCGAGCGATACATGACCACCGATGGCACCAGCAGGATCAGGCTACGGCTTTCCTCGAGCCATTTGTCGCCGTAGCGGCAGCTTGCCTGATGCGTATCGCGCTGCCAGCCCGGCAGCGCCAGTGGATCGACCTCCTCGACCGACAGGTCGGACGGCACGGTCGCCGCCACCCAGCGCTGGTCGGCGGGCGGATTCTCGCCGCGAAGATGCACCAGCCGTTCGGCGAGCATCAGCGCCAGCGTCGTCGCGCCGTAGATCGTGCGCTTGCCCGCGCTGCTCCAGCGTCCCCCGCCCTCGCGCGGCTCCCACACCGGCCGGCCATTGCCAGCGGCGGTGAAGATCGTCAGCGGTTCGGTGCGAATCTTGTCCACGAGCCGCCTTACGCCCGGGCGCCGAGGACCTTCACGCTGTTGTGGCGAAGCGCCGCGAGCACCGTCTCGACGATCGCCGTCGCGTCGAGCCTGGCCTCGGCATATTGCCGGTCCGGCTTGTCATGGTCCTGGAAGACGTCGGGCAGGCGCAGCGTCCGGACCTTGAGCCCGGCGTCGAGCAGCCCTTCGTCCGACAGCCACGTCAGCAGGTGCGCGCCGAAGCCGCCGATCGCGGCTTCCTCGATCGTCAGCACCACCTCGTGCGTCGCCGCCAGCTTGCGCACGAGGTCATAGTCGAGCGGCTTGGCGAACCGCATGTCAGCGACCGTCGTCGACAGCCCCTTGGCGTCGAGCTCGTCCGCCGCTTTGAGCGCCTCGCCCAGACGCGTGCCGAGCGACAGGATCGCGACCTTTTTGCCTTCGCGCACGATCCGGCCCTTGCCGATCTCAAGCCGCTCCGGCGTCTCGGGCAGCGGCACGCCGACGCCCTCGCCACGCGGATAGCGCACCGCGATCGGCCCTGAATCATGCAGCGCGGCGGTGTGCACCATGTGCACCAGCTCCGCCTCGTCGGCGGCGGCCATCACCACCATGTTCGGGAGCGATGCGAGATAGGTCACGTCGAAGCTGCCGGCGTGGGTCGCGCCGTCGGCGCCGACCAGCCCGGCGCGATCGATCGCGAAGCGGACCGGCAGGTTCTGGATCGCCACGTCGTGGACGACCTGATCGTAGGCGCGCTGCAGGAAGGTCGAATAGATCGCGCAGAAGGGGCGATAGCCCTGCGCCGCGAGGCCGGCCGCGAAGGTCACCGCATGCTGCTCGGCGATGCCGACGTCGAACGTGCGGTCGGGGAACTGCGCCTGGAACTTGTCGAGCCCGGTGCCCGACGGCATCGCGGCGGTGATCGCGACGACCTTCTCGTCGCGCGTCGCTTCCGCGATCAGCGCCTTGGCGAAGGTGGCGGTGT
Source organism: Pseudomonadota bacterium (assembly GCA_023413015.1). Lineage (GTDB taxonomy): Bacteria > Pseudomonadota > Alphaproteobacteria > Sphingomonadales > Sphingomonadaceae > Sphingoaurantiacus. Next base: position 25,402 of record JAEZQR010000339.1, read on the forward strand.
AGCTCGGCGGACCGGCCGGTGCTTTCGCCTGCGTGCCCGTCACCACGTCGAACTTGACGACGCCGTGATATTTGTCGGCCGCCGCCTCGGCGGGCGCGTAGCCCTTGCCCTTCTGCGTCACGACATGGACGAGGATCGGCCCTTCGGCCGCGTCGCGCACATTTTCGAGCACGGGCAGCAGGTGATCGAGGTTATGCCCGTCGATCGGCCCGACATAGTAGAAGCCCAGCTCCTCGAACAGCGTGCCGCCGGTCGCCATGCCGCGCGCATATTCGTCGGCGCGCTGGGCGGCGCGCTGCAACGGACGCGGCAGCCGCTTCGCGACCCGCTTGGCCACGTCGCGCAGGCCAAGGAACGAGCCCGACGAGACCAGCCGGGCGAGATAGGCCGACAGCCCACCCACCGGCGGTGCGATCGACATGTCGTTGTCGTTGAGGATGACGACCAGCCGGTTGCCCGCCGCCTCGGCGTTGTTCATCGCCTCATAGGCCATGCCCGCCGACATCGCGCCGTCACCGATCACGGCGATCGCCTTGCCGGGCGCGCCGCTCAGCTTGTTGGCGATGGCGAAGCCGAGCGCTGCCGAGATCGAGGTCGAGCTGTGCGCCGCGCCGAACGGGTCGTACGCGCTCTCGCTGCGCTTGGTGAAGCCGGACAGCCCCCCGCCCTGCCGCAGCGTGCGGATGCGGTCGCGCCGGCCGGTGATGATCTTGTGCGGATAGGCCTGATGGCCGACGTCCCAGATCAGGGTGTCGTTGGGCGTGTCGAACACATAGTGGAGCGCCACCGTCAGCTCGACCACGCCGAGGCCGGCGCCCAGATGGCCGCCGGTCACGCTGACGGCGTCGATCATCTCGGCGCGCAGCTCGTCCGCCAGCTGCCGCAACTGGGCAGGGTCGAGCCTGCGAAGGTCCTCGGGGGTCGAAACCGTGTCGAGCAGCGGGGTTACGGGGCGTGCGGTCACAAAGGATCCAGATCAGTTACGCGAACGCGCTGCTTACCTTTTGGCGGCGCTTTTGTCGAACGGCTTAACCGCAATCGGCGCAGCGGCCGCGGACCTCGATCACCGGACGCTCGGGGCGGAAGCCCGCGGCGCGCGCCGTCTCGCGCACACCCTTGGCTAGGCTGTCGTCGTCGATGTGCGTGGTGGCGCCGCAGCGGTCGCAAACCAGGAAGATGCAGTCGTGCAGGCAGTCCGGATGGGCATTCGCCAGATAGGCGTTCCGGCTCTCGACGCGCATCGCGACATTGGTCGCCACGAACAGGTCGAGGATGCGGT
>JAEZQR010000341.1 GCA_023413015.1 Pseudomonadota bacterium
TCACCGCCGGCATAGCCGGTGACGACGAGCACCGGCGTGCCGCGAGCGAGCGCCTCCACACGACGGGCGAGTTCGGCGCCATTCATCCGAGGCATCATATAGTCGGTGATGACGGCATCGACCTGCAGCCCCGCTTCAAGCTTCGCGATCGCCTGCGCGCCGCCCGCCGCCTCGTGAACGGTGTGGCCCATCTCGCGCAGCATCTCGGCGGTGCCGACGCGCACCAGTTCCTCGTCGTCGACGAGGAGCAGGATCAGCGGGCGAACCGATGTGACAGGTCCCGTGGCCGCAGGCCGAAGCGGCTCGGCGTCAGCGTCCGCCACCGGCAGATAGAGATCGGCCTGCGTGCCCTCGCCGAGTTCGCTCGTCAGAACAAAGGCGCCGCCAAGCTGGGCGGCGAGACCATGAACCATCGACAGGCCGAGCCCGGTTCCGCGCCCGACCTCCTTGGTGGAGTAGAAGGGTTCGACGGCGCGAGCGAGCGTCGCCTTGTCCATGCCGGTGCCGGTGTCGATGACCGATAGCCGAACATAGGCGCCGGGCTTCAGCTCCGGCAGCCCGCGCGGTCCCACGACGGCTCGTTCCGCGGCGATCGTAAGCATGCCGCCATCGGGCATCGCATCGCGGGCGTTCACGCTGAGATTGAGCAGCGCCAGTTCGAGCTGGTTAGGGTCCGCCATCGCCGGTGGGAGATCCTTGGCCGCCAGGATGCGCAGCTCGACGTTCCCACCGACCGAACTCGCCAGCAGATCGCGCATGCCATCGATGATCGCGGCGACATCGATGGCGCGCGTCTCCAGCGCCTGGCGGCGAGCAAAGCCGAGCAGCCGGCTGACCAGGAGCCGCGCGCGCTCGGCCGATTGCAGCGCGCCGTCGATGAGGCGTGCCGCGCGCGGATCGCTGTCGGCGTAGCGGCGGCCGAGGAGATCAAGCGCACCGGTGATGGGCGTGAGCAGGTTATTGACGTCGTGAGCCACGCCGCCTGTGAGCTGACCGAGCGTCTCGATCTTCTGCGCCTCATGGAGCTGTGCTGCCGCAGCCTCGCGCTCGGCCACGGTCTCAGCAACGCGCCGCTCGAGCGTCTCATTGAGGTCGCGCAACTGCTTCTCGGCGTGCTGGCGGGCGGTCACGTCCTGGAAGATGACCGCGACCTCGCGCCGGCTCTCGGGGTCGACCCGGAATGCCGCGAGCTCCAGATAGCGCCCGGTTTCGACGAGCTCGCGCTCGAACCGGACGGGCTCGCCTGTAACCAGCACACGGCGGTATATCTCGACCCAGGCGTCCGCTTCGGGCTCGGACACAATCTCCCGCAGCCGCCGGCCGGCACTGTTCGGGATACCGGTATGGCGCTCGTAAGCGGGGTTCACCTGGACATGCACATAGTCGCTCAGGGGGCCGTGCGGCCCGTCGAGGAAGCGGATGACGCAGAAGCCCTCGTCCATGCTTTGGAACAAGGTGCGGAAGCGCGTTTCGCTTTCACGCAAGTCGATGAGTCGTGCCCGCGCCTCGTACTGGCGCCGACGTGCCCGCAACGCCGAGCGCGCGAGGCTGACGAACGTGGTCGGGTGGAAGGGGCGTTCAAGGAACGTGACGTTGCCGAGCAGATCGAGATGGCGCGCCGCGGCCGGGTTCCGCTCGAGCCCGCCGCCCCGGCTGGTCAGCAACACGAACGGCAGGTCGGACCATTCCTCCTGATCGTCGAGCCAGGCCGCGAGCGGGTGGAGGTCGGCTGTTGCGATAGCTTCCTCGGTCAGCACCACAAAGGCCGCCCCGCGGTCGAGCTCGTTGAGCAGCTCCGTGAGCGACGCGCACGCTGCCGCCTTGATCCCGGCCGCTGCCAGCATGGCTGTAGCGATCGGGGCGTCGCGCCCTCGCGGCGCGAGCACGAGCGCACGCTCGGAAACCGTCGACCGCTTCACGCGTCGTCGCGCCTCATCAGATCCGCCGTGCCTTCGATCAGCTCGGGCACGCCCCGAAGGACGCCCTGAAAGCCGACGAGCGGCTGGCCGAGCGTCACGCCCCTGCTGCCGATCTGATACTCACGGATCGTGTCCTCGTGCGCACCGGTGCGCTTCTTGACGACCGAGATCGCGCGCCGCACCCGCCCCACGGCCTCGAAATAGCGCAGCAGGATTACGGTGTCGGCGAGGTAGGTGATGTCGACGGGCGTCTTCATGTCACCGAACAGGCCGTGCTGCGCCACCGTCAGGAAGGTCGTGGCGCCCTGGCGATTGAGGTACTGGAGCAGCTCGTGCATGTGGAGCACGAGCGCGTGCTCGCCCGGCATCGCGGCCTGATAGCCGTTGAGGCTGTCGAGGACGACCGTCCGGGCGCCGTGGTTCTCGACGCAGTTGCGGACCCGCGACGAGAACTCGCCCGGCGTAAGCTCGGCCGCGTCCACCTGCTCGAGCACGAGCCGCTCCGACTCGATCATGGCATCGAGGTCGATCCCGAGCGCCTTGGCGCGCTCGACGAGAAGGCCGGCCTCTTCGTCGAAGACGAACATGGCCGCACGCTCCCCGCGCGCGACGGCGGTCGCGACGAAGGTGAGCGTCAGGAGCGATTTGCCGGTGCCGGCCGGGCCGAGGACGAGCACGCTCGAGCCGCGCTCGATGCCGCCGCCCAGAAGATCGTTGAACTCGGGTGAGTCAGTCGACAGCACATCGCGGTCGAACGCCACCTTGTGCTCCGCCGATACCAGTCGCGGGAACACGCACACGCCGCCGGTATGGATCGCGAAGTCGTGGAAGCCGCCGCGGAAGCGCCGGCCTCGATATTTGATAACGCGCAGCCGCCGGCGCTCGGCGCCATATTCGGGTGCGAGCTCCTCCAGACGTACGACGCCGTGTGCGACCGAGTGGACGGTCTTGTCGTGCGTGTCCGTGGTGAGGTCGTCGAGCATCATCACTGTAACGCCGCTCTTGGCGAAGTAGTGCTTCAGCGCGAGGATTTGTCGCCGGTAACGCAGCGAGTTCTGCGCCAGCAGGCGGATTTCGGAGAGGCTGTCGAGGACGACACGGCTGGGCTTCACCCGCTCGAAGGCTTCAAAAATGCGCTTCGTGGTTTCGCCGAGCTCGAGGTCGGACGAGTAGAGCAGGCTCTGCTGCTGTTCGTCGTCGAGCAAGCTCTCGGGCGGCACGAGCTCATAGATGTCGAGGCCGTCGAGCGCCCAACCGTGTGACGCGGCGGTCGCGCGCAGCTCATCCTCGGTCTCGGACAGCGTGATGTAGAGGCAACGCTCACCGGATGCGGCGCCTGCGATCAGGAACTGGAGCGCGATCGTGGTCTTGCCCGTCCCCGGACTGCCCTCGACAAGGTAGGTCCGTCCGCGCTCCAGCCCGCCACCGAGCACGTCGTCCAAGCCGGTAATACCGATCGCTGCATCCCGCTGCGCCTGCTGTTGCACGGCAATCTCCTCCGGTAGCCCGGTCGGCCGCCGGCGCAGTAAGCTGCACGTAGCACAGCGACGGGCTTGCGTTAACGAATTGTCGGCCGAGATGGAGCGACGACATTGTTGGACGTCAAGACTGCCAACTAAGTTCCCGCCGGAGCAATCACACGAGCGGCTCGTCCGACGCCAGCCGTATCCATTGCGCCTCGACCAGCGGACGACCCGGGAGTTGGACGCCGACTGCGAGACGTCCAAGCCCCGGCCTCCAGTCGGCTCAAACGGGCCGGGGGTAGCGCGGAGTGCCGATGTCGCATTCGAGGGCCTGCCGATCCCAGCGGCCGAGATCGGCCGCCGCGCGGTAGGTGCTTTCGAGGAACGCCATCAGGGTCGCTTCGGGATCGGCGCTGGTCCGCACCATGTCATAGGGCAGGATGAACTCGCCGAGGGTGGCGTCGAAACGGGCTTCTGCGGGCTCGACGGCGGCGTCGGCGAAGCCGGGCGGGGCGGGGTAGGCGTAGGAATAGAAGGCTGCGTGATCGAGGCCGGCGCCGCCCGGCCAGAAGCCCGCCGACGACACTTCGTGGCTGTAGGCCTCGCGCGTGACGGCGTCCGGCAGCGCGGGGATGCCGCCGGGGTGACGGGGCGCCGCGCGCCCGGAGAAGCGGGTCACCGCTAGATCGAAGCTGCCCCAGAACAGATGGACGGGGCTGACCTTGCCGAGGAAGGAGGTGCGGAACCGCTTCAGCACCCGGTCGACCGCGACGCAGGCGTGGAAGAAGCGGGTCACCGCCGCCGCGTCATAGGGGCGCTCGGCATGATCCTCGACGAATGGGACCGGGTTCGGCACCTCGTTGGGACGGCCGTCGAAGTCCGCCGTGGCCCCAAGCTCGCGCAGCAGCCCGGTGAACCGCCGGTGGAACTCCGCCACCGACATCGGGCCGAGCGCGAAGCGGGACGTCCGGCCATCGGTGCCCAAGCCGATCACGGTGTGGTCGAGCAGGTCGAGCGCGATCTCGACGCCGCCGGCGGCATCGGGAACGAGCGACGTCGTCAGGCCCCGCGCATCGACATAGAGGGTCGCGTGCCAGGAGTGGTTGAGCCAGGGCGTGCGGGCCAGGCGGTACTTGCCGACGATCTGGCACCAGAGATGGAGCGCCGTGCAGGTCTCCGCCCATTCGGCGT
>JAEZQR010000085.1 GCA_023413015.1 Pseudomonadota bacterium
TATCGGCACCGGCCGTTTCGGCTACGATGGCACCAAGCGTGCCAGGCTGGCCGCCTTCGCGGGCTTGAGCCGTCAAGGCGATGACGGCGACGTCGCCATTCACGCGGTTGCTCGGGATCGACACAACAACGAAGACGGTACGCTGCCCGACTCCGGGGGCACCCGTCGACGGTTCCAGCTCGTCGAGTGAGGTGACGGCCGTATCCTCGGCGGCCGAGAAGGTGCCGTTGCCGTTATCGAGGTAAATCTGCACCGACGTCACGTCGAAGTTGTCGCTATTCCCGCGTGGGCCGATACCGCCGTTCGGCTGGCCGACCGTCAGGCCGAAGTCGAGCGTAGCATTGGAGGTGTTGGTGATCGTGAAGGTGGCCACCTGTTGGGTGGCGCCGGGAATGACCTGAGTATCGGTCGAGCCGACTTCGGCGACCACGACATCGATCTTGCGGTCGACCACGAAGCTCGTCTGGCTTTGCACCTGCGGCTGATCGATATCGCCGATCTTGTAACTGACGGTGGCCGTACTGGTGATGGTCGTGTTCGCCTCGGTGCCTGCCGCCCTTGCCTGCTGGCTTACGATCAGTGCCGCGGCCATGATTGCAATCCTGAGCCATCCGCCCCTGCCAAACCCCCGCATTTTTACCTCCCCGCCTGTGTTGCCTTGACGCTGCCGCTCCCCGGACGGCCGCGCTACTTCAGCCTCGCCTTGAAGCTGACCTGGCCGCTCGCACCTGCCGCTATCGGTTGCGCAAACCGCCATCTGATGTGGGTGAGCTCGTCGCGCCGGGCTGGGCGGGTCGTGCCATCCGGTGCACGCACCGAAAGCTGGGCCAGCGGCGCCCATGACTTGCCACCATCGGCAGACATCTCGGCACCAACCGACTCTTCGCCGGCGAACGCCACGCCCGTGGCGATCGGGTTCGTTATCTGGAAGTCGGCAGCCGGCTTCGGGCCGCTGTTCCGATAGGCGATCGTATAAACAAGCCGGTCGCCCGGAACGACGGTGGTTGCCGGCCTGAGTTGTCGCTCGACCGTTCCGTCCTTCGCGGCGACGTAAGTTTCAACGAAGACCTTTGTCTCGATGGTGACGGCCTGCCCCATGGCAGGGGCAGCAAGAGCGGCGATTACGGCCGCCGCGAGCACGTTTTTTGGATACATGTACTCCCCGCTCATTGTTTGTTGATCCTGACCTGGAACCGCACCGAGCGTGCCGGTACGCCGGCAATGATCTGGCCGAGATTGAATTCGACCCTCTGCCCATCGGACCGGCCGGCGTCGTCGTCGGCGGCATCGGTGAGCGGTGCGAACGCACCGTTGCCATCCGAAATGGCGAGGCTGCCCGGTTCGTAGGTGGTGCCGGCAGGGATGCTATCGGCGACGACTGCGTCCATGACCGAGCCGGCCCTAATATCGGCGCTGATCGTATAGGTAACGATCGCGCCCGCGACCGGACTCGTCCCGCCGGATGGATCGGTCACACGTTGCGCCTTGATCAACGATGGCATGCTTGCCACCACGATCATGCCGGCGGCCGCGCTGGCCTTGGCCGCTGTCGACCCAACTACCGCATCGATCCCATCGCCCATCGGGTCGATGAATATGCTGCCCGGCCCGCCGTCGCCGTGCGCCGGCTGGCGGTCGAGAGTCATGGCGCGGGCGTCGAGAACGACGTTGCCGATATCATCGTTTTTGACGGCGTCGGGTACGGTGCAGACGACGAAGACAGTGATCGATTCGTCCGGCCTCAGTTCGGGATCGTTCGTCCCGGTCACATAGGGCGCATCGCTAGCGGCCTCGTACGCACCGCTTCCGTCATCCAGGAAAAGTTGGGTGCAGGCCGGATCGAAATTGCCGCCGCCGACATCGGTGCGCATCGCAAACCTGAATCGTTCGGCACCATTGCCTATGTTCATGATTCGGAAGGCAAGCGTGCGCGCCGTATCGCCTGGCAGAACCGCCGGCCGTTCGCCGCTAGCCGGTTCCACCACGACATCGAGCACCTCCTGGACCCGTACCGATGCTGTGTTCGAGGTGACGCTGACGGTAGCGCCGTTCGCCGTGTAGGTAGCGGTGGCCGCAGTGCCGATCAGAGCCCCGGCCGATGTGCCCCTGGCTTCGGCTGTCCAGGGCAGCCATATCACGGTGATCACGGCGGCTACCGTGAGGCTGCGCTGAGCGGTTCGCCATGTGCATGCGCGATAAGCCAAACCCCAACCCCGCGTCGGCCTGAGGCCCTTGGCCCGCTCGATATTTTTACTGTAAAGTAATGATAATGGCAAATTAACCATATCCGATGTCGTGAACGGCGTTCGGCGGGCGCTTGATGCCAGCTCGCCTTTGCAAGAGCACGAGCACGCAGCTGGAAGGCACAATTGCAGCGGTTGGTACGTTCCGCATCTATATGGAGCGTGTCGCAGACAGCCCGTCGGGCGGTGGTTTAGGTATCGCCGGCAACGGCCAGGCAACCGAAGCGGTAGCTGCCCTCTCGGAAGAGGCCGGGGCCGACTCCTATCGGCGCGATCGGCTGCTGTCTTCGCTGGTGTTCATCGCCGGCGTGGCCCTGTTCCTTGGCGCCCCCTTTGCGTTGCGTGCGGGGGCCATCTTCTTCATGCCGGTGACGATCGCGGTGGTTGTCACACTCATGCTCGTTCCCGCGCAGGAGTGGCTGGAGCGGCATCGCGTGCCGTCCGGGCTTGCCGCACTCATCGTGTTGCTGCTGTTCCTGATCGCGGCGAATGCGGTTCTGGTGGCGATCGTCCTGCCCGCGACCGAATGGGTGCAGATGCTACCCTCACACGTCGCGCAGATCCGCTCGAACCTAGAGCCGATATTGAATGTCTTCGCCGCGCTCGAACATCTGCTGGAGGAGGTGTCTGGCGTCCTGGGGAAGGGTGTGGGCGCGCAGCAGCCCGAGGTGGTGGTCGATACGCCCAACTCGGCGTTCGATATCGTGGCGGCCTCGGCGCCTTCGGCGCTGCTTCAGGCGCTGTTCGTCATCCTGCTCGTCTATTTCCTGCTCGCCGCCTACACGCGCATGCGTGAGCGGCTCATCCGCAACCGCAGCTCGCTGTCGGGCAGCCTGCGGGTCGCCCGCGTCATCCGGGATGCGGTGCAGAACACCTCGACCTATCTGCTGACGATTGCGGCCATCAACGCCGGGATGGGGGCGACCGTGGCGCTCGTCATGTGGCTGCTCGGCATGCCGACGCCGCTGATGTGGGGCGGCTTTGCCGCGATCCTGAATTTCATTCCCTACTTGGGTCCGCTGGTCACGACCGGACTGCTCGCGTTCGGCGGATTGATCGTGTTCAGCGATCCGTGGACGGCGCTCATGCCGGCAGCCTGCTTCCTGATGATCCATGCGCTCGAGGCGAATGTCATCACGCCGTCGCTCGTCGGCAAGCGCCTCGAGGTCAACCCGCTGGCCATCCTCCTGAGCCTCAGCTTCTGGGGGTGGGTGTGGGGCACGGTCGGCGCGCTCGTCTCGGTGCCGCTGCTGATCATGTTCAAGGTCATCCTCGATCGCATCGGCAAGCCCGATATTCTCGGCTTCCTGTTCGATGACCGCACGCTGGCCGAGGCGCACGACGAATAATCGGTCGCCCGATGAAGTTGTCCACAAAAAAGCCGGATGTCGTGCTTGACAGGGCAGGGGCCGCCGCATAGGTACCCGCCACGCTTTTTGCGCGGGTGTAGCTCAGTCGGTTAGAGCGCCGGCCTGTCACGCCGGAGGTCGCGGGTTCGAGCCCCGTCACTCGCGCCATTCCTTACATCGATGATGATGTGCCTCGCGGGCGCCGAGCGGTGCCTGGGAGGCCATGCCGCTCGCGCGGCGAGCAAGCCGGCGGCGCAATTGCGCAGCGCCGGCGTCCCTTTCGGGCAACCATTGCTGACCATCTCACCGATAAGCGCCGCCGCAAGTGCGGTGGCGGGGCGTCTGATTGAGATAATACCAAGCCAAGCAAAGATGTTTCGCATCCGAAACCATCTTATTGGTTTCGGTGCCGCAATAAAATTAGCCGATTAAATTCGGTTATTCCTGCATGTTAACCGTACGTTAATATTTCTTATTCACAAATGACGATCGTTAGGGGTAAGTACTAACATCAGTCTGTGGCTTCAATTGTTCGGGGGGTCGGGCAATTGAAGGCGTTACTAGCGGGGGCAACAGCATGATCGAAGGAACCGGCATACTCGCGCAGCGGCGAGTAGCCATCGCCTGTGCACGCTGCGAAGCAGCACTCTTTTCCTTGCCATAGCCGAGGCGTTCCGCGCGACGGCCGTGCCGGGACATTTGCCTTGGCACAGGCGCCTACCGGCGTTGCGCCGACGCGCTAATCCACCGGCACGTCCTCTGCCGAGCCGATAGGATTTCGCCACTAAGCGATCTCGGCCACGGACCAGCCAAGTAACGGCAAGAATGGGAAGCCGCGCGGTTCGCGCTCTCGCTTCCCGAGTGACTCGAGCGCAGCCATGACCAACAAGGGTGATTTCTCATATATACTGTCGACGACAGCGCTTCTCCTCTCTGTCTCGGCGTGCGGCGGCGAGGGAAGCAGCCCGACGCCGCCGACCTCGGCGCCCGGCACGGGCACGTCGCAGCCGGCCTCCACACCGTCCCCGACGGCTGACCCGGGCACGAGCCCGGGTACGAGCACGCCGGTCGTCACGCCCCCGTCTTCGTCACCGACGGTCGATGGGCAAATCGACCTTTTCGTCACGCGCTCGGGCCATTGGCGCCTGATCGCGTTGCCGGCGCAGGTGGATGCCGCCGTCTATCGCATGACGCTCGACGAGAATCCCACCTTCGTGCGCGAGTTCGCCTGCCGCCGGATCTTCACCAAGGAAGCGGGAGATTCGACGGCGCTGAACCTTGCGACGGTTGTCCTGATGGGTATATCCACGAAGGTCGCGCAGGGGTCGTGTCGCGTCGTCCAGAACATGGAGCCGGTGCAGCCCAACGGCGCCTGGCTGCGCGAGGCCGTGGCGAACGGCCTGATCCCGGCCTATCGCCGCGAGCGGGCGTGGACCACCGCACCGAAGCTGCTGTCACCCGACAGCAAGCGCGGCGCCTATGACCCGACGAGCCTTGGGCCGATCCCCGGCTCGACCACCGCGCCCTCCAGCAACAGCAACTTCGTTGGCGTCACGTCGGCGCAGGGGGGCGAATATTCGGCCAGCCGCGGCTTCCTCCACGATGCCGACGCACGTGTCCTGGATGCGGCGCTTCACAATGAAGATAGCCGTATCGCTGCCTATTGGTCCGAATTCACCCAGTACACCTTCTATAGCCTGGCGCAGCCGCAAGGCGCCGCCTGGTCGACGGTGAACCACGTCACCATCGATCCGCAGTTTCCGCTCAGCGGCGACAGGCCCTGGGAGACGCCGATCGGTGTCAATCCCAACACGAAGACCGATAGCATGACCGATGTGGACGGCTGGTCACGCAACGTCGCGCACCTCGAGAATACCGGCTTCGTCCATTGGCTGGCGACCGAGGACCCGATCGCAGGCCTCCTGGTGCAGCGGCAGGCAGCCTACGCGCTCGGCTCGCGTTACGAAAACTACCGCGGCGGATTCGAGAGCTACAAGGCCGATACGGCCTATGAAGGTAACAGCGATGAGGAGCGCGGCATCCTCAACACGCTTTCGGCGCTGTGGAAGTCGAAGGTCGTGGCGTCGGCCGTCCAGAGCGTCACCGGGAAGATGTTCTGGAGTGCCGATCGTGCCCGGAAGCAGGCCAACGAGGTGATCGCCTTCTACGATCGCACCGAAGCGGCGTTGATGCGCAACGCGACGCCCGAAAGCAACATGTCGCGTTACATCGGCAAGCTGGCGAACGTGCCATTCACCTTCCTCGGCAAGGAGACCTACGAGATGGCGGACGGCACCACGCCGTACTACCGCCAGACCAGTGCGTTCCAGAGCCAGCAGTACGGCAAGGAACCGCTGTATCTATGGACCCGGGCGGGCAACGCGACGGTGCGCGGCTGGTTCGAGACCTATACGAGGCAGCATGTCTGGCGCGCCTATTTCATCGGCGGGACGTTCGGCGTGGACGGACCGGACAGCAACAAGGGCTCAGGCTATCCGATCGGGCCGAACGATGTGATGCCGAGCTACAGCGCTGTGGCCGATCTGGCGAAATATGTCGCGGGCCAGTCGTTCAAGGACCCCGGCTCGCGCGACAACTTCAACGGCGCTTCCATCCACACTGCGATGCAGCAGGAAGGCCTGCTGCTGCTCGCGAAGGCGGCCGGGCTGAACGTACCGTTCCTCGACGAGGCGCTCGCACGGATCGCCGAGAACAAGACGCGCACCACCTCGCTGCGGTATCGCGACCTACAGATGCTCAAGCATATGGCCGCGCCGGAATGACGGAGCGCTTCCGGCACCGCCGCATTCGCGAGGCGGTGTCGGAAGCGGCCGGATCTAGGCTCGGTGTGTATCGAAGACGACGAACTCATGTGCGATCGAGAATTCAATCAGCGTTTCCCATAGCTGCGCGGACAATTCGGTCGGCACGCCCAACTCGCGCGAGGCGGCGGCGACCTTCGCGAGAACATCGGCCTTTCGCCATTCGTCGCGGACCGCCTCACGCGTCGGTTTGATGCGCGCGGCGGCTTCGATATAGCGCAGCCGCTCGGCGAGGAGGGCAACGAGCCGGCGGTCGAGGGAGTCGATGCCGGCGCGCACCTCGGTCATCGAGGTGCAATCCTCGGGCGCAGTCACTTCGGTGCGGTCCATCGGCCGGTCTCCATCCAGATCAGTAGCGGGCGTAGCGGCAGGACCCACGCCACGCCGAGCACGAGATAGACGAGCGCCTGCACGATGACCGGGAGATGCCCGATCGGACCTGCGAGCGAGGCGACCAAGACCGCATAGAGGACGAGCCCAGCGATAAGGCCGAGCACGCCGGCCGGCTTGCGCAACGTCGGTTTCATGGCGGCCCTCCTAGCGGAGGATGCGGGTCGGCGTCACCACCAGATCGAGCGGCACGTCCCACGAATCGGCCGGGAGTCGATCAACGATCTGAACATCCCAAGCCAAGCCGATGGCGCGTATCGGCTTTTGGGCGGACAAGGCCGACAGCGCGCGGTCATAATGCCCTTTGCCTTGGCCGAGCCGATTGCGGTGCAGATCGGCGGCGACCAGCGGCACGAGCAGGACATCGGGCTCGACCTGAGGGGCGTTTCGAGCCGGTTGCGGGATGCGGAATGGGCCCGCTTCGAACACGCCGTCGGCCGCCCGGAAGGTCATGATTGCTTCGGGTGAGGCGAAGAACGGTAAGGCGAGCCGCTCCCCGAGCGCCTCCGAGATCAACGCCGGATCGATCTCGTCGCCCACGGCGCAATAGCTTGCGACGAAGCCTTCGGAGGGGATCTGCGCGAATACCGCCTCGGCCAGGTCGCGTTGCTGCCGGGCTCGCCGGTCTGCATCCAGCGAGCGCACGAACTCGCGCCTTCGAGTGCGCATCTCGGCGCGGATCGTCTGCTTATCCATGGAAAAGGGTGGGACCGCCTGGGCCGTTGGCTGGAATATCCTCTGACGCCAGTAACGTCAGGTGGGAACCGTGTACGTCGGACCAGGGTCCGCGCAGGGACAGCCCCCTAGGATGTCGATATCGCCTCAGGGATGTTCGCTTCGCTCGCACCCGGCAGTACCCATGAACAGATTTAGGACGCGTCGGCCGCTTCCTCAAGCCTTGTCGCAAGCGCCTCGACGCGTTCGGCGAGCCCTTCGAACGCCTCGGCGAGGCGCGGATCGGCGGCAGGCGTGCCGTTCGGGCCTTCGCGCAGCTCGAACAGTTCGTCGGCAACGAGCAGCCCCGCCATCAAGAGCATACGCGGCTCGCTCATCTGCCCGAGCGTGGCGGAAAGCTCCTCCGCCTTGCGGTTCAGATGGCTGGCGAGACGTGTCAGGCGCGGCTCCTCGCCATCGCGACAGGCCACGGCATAGGAGCGGCCATCGATCTGGACATTGACCTGACCCATCAGTCGCCCTCCACGGCGTTGATGAGCCGATCGATCTCCTCGATCGCGCCCTGCACATCGTCCTGCAGCTGGCGGTGGCGGGCCGCGAGATCGCTTCGATCAGATCGCAAACGCAGCCGTTCGGCAGCCGTTTCGGCGCGTCGCAGTGCGCGCTCCATTCGCTCGATTGCGCCAAGCGCGCTGTCGTTCGTCATCCGAAGCCCTGAAAATCAACGCGTTGGAGACGAAAGGTAAGATCGAATATCGAGTCGCGTCAACCGAGGGGCCCCGGCCGCCGGGGCGGCTCGGTTGACGGAGTCGGGGCCGGTGGCCATTGTGCGCCCGCTCGCGCTCCCGATTCGTCGTATTTTCCAGAGTCCAAGGACGGCTTTTCATGACTGTACCGCATGTATCGATGGCAAACGCGATCCGCGCGTTGGCTATGGACGCCGTCGAACGTGCGAAATCGGGGCATCCGGGCATGCCGATGGGTATGGCCGACGTCGCGACGGTGCTGTTCACCAAATATCTGAAATATGATCCGTCGCGCCCCGATTGGGCGGACCGCGACCGTTTCGTGCTGTCGGCCGGTCACGGGTCGATGCTGATCTATGCGTTGCTGTACCTGACCGGCTACGCGCACCCCTCGCTCGACGACATCCGCAACTTCCGCCAGCTCGGCAGCCCGACGGCCGGCCATCCGGAGAATTTCGAGCTGCCCGGCGTCGAAGTTACGACCGGTCCGCTGGGGCAGGGCTTTGCGATGGCCGTCGGCCTCGCGATCGCCGAGCGCCACCTCAATGCCGTGTTCGGCGACGATCTCGTCGACCATCGCACCTGGGTGATCGCCGGCGACGGCGACCTCATGGAAGGCATCAATCACGAGGCGGCGGGCCTTGCTGGGCACCTCGCGCTCGGGCGCCTCAACGTGCTGTGGGATGACAACCGCATCTCGATCGACGGCCCGACCGACCTGTCGACCTCCGAGGATATCCTCAAGCGCTACGAAGCCACCGGCTGGCACGTCGTGGCCTGCGACGGGCACAATCCGGACGAGATCGCCACAGCGATGGGCGCAGCGCTTGCCGATCCGCGCCCGTCGCTGATCGCCTGCCGCACGATCATCGGCTACGGCGCGCCCAAGAAGCAGGGGACCGCTGCGACGCACGGCTCGCCGCTCGGTACCGACGAGATCGCCGGCGCGCGCGAGCGGCTCGGCTGGCCGCATGCGCCGTTCGTCGTGCCGGAGGAGATTGCCGAGGCCTGGGCCGAAGCGGGCGCGCGCGGCAAGGCGGTTTCGGCCGAGTGGGACCGTCGTCTCGCTGCCTCGCCGCAGCGCGACGAGTTCGAGCGGCGGGTGAGCGGCCGGCTGCCGGAGGCCTGGAGCGAGGCCGACTATGTCGCCGGCCTGATTGCCAATCCGCAGACGGTCGCCACGCGCAAGGCCTCTGAACTGGTGCTTGAGGCGATCAACGCGGCTCTGCCGGAAACGATCGGCGGCTCGGCCGACCTGACTGGCTCGAATAACACGAAAACTAAGGCGCTCGAGCCGCTTACGCGCGACAATTATGGCGGGCGCTATATCTACTACGGCATCCGCGAGTTCGGAATGGCGGCCGCGATGAACGGTATGGCGCTGCACGGCGGCGTCATTCCCTACGGCGGCACCTTCCTCGTCTTCTCGGATTATTCGCGTCCGGCGATCCGCCTCGGCGCGCTGCAGGAGGCGCGCGTCGTCCATGTGATGACGCATGACTCGATCGGCCTCGGCGAGGACGGCCCGACGCACCAGCCGATCGAGCATCTGCTTTCGCTGCGGGCGATCCCGAACCTCGCGGTGTTCCGCCCCGCCGATACCGTCGAGACGGCCGAATGCTGGGCGCTGGCGCTCGCGAACGACAAGGGGCCTTCGCTGCTGGCGCTGTCGCGCCAGAACCTGCCGCAGGTGCGGCTGGAGGCGGCCGACGGCAACCTCTGCGCCAAGGGCGCCTACCGGCTGCGGTCGGCCCGGGCGCATCGCCGCGTCGTGTTCGTGGCGACGGGGTCCGAGGTCCATATCGCGCAGAGCGCGGCCGAGCAGCTCGAGATGGAAGGCATCGGCTGCGATGTCGTCTCGATGCCCTGCTGGTCACTGTTCGATGCGCAGCCGGCCGAATATCGCGCCGACTTGCTGCCCACCGACGCGCTGATCGTGTCGGTCGAGGCAGGGGTGACGCTCGGCTGGGAACGTTACACCGGCGCAAATGGTTTGACGCTGGGAATCGACGGGTTCGGCGCGTCCGCGCCGGCGGATGATCTTTATCGGCACTTCGGCCTCACGCCCGATCAGATCGCGGCGAAGGTGAAGGCTAAACTCTAAGAGGAGCAGGACATGGCGGTTCGGGTAGCGATCAACGGCTTCGGACGCATCGGGCGCATGGTGATGCGGGCGGTGCTCGCACGCGGCGACGAATTCGAGGTGGTGGCGATCAACGACCTCGCGGACGCGGAATCGAACGCGCTGCTGTTCAAGCGCGATTCCGTCCACGGCATCTATCCGGGCGAGGTTCGCGCCGAGGGCTCCGACATCATCATCGACGGCAAGCGCATCCGCGTCACCGCCGAGCGCGATCCGGCGAAACTGCCGCACGCCGAGCTCGGTGTCGACATCGCGCTCGAGTGCACCGGCCTGTTCACCGATGCCTCGAAGGCGAAGGCGCACCTCGATGCCGGCGCGAAGAAGGTGCTGATCTCGGCGCCGGCCAAGGGCGTCGACCTCACCGTCGTCTACGGCGTCAACCACGACAAGCTGACGGCCGATATGAAGATCGTGTCGAACGCGTCGTGCACCACCAACTGCCTCGCGCCGATCGCCAAGGTGCTCCACGAGACCGTCGGCATCGAGCGCGGCTTCATGACGACGATCCACAGCTACACCAACGATCAGAAGATCCTCGACCAGATCCATAAGGACAAGCGCCGCGCCCGCGCTGCTGCCATGTCGATGATCCCGACGACCACGGGCGCCGCCCGCGCCGTGGGCGAGGTGATGCCCGAGCTGAAGGGCAAGCTCGATGGCTCGTCGGTGCGCGTGCCGACGCCGAACGTCAGCCTCGTCGACCTCAAGTTCGTGCCGAGCCGCGACACGACGGTCGAAGAGATCAACGCCGCGCTCAAGGCGGCCGCCAATTCCGGTCCGCTTGCGGGTATCCTCGACTATACCGAGGAGGAGCTGGTCTCGATCGACTTCAACGGCGCGCCCGCCTCGTCGACGGTCGATGCGCAGGAGACCGCGGTGCTCGAGGGCAAGTTCGTTCGTGTCATCTCCTGGTACGACAACGAATGGGGCTTCTCGAACCGCATGACCGACACCGCGCTCGCGATGGCGAAGCTCGGCTGATCATGGCCTTCCGCACGCTCGACGACATCGGCGAGGTTCGCGGCAAGCGCGTCCTCGTCCGGGCCGACCTCAACGTGCCGATGCAGGATGGCCGCGTGTCCGACGACACGCGGCTCCGCGCGGCGATGCCGACGATCGCGGAACTCGCCGACAAGGGCGCCGTGGTGCTGGTGCTGTCGCACTTCGGCCGTCCGAAGGGGCAGCGCGATCCGTCGATGTCGCTGAAGCCGGTGGCCGAGGCGCTTGGACAGGTTCTCGGCCGCCCGGTGACGCTGATCGACGATTGCCAGGGCGCGGAGGCCGAAGCGGCCGTCGCGAAGCTCCAGCCGGGGCAGGTCGCGGTGCTCGAGAACACCCGCTTCCACGCCGGCGAGGAGAAGAACGATCCCGCGCTGGTTGACGGGATGGTGAAGCTCGGTGACCTCTACGTCAACGACGCCTTCTCGGCGGCGCACCGCGCGCATGCCTCAACCGAGGGTCTTGCGCACAAGCTGCCGGCATTCGCCGGCCGCTCGATGCAGGCGGAGCTGGAAGCATTACAGAAGGCACTGGGCGAGCCGGAACGGCCGGTTGCAGCCGTGGTGGGCGGCGCCAAGGTTTCGACCAAGCTCGACGTTCTCAACAATCTCGTCGCCAAGGTCGATCATCTGATCATCGGCGGCGGCATGGCCAACACCTTCCTCGCCGCGCGCGGCGTCGATGTCGGCAAGTCGCTGTGCGAGCATGACCTGAAAGACACCGCGCTCGCGATCCTCGACAAGGCGGATGCGGCGGGCTGCACCGTACATCTGCCCTATGACGTCGTGGTGGCGAAGGAGTTCAAGGCGAACGCGCCGCACCGCACCGTCAACGTCCACGAGGTCGGCGCCGACGAGATGATCCTCGACGTCGGCCCCGCTGCCGTCGAGGCGTTGGGCGACGCGCTCAAGACCTGCCGCACACTGGTGTGGAACGGTCCGCTCGGCGCATTCGAGCTGGAGCCTTTCGACCGTGCGACCGTCGCGCTCGCGCGCACGGCCGCCGCGCTGACCGAAGCCGGCCAGCTCGTCTCGGTCGCGGGCGGCGGCGACACGGTGGCCGCGCTCAACCATGCCGGCGTCGCCGACAAGTTCACCTTTGTCTCGACCGCCGGCGGCGCCTTCCTCGAATGGATGGAAGGCAAGGCGCTTCCGGGCGTCGAAGCTCTAAAACAATAACAGGGATGGATGATGCAACACTCCGAGATGCTCGCGAAGATTAGGGACGGTAAGGGCTTCATCGCTGCGCTCGACCAGAGCGGCGGCTCGACGCCGAAGGCGCTCAAGGGCTACGGCATCGAGGAAGGTGCGTGGTCGAACGACGAAGAGATGTTCGGCCTCATCCACCAGATGCGCTCGCGCATCATCACCGCGCCGTCCTTCGGCAGCGGCAAGGTGATCGGCGCCATCCTGTTCGAGCGGACCATGGACGGCCAGGTGGACGGCAAGCCCGTGCCGCAGGCGTTGCAGGAGCGTGGCGTCGTTCCGTTCATCAAGATCGACAAGGGACTGGAGGCCGAGGCGAACGGCGTTCAGCTCATGAAGCCGATGCCGGAGCTCGATGCGCTTCTCAGCCGTGCCAAGGCGCTCGGCGTGTTCGGCACCAAGGAGCGGTCGGTCATCAACCTCGCCAACCGCGAGGGCATCGCCGCCGCCGTGAAGCAGCAGTTCGAGGTGGCGCGTCAGGTCCTTGCGGCCGGCCTCGTTCCGATCATCGAGCCCGAGGTCAACATCAAGAGTCCGGAACGTGCCGAGGCCGACCAGATCCTTCTGGAAGAGCTCACCAAGGCGCTCGATGCCCTGCCGGGCGACGACAAGGTGATGCTGAAGTTGTCGATCCCGGCCAAAGCTGGCCTGTTCGACTCGCTGGTCGATCACCCGCGCGTGCTGCGCGTGGTCGCGCTGTCGGGCGGCTACAGCCGTCCGGAAGCCTGCGCCGAGCTCGCCAAGAACCGCGGCATGATCGCCAGCTTCTCGCGTGCGCTGCTCGAAGATTTGCGCCACCAGATGAGCGACGAGGAGTTCGACGGCGCGCTCGATTCCGCGATCGACGAGATCCACCAGGCCTCGACCGTCAAGGCCTGAGGGGTTGGCGGCCCACGCCAGTAGATAAGTTGCAATCGTCATCCCGGCGAAAGTCGGGACCCAGCATAACGGATGGTCTGGGTCCCGGCTTTCGCCGGGATGGCGCTTTAGGTAAGGGTCAGACATGTCCGACCTCGACACCGAAATCGAACTCGATCCCGAGTTCGGCGAACGCTTCGAGCGCGAGCGGCGGCCCGCGTGCCAGCTCTACCTGATCTCGCCCCCGCGCTTCGATCCGGGCTTCCCCGAACAGCTCAAGGCCGCACTCGACGGCGGCCCGGTCGCCGCCTTCCAGCTGCGCCTGAAGGATGTCGAGGATTTCGAGGTCCTGCGCGCAGGCGAGGTGCTGAAGCCGATCCTCCAGGCCTATGACGTGGCGTTGATCGTCAACGACCGCGCCGATCTCGCCGCCAAGCTGGGTGCCGACGGTGTGCATCTGGGGCAGGGCGACGGCAGCGTCGCCGAGGCCCGCAAGCTGCTCGGCCGCGAAGCGCAGATCGGCGTCACCTGCCATGACAGCCGTCACCTTGCGATGGAAGCGGGCGAGGCCGGCGCCGACTATGTCGCCTTCGGTGCTTTCTACCCGACCGACACCAAGGAAACGCGCCACCGCCCCGACCCGTCGATCCTGACCTGGTGGACGACGCTGTTCGCCACGCCGTGCGTCGCGATCGGCGGCATCACGCCGGAGAATGCCGCGCCCCTCGTCGAGGCCGGCGCCGACTTCCTGGCGGTGTGCAACAGCGTCTGGAAGCATCCGGGCGGCCCGGCCGAAGCCGTGGCGGCGTTCAACCGGCTGTTCGAGGCTCGAAAAACCGCTTGAGCGCCAGCGCGTCTTCGATGGCGTGCCCGTGGATGTCGTTGTTGAAGTAAGCATAGACGTCCCGTCCGCGCATCTGCTCGGCTTCCATCCAGGCATGCCAACCGGCGAGCTGTCCGGCCGAATATCGTCCCCAGTACTTCCCGGAACTCCCGTGAAAACGGACGTAAGCGATACGGCCAACAGCCAGGCGCGGTACCGCCATGCCGGGCATGTCATGCGTGCAGAAGGAAACGCCGCATGCGTCGAGCAGCCCGAATACCTCGTCCGTCATCCAGCTGGGCTCCCGGAATTCGAAGACATGCGTCTGCCCGGGTGGCAACAGGGCGAGGAAGTCGCGCAGACGTCCAAGGTCGAGCCGCCAGCGTGGCGGCAGTTGGTAAAGAATGGGCCCCAGCTTGTCGCCGAGGTGCAGGACGTTCCCGAACATCCGGGCCAGCGGCTCCGCCGGGTCCTTGAGCTTCTTCTGGTGCGTGAGGAAGCGGTTGGCCTTTACGGCATAGCGGAAGCCCGGTGGCGCCTGCTCGCGCCAGGCGTCGAACACTTCGGCGGACGGTAGCCGATAGAAGCTGTTGTTGATCTCAACGGTATCGAAGCATTCCGCATAGTGCGCGAACCAGGCCCGTATCGGCAGCTTTGCCGGATAGAACAGCCCGCGCCAGTGGCGGTAGTTCCAGCCCGAGCAGCCGATGCGGATTTCGCCTATCACAGTGTAACGAACGAATCGGCTGCGGGCTTGTTCGCGAGGCCCCCCCTCTGCTAGAGGCGCGCCACTTCCTCTTTCTCAGGGCAAACCCATGAAGATCAGCGGCGTGGACATCCGTCCCGGCAACATCATCGAGTACGAAGGCGGCCTGTGGCGCGCCGTGAAGATCCAGCATACGCAGCCCGGCAAGGGCGGCGCCTACATGCAGGTCGAGCTCAAGAACGTCATGGACGGCCGCAAGACCAACGTCCGCTTCCGCTCGTCGGAGACAGTCGAGCGCGTGCGTCTCGACACCAAGGACTTCCAGTTCCTCTACGCCGAGGGCGATCAGCTGACCTTCATGGACAAGGAAAGCTACGATCAGGTCCAGCTGCCGCGCGACCTGCTCGGCGAGGCGGCCGACTTCCTTCAGGACGGCATGGATGTCCTGATGGAAACCTACGAGGACCGCCCGATCTCGGTGCAGCTCCCGGATCAGGTCGAGGCGACGATCGTCGAGGCCGACGCCGTGGTGAAGGGCCAGACGGCCTCGTCGTCTTACAAGCCGGCTGTGCTCGACAACGGCGTGCGCATCATGGTGCCGCCGCATATCGCCAGCGGCACGCGCGTGGTGGTCGACGTCTACGAGCGCGAATACGTCCGCCGCGCCGACTGACGCCCGCTGCCGTTTGATTTGGAACGCGCGGCGTCGTCAGGCGTCGCGCGTTTCGCCTTTCCGGACCTCGAAGGACTGCCATGCCTGCTCATTCCGCGCTCATCACCATCATGGAAAAGGCCGCGCGCAAGGCCGCGCCGCGCCTTCGGCGCGACTTCAACGAGGTCGAGCAGTTGCAGGTCTCGCGCAAGGGGCCGTCCGACTTCGTGTCGAACGCCGATCGCGCCGCCGAGCGCACGATTCGCGACATCCTGCGGCAGGCACGCCCGGATTTCGGCTTCCTACTCGAAGAGGAAGGCGAAATCGCCGGCGAGGAGGGGCGTCCGCGGTGGATCGTCGATCCGCTCGACGGCACCTCGAACTTCCTGCACGGCATTCCCCACTTCGCCATCTCGATCGCGGTCGAGGAGCGCGGCGAGATCGTCTCGGGCCTCGTCTATCAGCCGCTGACCGACGAGAGCTTCTGGGCGGAGAAGGGCAAGGGCGCGTGGCTGCACGACCGGCGCCTGCGCGTCTCGGCTCGCCGCGATCTCGGTGATTGCCTGATCGCGACCGGTATCCCGTTTCAGGGGCATGGCGACTTCGAGCAGCATGAAGCGATCATGGCGGCGGTGAGCCCGCAGATCGCCGGCATCCGCCGCTTCGGTTCGGCGGCGCTCGACCTCGCCTGGGTCGCGGCCGGCCGCTACGATGGCTACTTCGAATCGCACCTCCACCCGTGGGACTGGGCGGCGGGCATGCTGCTGGTACGCGAGGCGGGCGGCTTCGTTACCGATTACCGTGGGGGCGAGCGCATCTTCGACCGCCGCGAGGTCGTGGCGGCGAACGGCGAGATCCACTCCAAGCTTCACAAGCTCGTCGCCGGCGCGGTACGGGGTCGATAACGCCGCACCGGCTTCAAGTCGGAACTACCGGAACAAACATAGGTCAATGGCGCCGCTTTATTGGGCGCCGGCGGCCTTGCCACCTGCGCTACCCGCGCCTAAAAGCGCGCCAACTCAACCGACCGGCCGAGGTTCTCTCATGCCCGCGATCGCCGCCGAATATCTGCCGATCCTTCTGTTCCTGATCGTCGCGATCGGGTTCTCCGGTGCGTTCGTCGGACTGCCGGTGCTGATCGCGAATCTCACCGGGGCCAACAAACCCTATGCCGACAAGCTGGCCGAGTATGAATCGGGCTTCCCGGCCTTCTCGGACGCGCGTCGTCAGTTTGACGTCCGCTTCTACCTCGTGTCGATCCTGTTCATCATCTTCGACCTTGAGGTGGCGTTCCTCTTCCCCTGGGCGGTGTCGCTTGGGCAGACGGGCGTATTCGGCTGGGCGTCGATGATGGTGTTCCTCGGCATCCTGACGGTCGGCTTCATCTACGAATGGAAGAAGGGAGCACTCGAATGGGAGTGATCCAGCCACCTTACGCCACCGAAGACGAGCAGGCGCGCGCGCTGGCCGCCGGCCATGGCGACCAGTTCTTCAAGGACGTGACCGCCGAGGTCTCGAACAAGGGCTATCTCGTCACCACGGCCGAAGAGCTCGTGAACTGGGCGCGTACCGGCTCGCTGTGGTGGATGACTTTCGGCCTCGCCTGCTGCGCGGTCGAGATGATGCACACCAACATGCCGCGCTACGACCTCGAGCGTTTCGGCGTCGCGCCGCGCGCGTCCCCGCGTCAGTCGGACGTGATGATCGTCGCAGGCACGCTGTGCAACAAGATGGCCCCGGCGCTGCGCCGCGTGTACGACCAGATGTCGGAGCCACGCTACGTCATCTCGATGGGCAGCTGCGCCAACGGCGGCGGCTATTATCACTACAGCTATTCGGTGGTGCGCGGCTGCGACCGCATCGTGCCGGTCGACATCTATGTACCCGGCTGCCCGCCGACCGCCGAGGCGCTGCTGTACGGCATCCTCGCGCTGCAGCGGAAGATTCGCCGGCTGGGGACGTTTGAACGATGAGCAGTCCAGCTCCTGTCATGGCCACCAACGACGGTGTCGTCGATCGCCTGCGCGCGCTCATCGGCGACGCGCTGCTTGATGCGCAAGAGGTCGTCGGTGAGCTGACGGTCGTCGTGCGCCGCGAGGCGCTGCTCGACGTGATGCGGGCGCTTCGCGACGACGCCGAGCTGCGCTTCGGGCAGCTCATGGACATCGCCGGCGTCGACTTTCCGGACCGGCCGGAGCGCTTCGAGGTGAGCTATCACCTGCTGTCGCTCAAGCATAACCGCCGCATCCGCGTGAAGG
>JAEZQR010000209.1 GCA_023413015.1 Pseudomonadota bacterium
TATTCCGCAGATCACTGGATTGAACAACAAAAAGGGACGCTTCCTTCGGGAGATTCTTATAGCTTCTCGGCCCCATGTTTGTGCGATCTGGACTCCGCCACGCTGCCTTTCATGGACGCGGAGAATACAATTGCGCTTGCTAGCGCCAGGCTGCGAATCGCGGACAAAAGCGGCAACTTTGCAACAGATATGGAACAATATTCGGACGCACGCCCGCCAGGCCGTGAAATATCTGTGCGACAACAGTACCAGAGCCATCACTATACAAAAGTGTGAACAGGGGGGCTGCAAGCATGCTCGATGCTACCGACCGCCGTATCCTGCGGGTACTCCAGTCGGATGGTCGCATCACGAACCAGGAGTTGGCCACGCGCTGTGGCATGTCGCCATCGGCCTGCTTCGACCGCCTGAAGCGGCTACGCGATCAAGGCTATATTTCGAGCTTCGCGGCGATGCTCAACCCCAGCAAGCTCGACTGCGCTCTGCTCGTCTTTATCGAAGTGCTTCTCGATCGCACCACCGGGGACACATTCGATGAGTTTGCTGCCGCCATCCAGAATACGCCGGAAGTGCTCGAGTGTCACATGGTGGCAGGGGGCTTCGATTATCTGATCAAGGCGCGCGTCAAGGACATGGCTGCCTACCGGAACTTTCTTGGCACGACACTCGTGAAGATGCCCAAGGTCCGCGAGACACGGACCTACGCAGTGCTCGAGGAGGTCAAGAGCACGCACGCCCTGCCGGTCTAACGACCAGCAACATCGCTAGCTGGCTGCGCCGCATGATACCGGTAGGATCAATGGCGACACTGAGGTAGCGGCGCCACTGATCCACTCTGCCGCCAATCACGGCGTCGGCGTGCCTTCCCCGAGGCGACGCTTCTCGGCAGCCACCATGTCCGCCACCTCGGCGAGTAGCTTCTGCGCGTCGTAGACGATGCCGTCCTTGATCGTGAACTTGACGCCGCCGACCCGCTCCTGCTTGTTCGTCGCCGGGTTGAGGCGCATGTGGCCGGTGCCGTACAGCGTCTTCAGGTTGGCCAGCGGATTCTCGGGCGTGATGACGAGGTCTGCAAGCTTGCCGGCGCGGATCACGCCGAGCGGCGCATCCTCGCCCCGCGGCTCGTAGAGCGTCTTCGCCCCCCACATGGTTGCCGAGCGCATGACCTCGAGCGGTGTGAAACCGGCTTCGCGCAACAGTTCGAGCTCTTCGACGTAGGCGAAACCATATACCTTGTAGATGAAGCCGGAGTCGGTGCCGACCGTCACACGGCCACCGATATTCTTGTAGTCGTTCACAAGCCGCAGGAAACGATCGTAGAATCGCTTCCACGCAAACTCGTTCTCGGTGGTCCAGTCGTAGAAGTAGGAGCCGTGATTATCGCGGGTCGACTGGAAATAGCTCCACAGCTGCGGCGTCGTATAGCGCGCCTGCCAGTCGGCGTTGCGGGCGCGCATCAGGTCGCGCGACGCTGCATAGATGTTGAAGGTCGGGTCGAAGGTGACGTGGTTCGCCTTCTGGTGCTGGAGATACTCCTTCCACTCCGGTGAGCCGGGCTCATAGACCTCGTCCCAGATCTCGGCGACCTCGCCGAACCGGTGCTGCTCATTGTTGTAGTCGTAGTTGGCCGGGAATTTCTGGATCGTGCCGTCCTTCAGCAGCGACTCCATATGCCCATAATAATGGGTGATCGTGTCGAGATGCGCATCCCCTGCTTGGCGCCCGTTGAAGTTGGCAACGCCGAGCTGCGATAGATGGGCGGTGGTGCCCATCTTGTTCTTGTGCGCCTCATCGATCGCGGCGGTGATGACCTCGGGTGTCTCCGCCGGGTTCATGTGGCCGTTGAAGAACTTGATGCCGTCAATGTTGTTCTTGGCAGCCCAGCGCACCCACTCGCGGGCCCTTTCCGGCGTGTCTACCGGCGCGGTCCAGCCGGAACCGAGCGGCTGATAATTGAAGATGCGGGGGGCTGCGATCTCGTTGCGGGCCGAGCGGTTCTTCTCGCTGCTGGCGATCGGCGCCGGCGCGAGCGGCACGCCACGCACCGTCGTCACGCCATGCGCGAGCCAGAGCTTATAGGAATAGCTGAGATCCGGCGCCTTGTCGGCGCTCGAACCATGAACGTGCATGTCGGTAAAGCCGGGCATGACGTACATGCCGGTGGCGTCGATCTCCATGTCGAAGTCGCGCGGTGCCCGCTCCTGCTTCAAGGGCAGACCTGGCCAGCCGGCTTGCGTGACCGAAGTAATCTTGTTGCCTTCGATGACGATGTCGACCGGGCCGCGCGGCGGGGCGCCGGTGCCGTCGATGAGCGTCGCGCCGCGGATTACCAGCTTGCGGAACGGGCCCATGCCCTCGCCCGGCTGACGCGCAGGCGCCGGAATGGCACCGGTCAGCACCGGCTTTACGGGTGCAGCAGCCGGATCGGCAACCGCGGAGCCTGCCATCGAAACCGAGAGCGCGAACGCGCAGATGCCGGCGAAACTCTTCTTCATCCAATTCCCCATCGATCTCGTCCGCCACTGGCAGCCCGGGCGCGTTCGGCTTGATGTAAATGAGGGGGCACGAAGCCCCCTCAACTCAGTTAGGGGTGCGGCAGCCCTTCTTCCGGCATGCCGAGGCGCCGCTTCTCGGCTTTGACCATGTCGGCTACGTCGGCGAGCAGCTTCTTGGCATCGTAGATGATGCCGTCCTTGACGGTGTAGCTGACGCCACCCACCCGCTCGAGCTTCTGGGTCTGCTCGTTCAGACGCAGGTGCCCGGTGCCGTAGAGCGTCTTGAAGTTCTGGAGCGGGTTCTCCTTGACGATCACGAGGTCGGCGAGCTTGCCGACGCGGACCATGCCGATCGGCGGCTCGACCACGCCCTTCGGCTCATAGAGCGTCTTCGCGCCGTTCATCGTGGCTGCCTGGATGACCTCGAGCGGGTGGAAGCCGGCTTCCTGCAGCATCTCCATTTCCTCCGGATAACCGAAGCCGTAGGTCTTGAAGATGAAGCCGGAGTCGGTGCCGACCGTCACGCGACCGCCCATGTTCTTGTAGTCGTTCACGAGCGCCATGAAGTTCTTGTAGAAGTTCCGCCACTGGACTTCGCGCTTCGTGGTCCAGTCGAAGAAGTAGGAACCGTGGTTCTCGCGGCTCGACTGATAGAAGCCCCACAGCTGCGGCATCGTGTACTTGTCGTGCCAGTCGGCATTGCGCGCGCGCATCAGGTCGCGCGACGCCGCATAGATCGTCATCGTCGGATCGAAGGTGACGTTATGCTCGAGCTGCGCCTTCAGATACTCCTTCCACTCGGGCGAACCCTGCGGATAGATCTGGTCCCAGATGTCGGCGACCTCGGCGAAGCGGTATTGCTCGTCGTTGAAGTTGTAGTCGACGGTGTAGGGCTGCACCGCATTCTGCTTCAGCAGCGATTCCATGTGCCCGTAGAAGTGGGTGACGGTGCCGAGCCCGGCGTCGCCGGCCTTGCGGGCGTTCATCATCGCCACGCCGTTCTGCGAAAGGTGGGCGGTGGTGCCGAGCCCGAGCTTCTTGGCCTCGTCGGTCGCGGCCTTGAACGCCTCGGGTCCCTGCTCCGGACCGATGTTGAACTTGATGCAGTCGATGCCCTGCTTCGCCGCCCAGCGCACCCAAGCGCGCGTGCCTTCCGGCGTGTAGGTCGGCTGCTTGTTCCAGCCTTGGCCGTCACCGACGCGCTGACAGGCGAAGATGCGCGGCGCCACGATTTCGTTAGCCGCCGAACGGCGGCGCTCGCTGAGGGAAACCTCAAGTGGTGCAAGATCGACGCCGCGCACCGAGGTCACGCCGTGCGCCAGCCACAGCTTGTAGGAGTAGCTGAGGTCCGGCGCCTTGTCGGCACTCGAACCGTGGACGTGCATGTCGATGAAGCCCGGCATGACGTACATGCCGGTGGCGTCGAGTTCATGATCGAAGTCGCGCGGGGCACGGCCACCCTTCAACGGCAGCCCGGGCGTGCCCGCCTGCAGGATGTCGACGATCTTGTTGCCTTCGATGACGATGTCGACCGGGCCGCGCGGCGGGGCGCCGGTACCGTCGATCAACGTCGCGCCACGGATGACGAGCCTGCGGAAAGGTCCCGCACCCTCGCCCGGCTGGCGCGCAGGCGCCGGATAAGCGCCAGCGCGCGGCTTGACCGCTTCGACCTTCGCGCCCGGCACCACCGGTTCGGCAGTCGTGGCAGTCGCGGATGCCAACAGGGCAATGGCCGCAGCGCCGTGCAGCAGCATCCCCGCGATATATTTCTTTTCGATCATTATTTCCCTCCCTCGACCGGCCACGTGCCGGTCCCACAGTTCGCTCTTGGCCGATCAGTAGGGTGCCGCCCGCGCATGCGGGCGGCCCCGATCCTAGAAGCGCCGCAGAACGTTGATGCCGTAGGTGCGCGGCGGAGCACTGAAAGTCGTCGTCAGCCCACCGGTGTTGGAGCTGCTCGACTTGCTGTTGATAGCTGCCGCGTCGAACAGGTTGTTGATGAACAGATAGGCTCCCCAGTCGCCGTCGGGCGACTGCACGCCGGCACGCAGATTGGCGAGCTCGTAGGCATCGACCTTGCGGCGAAATACGTCGGCCGGGCTCAGGGTGCTGTAGGACGAGCTGGTATGCGCCACGTCGAGGCGGGCGAGTCCCTCGATCGTGCTGCTCAGCGGCCAAGTATATTCAGCCGAACCGCTCAAGGCCCATTTCGGCACGAAGGCCAGCCGGTCTCCCTTGCGGCCGGTCGCAGTCACCACCGTACTGACCTGATCCTCGGACAGGCGAGCGTCGGTGTATCCGAGATTGGCGCCAATCGACAGGCCGCTGATGGGGGTCGCCGACAACTCGACCTCGACACCCTCGATGCGGGCAGCGCCGGCGTTCGCGATCAGACCGAACACCGATCCTGTACCCGAGGTGCGCGCCGACACCTGCAGGTTATCCCAGTCGATGCGATAGGCGGCAACGTTCAGGTACACGCCGCGCGTCAGCTTCGACTTTACGCCGGCTTCGTAATTCCAGAGGCTATCCGACGTGTAGGCGGCAAGTGCGGCCGGCAAGCCGATGACCTGGTTCACGCCGCCGGGTCGGAAGCCCTGCGCCGCCTGGGTATAGAACAGCAGATCGGGAGTTGCCTCCCACGACAGGTTGAACTTGTAGATGAAGCCGTCCTCTTTCGAGCGCGCCTCCTGATACGGAGTAACGACCGACGAGTAATGCTCCTGACCGAGGTCGATCTTGCCGCCGACGCGCTTCTTGTACTCATAGTAACGCGTGCCTGCGGTCAACGTCAGGCCGTCCACGAGCTCGTAGGATGCCTCGGCGAAGGCCGCCTTCTGCTTCAGATAGTCGAAGATCGTCCGGTCGTAGGCGAGATTCGCCGGATTATGAAAGTCGAGCAATTCGCCGGTGGCAGGATCGGCGACGAGTAGCGTGCTGCGTACGATGGTGTCGCGATCCTCGCTGTACACGCCTACCGTCCAGTTGAACGGACCGTCGCTGGTCGAGCTGAGGCGCAGCTCGTTCGTCCAGTTCTTCACGCCCTGCGGCTGATAGAGGCTGGAAGCGAACAAGCGACGAGTATCGGTGAGATAGCTCGCAAGCATGTTGGCGGAACAGGCGACATTGCGGTTGCGATAGCGCGCGCACCCGGCCGCGTTGTCGCGGCCGATGAAGGTGTCGCTAACGTCACCGACCACAGTGCGGTCACGATCGAAGTAAGTGGTAACCGCGGTGAGCGACACCGGACCGAAATCATAAAGAATGGTGCCGCTGTAGATGCGGTTTTCGTCATAGTTGCCGGACTCGGCCCGGCCGTTCGTGGCATAGCGCTGCCCGGTCTCGAAGATCCAGCGGCTGCTGTCCGTCGCCACTTTCTCGTAGTAGACGGCGGCATCGATGGTCAGCCGGTCGCTCGGCGTGATGCGCAGCAACGCTCGCCCACCGTAGCTATCGCCATCGTTGATGTCCTTGAGACCCAGCCGGATGTTGTCGACGTACCCGGCAAAGCGGTTGTAGTTCCCGACGAGGCGCAGCGCGACCTTGTCCTCGGCGATCGGTACGTTGACCATACCATCGAGCGAATAGCCGAGATCGCCGCTCTCGACGGCCATCAGGTTGGCGTTCACCGCCCCCTCCCAGCGGTCCGCCTTCGGCTTCTCGTAGATCACGCGGACGGTTCCGCCCATCGACCCCGAGCCGTAGAGCGTGCCCTGCGGACCGCGGAGGATTTCCGCCCGCGCCACGTCGAACAGACGCAGGTCAGGCGTTGACGAAGCCGAGTCGCTCGTGGTGCCCACCGATCCGCTAACCGGCGACTCATCATAATAGACGCCCACCGTCGGCTCACCCGCTGCGGTGACGCCACGGAGGATGACGCGCCGGTTGCCAGGACCGCTGTCGACGATCCGCAGGCTCGGCGTGCTGTTGGTCAGGTTCGTGAAGCTGTAGTTGCCGCCCCTTTCAAGCGAATCTCCAGTCACCGCCGAGATCGCGAGGGGAGTATCCTGGAGCTGCGTGCTACGCTTTAGCGCTGTAACGACGATCTCGCCGCCCTCGACCGGGCCAGCCCTGCCAGCGTCGGCAGCCGACTGCGCAGTCGCTTCTACTGCCGATGGAGCTTCAGTTGTCTGCGCTGTTGCAGCGGCGCTCCAAAGTGTTGCTGAAAATATAACTGCCGCCATCGGCATAAAAGACGAACGCCCCAATAGTACTGGCAAACGCACATCTGTTGACGACCTTAGAACCGTTACCATTTAAACAAGCCCCTCCCGTTACCGGAACCAGATATGGCACCAGTTTAACCTACGAACGGCGCGTTCCTCCCGCAGCCATTTCACGATATCTGACGACCGTAACACCGGTGAAACCGAAGGTGCTTGGAAAATTCAGCACCGCATCAGAATTTTATGCGGCCATGGTTCATTTCGGCGCAGAATCTTCGCCGCAGTGATTGCGCCCAACCCGCAGATGCCAAGATGTCCGCGCCATCCACCTCCTGGGTAGGCACTGAACCGACTCGCGCAGCGTCGAACCTCGGCTCCTCACAAGCCGAGAAGCGAGCTTAGCGCATGCAGTTGGCGATGCGCCTGACCTGAAATGGTAAAAGTAAAAGGGGCCGGCGAAGCCGACCCCTTAATTGTCCTGCCGTGCTGGTCGGGGAGAGAGGATTCGAACCTCCGGCCCCTGCCTCCCGAAGACAGTGCTCTACCAGGCTGAGCTACTCCCCGGCGCGGCGGACGACGCGATATAGCCGCGCCTCCCTCGGCCCGCAAGGGCGAGTTCACGTGCGAGCGAAATCTAGCATTTCGGGCACTCGCACGAACTTCTCGCGCGGGGCGCCGGCGCGGGCGCGGGCGACCTCGGCAGCGTCGATCTTCTGCCAGTTGCGGAAGGTCACGACGTAGAGGTCGCGTTCGGCGATCAGGCGGTCGAGGCCGGCCGGACCGGTGCGGTTGTCGGCCAATACATCGGCAGCAATCTCCTCGGCGACCATGAAACCATCGGGGCGATTGGTGCCGATCGTGCCTGTTGGGCCACGTCGAGCCCAGCCGACACAGTAGAGGCCGGGCGCGATGCGGCCCTCGTTGTTGGTGAAGCGGCCGAGTGCTGCATCATAGGGCACGCCGGGGATGGGATCGGTGCGGTAGCCGATGCAGGGAACGACCATGCCGCAGGGGATGGCGAAGGTCTCGCCGGTGCCGACTGCCTGCCCGTTATCGGTCAGACGGGTGCGTTCGACGAGGAGGCGTTCGACGCGGTCCTGCCCTTCGACGGCGACGGGCTTGGCGAGGAAGTGGAAGTGTATGCGGACGGCGGCGTCGGGGCGCGGTTCGCGGGCGGCGAAGTCGCGGAGGATGCCGACGACCTTGCGGAGGCCGGGATCAAGTGCAGCGTCGGCTTCGGCGGGAGGGAAGTTGGCGAAGTTGGCACCGACAGTTGCCCGTTCGAGCTCGCCCATCTCGCCGAGCTCCTTGGGCGTAAATCCTACCTGGTGGGGACCGCGGCGGCCGAGGATGTGGATGTCGCGGATGTTGGATTTGGCGAGGGCGTCGGCGGCGTGGGCAACGATGTCCGAGCCGGCGAGCTCGGCGGGCGTCTTGGCGAGGAG
>JAEZQR010000193.1 GCA_023413015.1 Pseudomonadota bacterium
AGCTACGATCAGCTCCGCCACTGCCTCCGTCGCCATGGCATGCTGGAAAAGGGCCAAGCCGCCATCGGCGACCACGTTTCGGCCAAATAATCATTTTTTGGGACCGATAGCCGCTACGCGGCTTGCGTTCGTGCGTTGAGACGTCGAAGCCCCACCGCAGATTCTCAAGTCTCGTGCAAGGAGGACGTCCCATGGCCATCGAACTGCCGCCGCTGCCCTACGCCTATGATGCGCTCGAGCCGCACATGTCGCAGCGGACGCTTGAGTTCCACCACGACAAGCACCATGCCGCCTATGTCAACAAGACCAACGAGCTGATCGCCGGCACCGATCTCGAAGGCGCCGACCTCGTGGCGATCATCCGCGCGGCGCGCGACCGCGGGCAGCAGACGCTCTTCAACCAGTCAGGTCAGGTCTACAACCACAACTTCCTGTGGTCCTCGCTGCGCCCGCAGGGCGGCACCGGCCCCTCGGGCGAGATCGCCGACCGCCTGCAGAGCGACTTCGGCGGTCTCGACGCCTTCACGCAGCGCTTCAAGCAGGAGGCGGTCGGCCACTTCGCCAGCGGCTGGGCCTGGCTCGTCCTCAATGGCGAGAAGCTCGAGGTGATCTCGACCCATGACGGCGATACCGCGGCCGCGCGCGAGAATCTTGTGCCGCTCCTCGTGCTCGACCTGTGGGAACACGCCTACTATCTCGATTATCAGAACCGCCGCCCCGACTTCGTCGACGCCTATCTCGCCAACACCATCAACTGGGACTTCGCCGCGCAGAACCTCGCCGCCGCGCGCGGCCGCAGCGCCTAGCAGCCGCCTCTCGCCTCCCCCTGGCGTCTCCACGGGCCATACCCCGTGAACCTCGACGCCGGGGGTAGGGAAAGGGGGTGTCGGCGACGCCATGCCGTCATCGCCGAAGGACCGTATCCTTGCGGGGTCGTCATGACGAGACGGCGATTATAACAATCGCCGTAAACTCAGGGCGGCGCTATGGAGCCCGGAGGCTCTTGATTAGTTTTTACTAAATGTATTTAAGGCGACTGCGGTCGGCCTGTAGTCGCGACGAGGAGTTGGGCTCACCTGAGCGGGGTGGTCGATCATGGCGAGGAGCGGCGAAAGGCCGGCAGAACCGATTATCACCATGCAGCCGCTTGCCGTACTCGTCGACGGCGACGACCACGAAGGCCGGCTGGTGCTCGTGGACGGCAAGCTGGCGGCCGTCCTGGCGCGGCTGGACAGCGACGCGCATGATCCCGAACATATCGGCAAATGGCATCTGGAGGCGGGCTTCGGTCCCTGCACCTATATCGGCCCGCGGACGATATTCGCCACGCTGGAGGATGTGCGGGACTGGGTCGCCGAACGTCTCGCCGACCGGTTATCGCGCGACTACGCCGATGTCCGGCCGTTGCCTCCCTCCATATCGACCAGACCCTCGAGGTAGAGATAGCCGGGGTCGAATTCCGCCGCGTCGCGCAGGCCCTCCCAATCTTCGATGCTGACCTCGCGGTCGCGGACGCTGAGCAACCGGCCCGCCTGCAGGAATTGTAGCGTGCGGTTCATATGGATCGGCGTCAGGCCCGTCGCATCGGCCAGTTCGGCGGTCGACATGGCAAGCTCGAAGCGGCCGCCGTCGCACCGGCCGATCGCCTTCATCCGCAGCGCCAGCTCGCAGAACAGGTGGGCCACCCGCGCATAGGCGTCGCGCCGGCCGTTGTTCATCAGCCACTCGCGCGCGATCGCGGCATCGACGAGCGCCTCGGTCAGCAGCGCGCGGGCGATGGTCGGCGAGTCGTCGATCAGCTCGAGGATTTCGCCGTGCGGCACGCGGGCGACTTGGCTGGTGCTGAGGCTCAGGCTGCCGTGATCGGACCATCCCAGCCAGATGGCGTGGAGATCGATCATGTCGCCGGGCAGATGGATGGCGACGATCTGGCGCTCGCCGCGGGCGTCGCTCTTGTACCGGCAGGCCCAGCCGTCGAGCAGGATGCTGACGCGATCGGTGCGTTCGCCCGGCCAGGCGAGGTGGGTTCCGGCCGCGATCGCTTCCGGCCGGGCGACGATCGCCGCCAGACGCTTTGCATCATCGTCCGACAGGTGCGAGCGCAGCTTGAGCTTGTCGATGAAAACCGAAGACTGCTGCGCCGGCAAGGTCATGGGCGAGGATCCGGCCGCCTGGGAATGCCATGCAGCCCGCCCCGGAGCCCACGGCGGAAGCGGCGTGCATTGCTCGAACGGCGGGCACGCAGCTGATTGGTCGAGCATCGGCCGGCTTCGGTCCTTTCGGACGTACCCATATCCTCCCCTCGAGCATTCCGGTCCTGCGACCCGGCACTGCCTGCCCCGCATCTTCGCGCGAGTTTTCAAGGCGATGCTCGGCGGCAGTGTACACCAGATGCGGCCGTTTTGGAACGGCCGTGTCATGGAGGGCGGCCGCAGCCCCCGATCGTCAATGGCCGGTCGGCGGTTGCGGCGGTTCGCCCGGGGCGACCGGCAGATGCCATCCGCGGCGGATGGCGATGACCCGGAGCCCGAAGCAGGCGAGCCCGCCTGCGATCGCGGCGGGGATATAGGGAATGTGCACGAGTGTCCCGCCCACCACCACTCCGGCGCCCAGGAGCGCGGCCACCGCATAGAGGTCGGAGCGCAGGACCGACGGAACGTCGGCGAGCAGCACATCGCGGACGATACCACCGCCGACGCCGGTCAGCATCCCCAGCAGCGCCGCCATCACCGGGCTGAGCCCAAAGGCCAGCGCCTTCTCCGCGCCCGAGACGCAGAAGAAGGCGAGGCCTGCCGCATCGAGCAGCCGGACCGGGTTGCGGAGCTTCTCGATCAGCGGAGACCAGAA
>JAEZQR010000289.1 GCA_023413015.1 Pseudomonadota bacterium
CCACCCTGAACGGACATTGGCGCACCTGACACTACATTCTCACAATAACCAAATGGGATACATATATTGACAGCGTAACGCTATCCAGGTAACCAATGGTCAAGCTGAATAACTGCGGCCGGGGCACATCTACGCCTCGGCCGTTTGCGTTTGGAGGGGCGATGGGCCTTCGAGCCTTCGATGTTGCTCAGCGCAGGCTAGCTCGGGGTGAGCGCATGACAAAATGGACGGCGAGGCGGGAACGGGCGTTTCTGATGGTGCTGCGGGAGAGTTGCAACGTGACGCTCGCTTGCGAGCGGACGCGGGTGTCGCGGGGGCGAGCGTATCGGCGGCGGGGCGGGAATGCGGCGTTCGCGGCGGCTTGGGACGCGGCGCTGCGGGAGGGCGAGGCGCGGATCGCGGCACGGGGATGTGCGGAGAGCCCAGGGGATATGGTGGCTCGCGGGTCGCGGGGGCGGCCGGTGCAGATCGCGCGGGCGCGGGCGTGCCGGTTCACGCCGCGCAAGCAGGCCGCGTTCCTCGCGCATCTGGCCGAGACGGCGAACGTGCGGGCGGCGCTGCGCGCGGCCGGGATCGTCGGCGTCAGTGTCTATCGCCATCGGGCGCGCTGGCCGGCGTTCGCGCAGGCGTGGGACGAGGCGCTGGAGCAGGCTTATAC
This sequence comes from Pseudomonadota bacterium, assembly GCA_023413015.1. GTDB lineage: Bacteria > Pseudomonadota > Alphaproteobacteria > Sphingomonadales > Sphingomonadaceae > Sphingoaurantiacus. Next base: position 659 of record JAEZQR010000289.1, read on the forward strand.
GCGCATCGAGGTGATGCTGATCGAGCGGGCGACGAATGTGGTCGAGGACCCTTCGACGTTGCTCAGGGCAGGCGGAGATGCGGAGGCGTCGGTCGTGACAGGCGGCGCAGCCGCCTGCACGCCGGCCGAGTTCGATCCTTACCTCGCGCTCAATATCCTCAAGGCGCACTGGAGACGGGTGGACCGTGGGATGGGCGTCGGCGCGCGGCGCGGCGGCCGGGCCCCGCGGCCACCGAGCCTGGAGGAGGTGGAGGCGAGCCTCCTGGCGAAGCTCGATGCGCTCGACCGGCACAGAGCATGGAAGCAGGCCCGCGCCGGTGGCTCCCCGGCCCCTTCGTCGGGCTGAGGGTGGGGGTGCATTGGCGCCGTTCTTCGGCGGAAGGCTAAGTTTTTCTTCGCATTAGCCAAGCAATCGCCGCTCGTCAGCGGTGGCGGGCGGCCTATGTCTCCTTGGGTCGAAGAGGAGCTTGGTGATGGCGTCTGCTGCCGGTCGTTCGCGTTTGCCGCTGCCGTCGTACGGCGTGCAGGTCGTGCTGGGCCTCGTGCTCGGCGCGGCGCTCGGACTGCTGGCGCGCGATATCGGCGGGCCCAATCCGCTGGCCACCGCGCTCGAGACGGTCGGCGCGCTGTTCGTGCAGCTGCTGAAGACGATCGTCGCGCCGCTGGTGTTCACCGCGATCGTCGCGAGCATCGCGGCGCTGCGCGGCCTCGACGATGCCGCGCGGCTCGCCGGGCGCACGCTCGGCTGGTTCGCGCTCACCTCACTGATCGCGGTCTCAATCGGGATCGCGCTCGGCCTCGCGTTCGAGCCGGGGCTGCGCAGCGGCGTTGCCGCGAGCGCAGCGACCGCGCCGGCGACGGTCGGCAGCTGGCTCGACTTCCTGAAGGGCATCGTGCCGGCGAACGCGCTGGGCCTGTCCGCCTCGACCAAGCTCGTCGACGGCGCGGCGACCACCACGCTCGGCTTCAACGTGCTGCAGCTCATCGTCGTCGCGGCGGCTGTGGGCTTCGCGGCGGTGCGGGTCGGCGCCCGGGGCGAGCCGTTCCTGGCGTTCAACGCCTCGCTGCTGGCGATCACGCGGCAGGTCCTCGGCTGGCTGCTTCGGCTGGTGCCGCTGGGCACGGCCGGGCTGATCGGCGATGCTGTCGCCCGCTACGGCTGGGAGGCGCTGTCGGCGCTCGGCTGGTTCGCCGGCGCGGTCTATGCCGGCCTCGCGCTGGTGCTGTTCGTGGTCTACCCGTTGCTGCTCGTGGCGAACGGCATCGCGCCGGGGCGCTTCTTCCGGGCGGCCTGGCCGGCGCTGCAACTCGCCTTCGTCACGCGATCGTCGATCGGCACGCTGCCGGTCACGCAGGAGGCCGCCGAGCGGGCGGGCGTGCCGCCGGCCTACGCCGCCTTTGCCGTCCCGCTCGGCGCGACCGCCAAGATGGACGGCTGCGCGGCGATCTATCCGGCGGTCGCCGCGCTGTTCGTCGCGCAATATTACGGGATCGGGCTCGGGCCGTCCGACCTGCTGCTGATCGTCGTCGTCTCGGTGCTCGGATCGGCGGCGACCGCGGGGCTGACCGGGGCGCTGGTCATGCTGACCCTGACGCTGTCGACGCTGGGGCTGCCGCTCGAGGGTGCCGGGCTCCTGCTGGCGATCGATCCGATCCTCGACATGGGCCGGACCGCCGTCAACGTCGCGGGCCAGGCGCTGGTCCCCACCATCGTCGCCAAGCGCGCGGGGCTGCTCCAGCCGGCCGATGGCGAGCCCGCGATGGCCAGGTTCGAACTGGCCGGCGGGGCGCGGCAGGTGCCGGCGGAATAGGCCTCGCGCGACGGACGGTTGCGGGCGTAGGCCTCCTGGTAGATCATATGTCCGGAGCGGTGGTCTGACCTGGAAAGGGAGGCCCGTCATGCCTGACACCGGCAAATGGTCGCCGAAGCTGCTCAGCGTGCTTCGCATCATCGCGGCGCTGCTGTTCATGGAACATGGGCTGATGAAGCTCTTCCACTTCCCGGCGCCGCAGCCGGGGGTGCCGGACCCGCTGCCGACGCTGCTGCTGGTGGCGGCGCTGATCGAGGCGATCGGCGGCACGCTGCTGGTGCTCGGGCTCTTCACGCGCGTCGTCGCGTTCGTCTGCTCCGGCGAGATGGCCGTCGGCTATTTCATGGCGCACGCGAGCCAGGGGTTCTGGCCGGCGCTCAACGGCGGCGACGCGGCGATCCTGTTCTGCTTCGTCTTCCTGTACCTGGCGGCGGCCGGACCGGGCGAGTGGAGCCTCGATGCCCTGCGCGGCAGGCCGCGAACGGCCGGCGCGGGTATCTAGCGGGCCTCGGCGCCGGCGAGGCTGCCCATCTGGAGCTGCCATTCGCGGAACTCGATCTCGACGATGCCGGCCTTCACGGCCGGGTCGTTCTCGAGCAGGGCGCGGACCTGCGCCTTGTCGACGTTCGAGGCGAATACCGACAGGCCGAGCACCGGCTCGCCGCTCATGCGGCCGCCGGCGATGAGCTTTCCTTCGTCCGCGAGCCGGACATAGAGCTGGCGGTGCGCCAGCGCGGCCTCGCGAAGCTCGTTCATCCGGGCAGCGTTGGGGCCGAGACGATTGAAGACGACGAGATGCGTGGCGCCCGCAGCAGGCGCAGGTGCGGGCTTTGCCGCCGGCTGCGCTGCCGCGGGGGCGGCCACGGCGCCGATCGCCAAGGCTAGTACGAGGGCAAGGGTGTGCTGCATGATTGTGCTCACGTCAGTTGATCGGGACGGACGCGGACGCAACGGGGCGGCCGGTACGAGGCAGGCCCCGGCAAACCCTACGAACGGGGCGCCGCCGATCCCTCGTCGGCTGCCCATCAGCGCGACCGTCCGGAAGCACGTTCGAGCTGGACCTCGAGACCCTTCCGGTCCGTCTGGATCCAATATTCGACGATGCGGCCGTCGCGCACGCGGTAGACGGCGGAGCCGATATCGGTGAGCGGCCGGCCGGTGGGCGGCTCGCCGTCGAACGATCCCAGGTGACGGCCGGTCTGCCGCCAGCGGGCGTAGACGCGGTCGCCTTGCGCGATCAGCGCCTCGACCCTGAAGTCATAGGCACCGAACAGCGCCAGGAACTCGCGGACGTGCGCGGCATAGTCGGCAGGCGTGCGCATCACCGTCGTATCGGCTTCCGAGGTCAGCTGATGCGCCGCGACCTGCGGCGCGAAATAGCGGCGCACGGCATCCGGGTCCCGGCCCGAGCGCACGTCGTTCAGGAAATCCCGCACGACATCGGCGGGCGCCTCGTCGGCGCGGGCCGCTGCGGCGCCGATCAGGGTCATTGCGGCCATGACGGCCAGCGTCGTGATCGCGGCCCCAAATGCTCTGCGGGCGATGTGGCGTGAGCTTTCCTCATCCATCGAAGCTGCTCCATGGTTGAACGGGGTCCGTATGGGTGAAGATGACTTAGGTCTCAAACGTTCGTTTCTTGGCCTTAGGATAAGCATGGCTTATTCATGATGACGCCATGCACGAACCACCGCTCGCCTTCCTGCGTACCTTCGAGGCGGCTGCCCGGCACGAGAGCTTCGCCCGCGCCGCCGAGGAACTGCACATCACGCCGGCCGCCGTCAGCCAGCAGATGCGGACGCTCGAAGCGCGGCTCGGCGTGGGGCTGTTCGCCCGCACCGCGCGCAGCCTGACACTGACGCCCGCGGGACGGGAATATGCCGCCGCGGTGCGCCGGGCGCTCGCCGACCTCAGGACCGCGACCCGCGCGCTGGGCCAGCCGGCGCGCAAGGGGCGGCTGACGATCACCACCTTCCAGTCGTTCGCGACGCTGTGGCTGCTGCCCCGGCTGACGGACTTCCGTATGCGCTACCCGGAGATCGACGTCAGGCTGCTGGTGGAGACGCGGCTGGCGGACCTTGGGCATGGTGAAGTCGATGTCGCGATCCGCTTCGGGCCAGGCGACTATGCGGGCTGCGCGAGCGAACTTCTGTTCCACGACAGCGTGGCGCCGGTGTGCAGCCCGGCGCTGCTCGCCGGCCGGCCGCTGCCGCGCCGGGCCGCCGATCTCGCGGCCTTCCCGCTCGTGCATCATGAGGGGCTGGTGAAGGGCGAGCGGCGGCTGCGGTGGGAGGACTGGCTGGGCGAGGCGGCCGCGACATGCCCTGCCGTCTACATGCCCGACGGCTTCCTGGCCGTGCAGGCCGCGTTGCTCGGCCAAGGTGTCGCGCTGGCCCGCCTGTCGATGGTCAGCGACCACCTGCGCGAGGGGCGTCTGGTGCAGCTTCTGTCCGAGGAGCGGCCGATGGACTTCCGCTATTGGGTCGTGACCGCCGCGGGCGACCAGCGTCCGCGCGTCGCGGTCTTCAGGCAGTGGATCATCGAAGCCATGCGCGACCGGGCCGGGAAGGTTTAGCAGGAACACGGCGGCTGTGACATCGACAGCGCGGCGCACGATGGCGCCGATCGCTATGGGTGCGGTCTCGTCTCGAGCGGCTGCCGGATGTGAGCCGCAGGTGAAGGCGATACTGGAGGTGGAGGGGGTGAGGAGACGCTTTGGGCCGTATAGGCTATGACGCCGGTGCCGGAATGACCACCTCCGACAACGTCTGTATGGGCGGTACTGAGGGTCGTCAGTGTCGGATTCGGGTTTGCGGGAAGGAGCTATGAGCCTCGATATCGGTGCATTGGTCAGGCCCATGGGGCCGCGCACAGTCGCGGTGGTGGGTACGCTCCTTATCGTCGCCGGCGCATCCTACTGCCTGCTGCGCGAGCTTCTGATCTGCGATACCCATTCGCCGGGGCAGGCCGCCGCCTGGGCGGCGGTCACGATGCTGCCGTGGCTGGCGGCTTTCGAGTGCAACAAGCTCGTCCTGCGCTGCGTGAGCGCGAAACGGGCTCGTATCGCATTGATCGCGACCGTGCTGCCGCTGACCTTGATCGTCTCGGGTGTGATCCAATGGCTGGTTTTCCCATCACATGAACAGTCACTTGGCGCGGCGATGCAGGTGCATGCCGTGTCGCACGCCTCGGAGACGATCATCGTCGTGCTGCTGACGGTGATCGCAACCTACGCCATTTCATTGCCGATCAAGGCCGATGCTCGGGGCAGCGGTCTTCCGGTCGAGCCCAGCCGCATCCGCTGGCTGAAGTCGGCAGGCAACTATGTCGAGTTCCGGACGGACACGCGCAGCCATGTGTGCCGCATGACGCTCCGGCAGGCGCAGGCGTTGCTGGACGCGAACCGCTTCATCCGCATCAGCCGGTCGGTCATCGTCAACCGGGCAGCGATCGACCCCGACTCGCAAGGCTTGCGCGATCATGTGCGGCTGGTGGACGGGACCGAGCACAAGGTCGGCGACGCATACCGGGCGGAGATCGCCAGGTTCGCCTGAGCGTCACGTCCCAACATCACGCTTTTCGTCCCTTCGTCACATCGCGCTCGCGGCGGCGTCAGTCGCTGGCCTACGCCCCCGCTCATCCAATGCGGCGGGGGAGTGGCGCCCATGAAGCTTAGGCAAATGGCCGCGGTCCCCCTTCGCTCGTCTGACAGCGGGAGAAGTAGAGATGAATCGTCGTGAAGTGATCAAGATCGGGGCGGCCAGTGCAGCAATGGCAGTTTTAGCCGGGGGCGGAGCATTGGCGATGGCAGCGGGCGCCAGGATCAAGGTCGCCTTCATGATCAGTCCGGAGGCCAATGTGATCGACACGATGGGACCTTGGGAGGTGTTTCAAGACTTCATCCCACAGAATTGGGCAACCCGAGGTCTCCATAGATTTCCCTTCGAGCTCTACACCGTCGCATCCACGCGTGAACCGGTGAAGATGACCGGTGGCCTGACGGTCGTTCCCGATTACAGCCATGCCGATGCACCGCAGCCGAACGTCATCATCGTGCCGGACATGCAGGGCTCGGAATCAGGCGACCGCTGGCTGAGGCAGGCAAGCACCAAGGCCGACATCACGGCCTCGATCTGCACGGGCGCCTTCCATTTGGCTCGTCTCGGGCTGTTCGATGGCGTGCCCGCAACTACGCACCACGCATCCTATGACAGATTTGCAGAACAGTTCCCGACTATCGAACTGCGAAAAGGACGGCGCTTCGTCGATGCTGGCAAGGTCATGAGTGCCGGTGGCCTCACCTCAGGCATCGATCTCGCGCTCCATGTCGTCGCCCGCTACTTTGACGAGACCGAAGCCGCGCAGCTGGCAGCCTGGCTCGAACACGACAGCACCGGCTGGCGCACCGGCAACCGTGCCTGAAACCCAGCAACAGCCATCAACGAACAGGTAAATTCATGAACCGTGGAATACTGCTCGCGGCAAGCGGCCTACTGCTCACGACTTCGGCCGCGGCCGGCACGCGCCAGAACGCGACCACCATCATGCCCGACGATCCGCAGATGCTGAAGTTCAACGAGGACTGGGGCTATTCCGATGCCATCGTGGTCGGCGATACCGTCTACCTGTCGGGCTATGTCGTGAACCTGCGCCGCGGCGAGACCGATCTGCAGGCGGCCTATGCCCGCGCCTTCGACGGCATGGGCAAGCTGCTCGGGCGCGCCGGTGTAACCTGGGATGATGTCGTCGATGTCACCAGCTATCACACCGATCTGACGACGCAGATGCCGGCGATCACCGCCGTGAAGAGCCGCTACATCAAGCCGCCCTTCCCAGCCTGGACCGCGATCGAGGTCGCACGCCTCATCCCCGATCGCGGCATCACCGAGATCAAACTCATCGCCAGATTGGCAAAGTAGGTCCGTGGCGGCGGTGCAGGCGAGCCTCCTGGTCAAGACCGATACGATCAAAGCAGCAGGGTAAGAGCGGAATGGCGTAGCTGCGAGCGTCATCGCCGCTTGGCACACCCCGCAGATAATATGTTGCAGGGCTCCTCCCTCGATAGGGGAGGGCCCTGACGGATCAGACATCGACCTCGAGCTTGGTGAAGCGGACGGGCATGATCTCCTGCTCGGCGAGCGTGCCGTCGGCGCGCTTGTCGAAGACGGTGAGGTGCTGCACCTCCTCGGTGCCGACGGGCATGACGAGGCGGCCGCCGGCTTTCAGCTGATCGGTGAGCGGCTGCGGCGGGCGGGCGGCGGCGGCGGTGACGAGGATGCGGTCGAACGGCGCGTGCTCGGGCCAGCCGCGCGTGCCGTCGCCGGCGCGCACCTCGACGTTGAAATAGCCGAGCTGGCGCAGGATCAGCTCGGCGGCGGCGGCGAACTCCTCGACGATCTCGACGCTCCAGACCTGCGCGGCCAGCTCCGAGAGGAGCGCGGCCTGGTAGCCGAGGCCGGTGCCGACCTCGAGCACATTGTCGTCGGGCTGGACGCTCAGGAGGTCGAGCATCAGCGCGCAGATGAAGGGCTGCGAGATCGTCTTGTCGAAGCCGATGGGGAGCGGCGTGTCGTGATAGGCGAGCCCGGCCAAGGGCGCGGGGACGAAGACGTGGCGGGGGACGTTCATCATTGCCTCGGCCACGCGCTCGTCGAGGCTGTCGCGGCCGATCTCCTCGCTGGCGAGGTCGTAGTGGACCCCGATCAGCTCGACCATGTGGCGGCGCAGGACCGCCAGATGCTTGTCGGTCATGGGCTTCATGCGCCGCACCTCCCCGGGCAGAGACGGGATAACGAACGGGCGGTAGAGAGGAGCCATCGCTTCCGCCCGCCGTCCGCCGCGTGCCGGGGAGGCGTCGCTCCGAAGCGTCAGGCTGCCGCGAGGAACTTCGCTTCGCCCTCGACCCAGGGCGCGAAGCTGGGGCGGGCGAGGATCGCATCGGCCCAGGCGCGGCTGCGCGGGAAGCGATCGAGCGACACGTTCATGTGGCGCAGGTTGGCGAAGGGGCTTGCGACCGCGATGTCGGCGAGCGTGATCGCGCCGCCGACGAGGAAGTCACCGGGTTCGGGCGCGTGACGCTCGAGATAGTCGAGGACGGGCGGCAGCTCGTCGCGCTCGGCGGCGTCGGCGGCGGCGAGGTCGCCGGGGCGGCCGAGGAAGCGCGGGGCGACGATGCGGTTGAAGAACATCTTGCCCATCACCGCCACCATGATCGTGTCGGCATATTCCTCGAACCAGATGGTGCGGGCGCGGTCGCGCGGATCGGCGGGGATGAGCGCCGGGGCGGGGTGCTTCGCCTCGATGTAATGGACGATCGCCGACGAGTCGCAGACGCTGAAGTCGCCGTCCTGCAGCGCCGGGATCTTCCGGAACGGGCTGGCCTCGAGGAACTCGGCGGGCGGGCTGGTGAGCGAGAAGGGGCGGTTCTCGACCGTCACCCCCTTCTCCGCGGCGAACGCCAGCACCTTGCGCACGAACGGCGACAGCGACGCACCATAGACGATCATGGGCACCTCCCTGGATTGGCTGTAAGGTTTTTATATGAAACTTACCAGGGCGGTGCAAGCAACTTCCTTGACGCTGGCGGAACGAGCGGGGAAGTTCCGGACATGACAAGATTCCTCGCCTCCGCCGCGCTGATCGCGCTCGCCGCCTTCGCTCCCGCCAAACCGCTCGGCACGCAGGCGGTGATCGAGCAGTCGAAGCCGTCCGACTGGCGGCGGCTCGCGCCCGAGAACACGCTGTATATGGACGTGAACGGCGGCACCGTGGTGATCGAGCTGGCGCCGCAGTTCGCGCCGCTCCATGTCGCCAACATCAAGACGCTAGTGCGCGAGGGATTCTTCGACGGCACGACGGTGAACCGCGTGCAGGAGAATTACGTCACCCAGTGGGGCGACGCGACCGAGAAGAAGTCGCTAGGCACCGCTAAGCCGACGCTGCCGCTGGAAGCCGAGCGCGACGCCAAGGGATTGGCGTTCGTTCCCATCAAGCAGCGCGACTCCTATGCGCCCGAGGTCGGCTTCGTCGACGGCTTCCCGGCCGCGCGCGATCCGAAGTCGGGCAAGGCGTGGATGGCGCACTGCTATTCGGCGCTGAGCGTCGGGCGTGGCGAGTCGCCCGAGAGCGGCTCGGGCGCCGAGTTGTTCACGCCGATCGGCCACGCGCCGCGCCACCTCGACCGCAACTATGCCCCGGTGGGCCGGATCATCCAGGGCATGGAGCTGCTGACCGCGCTGCCGCGCGGCAGCGGGCAGCTCGGCTTCTACGAGCAGGACAGCCAGCGCGTGGCCGTAAGGCGCGTGCGGCTGGGGAGCGACGTGCCGGCGGCCGAGCGATTGGCCGTCGAGGTGATGCGCACCGACACGCCGACCTTCGCGGCGTTCGTCGACGCGCGCGCCAACCGCGACCGCGACGGCTTCCTGATCGGCATGGGCGGCGTCGATGTCTGCAACATCCGCGTGCCGGTGCGGCCGGTCGCGAAGCCGTAGCCGCGCCGGCCCAAACACACTGATCCCAATGAAATTCCGACAGGAGTTGTTCGCATGAAGCTGACCCGTCGCAGCCTTCTTCAGTCCGCAGGCGCCGCCGGGGCGATGGCGTTCGTTCCCGCCTGCACGCGAGTCGCGGCGGGAGCACCGGCTACGGAAGCCGACGCCGCGCTGGCCGAGACGGCCGAGGCGTTCATGGCGATGTATCCGGAAAGCGCGACGACGCTTGGCATCGATACCGGCGCGCGGGCGGGGCTGAAGTCGCGGCTCACGGATCGCTCCCCGGCGGGCCAGCAGGCGATCGCCACCCGGCTCGACGGGCTGATCGCGCGGCTGCGCGGGATCGACCAGACCGGGCTCGACCCGATGACGCGCGTTCATGTCGACACGGCGCTCACCGCGCTCGAGACCGGGCGCGAGGGTTTCCGCTTCCCCTATGGTGACGTGGCGGTCGGCGGCTGGCGCAACACCCCCTACGCCGTGATCCAGAACGTCGGCGCCTATCTCGACACGCCGCGCTTCCTCGACAGCGAGCACCAGATCCGGACGGCGGCCGATGCCGAGGCCTATCTCGCCCGCCTCGACGCCTATCCCGCGAACATCGACGGCGAGACCGAGCGGCTGAAGAGCGCCGCCGCACGCGGCGCGATCGCGCCCGACTTCCTGCTCGACAAGGCGCTGAAGCAGCTCCGGCTGGCCCGCAGCGGCGATGTTGGCGGCTGGGGCGTGGTCACCTCGATCGAGCGGCGCACCAAGGACATCCCCGGCGACTGGTCGGCGCGCGCCCGCCAGATCGCCGCCGCGAAGATCGCGCCGGCGCTCGACCGCCAGATCGCCGAGCTGGAGCGTCACCGCGCCAAGGCGACGAGCGACGCCGGCGCCTGGAAGCTGCCCGACGGCGAGAATTACTATGCCTGGGCGCTTCGCGCCGCGACCACGACCCGGCTGACGCCGGCGGAGGTGCACCAGATCGGCCTCGATGAGTTGAAGACGCTTCAGGCCGAGATGGACACCATCCTGCGCGGGCTCGGCTACCGCGACGGCAGCGTGGGGGCGCGCATGACGGCGCTCGGCAAGGACCCGCGCTTCCTGTTCCCGGACAATGATCAGGGCCGGGCGGAAATCCTCGACTTCCTCAACCGCCGCATCACCGACATCCGGGCGCGCATGCCGCAGGCGTTCAACACGCTGGTGCCCGGCAATGTCGAGGTGCGCCGCCTGCCGCCCGAGGAGGAGCCCGGCGCGCCCGGCGCTTATGGCGGGCCCGGCTCGATCGACGGCACCGTGCCCGGCAAGTTCTGGATCAACCTGCGGACGACGGAGCTGCACACGCGCTACAGCCTGCCGACGCTCGCCTACCATGAGGCGATCCCGGGGCATGTCTGGCAGGGCGAATATACGTTCAAGCTGCCGCTGCTGCGCACGCTGCTGAGCTTCAGCGCCTATACCGAAGGCTGGGCGCTCTACGGCGAGCAACTCGCCGCCGAGCTCGGCGTCTACGACAATGATCCGGTCGGGCGGCTGGGCTATCTCCAGTCGCTCGCCTTCCGCGCCTGCCGGCTGGTGGTGGACACCGGGCTCCACGCCAAGCGCTGGACGCGCGAGCAGGCGATCAAGTGGTTCGCCGAGACGAACGGATCGTCGGTGGAAGAGGTGACCGGCGAGGTGGACCGCTACTGCGCCTGGCCTGGCCAGGCCTGCGGCTACAAGATCGGCCACACCGAGATCAACCGCCTGCGCCGCCAGGCGCAGACCCAGCTCGGCAGCCGCTACGACTTCAAGGCGTTCAACGACGCCGTGGTGCTCGGCGGCAGCGTGCCGCTGACGGTGCTCGGCCGCATCATCGAACGCCACATCGCGGAACGGAAAGCGTAGGAACGCGCCTTCCGCAAAGACGCCAGTCGCCGAAGATGTTCGATTCCGGACGCCGCATGTCCGGATGCGAACGCCGCCGTGATCTGCGCGCGGGGCTCGCTACTCGGTGGATGCCCCTCTGTGCGGGTGGCCCGGTTCTTGCTGAAAACCGGGCGATGCACGACCGACAGGGGGCGCTTTCATGATCAGCCGTCGTACCGTTCTCAATTCCGGCCTCGTGGCCACGCTCGCCAGCGGCCTGCCGGCGGCAGCGCAGACGACGCGCCCGGCACCGGCACGGAGCCTCGACGATCTCGTCCTCGCGACCATGAAGGCCTTCCAGGTTCCCGGTCTCGCCGTCTGCGTGGTCGAGACGGGCAAGGAGACCGTCGCCCGCGGCTATGGCGTGCGCTCGCTGGCACGTGGTGGCAACGTCGACGAGCGGACGGTCTTCCCGATCGGCTCCAATGCGAAAGCGTTCACCGCCGCGGCGCTCGCCCTGCTGGTGGACGAGAAGCGCATCGGCTGGGACGATCCGGTCATCAAGCACATGCCGTCGTTCCGCATGTACGAGGACTATGCCACGCGCGAGCTCAGCATCCGCGACCTGCTGTGTCACCGGAGCGGCCTGGGGCTCGGGCAGGGCGACCTCATGTTCTGGCCGCGCACCGATTTCACCCGCCCCGAGATCGTCGAACGTCTCCGCTACTTGAAGCCGGCCCGATCCTTCCGCAGCGGCTATGCCTATGACAATCTGCTCTACATCGTCGCGGGCGAGCTGATCCCGGCGATCACCGGCCAGAGCTGGGAGGCGTTCGTCGCCGAGCGACTGCTTCGCCCGCTCGGGATGGCCGACTCGGCGCCGGGGGCGGAGGCCGTGACCAGCGCCAACCATGCTTCCGGTCACGCTCGCCTCGGCGGTCCGCTGCGCGGCGTCGGCGGCCGGATGCAGCCGGTGCGCGAGCCCAGCATGACCTCGGTCGTCAATCCTTCAGGCGGCATCCATTCGACCGCCCGGGACATGAGTCGCTGGATTCGCGCGCAGCTCGATCGCGGCAAGCTGGAGAATGGCGCCCAGCTGTGGAGCAGCAAGGTCGCGGGTGACATGTGGCGCGGCCAGACCATCATGGGTGCCTCGCCGGCCAAGCAGAATACGGAAGTCTCGCCGCACTTCGCACTCTATGCCCTGGGTTGGGGGCTGCAGGACTATCGCGGCGTCCCCATCCTGACGCACACGGGCGGCCTCGCCGGCTTCGTGTCGCGGACGCTGCTCGTTCCCTCCCGCGGCTTCGGCGTCGCGATCCTCACCAACGCCGAGGAGGAGGGCGCGCATACCGCGCTGTACCGGATGCTGCTCGACCGTCACCTCGGCGCGGAGCCGGTCGACTGGATTGGCCTCGGCGCAAAGGAGGATGCCGAGACCAAGGCCGAACTCCTGAAGGAGGTGGAGCAGGCAAGGGATGCCGCGGCGGGAACGCCGAAGCTGACGCTGCCGCTCGCGAGCTACGCCGGCCGCTATCGCGACCCGTGGTACGGCGACGTCGTGATCGGCCGCGACCGATCGGGGCTCACGATCGACTTCACGCGCACGCCGGCGCTCAAAGGGCGGCTTGAGCCCGTTGGTCCCGACAAGTTCCGCACCCGCTTCCCCTCGCCCGAGGCCGAGGATGCCTATTTGCAGTTCAAGCTCGGGGCGAACGGCGCGATCGAGGAGGTGACGCTCGGCGCCGTCTCACCGTTTGCGGACTTCAGCTTCGACTACGGCGATCTGCTGCTGCGGCCGGTGGCATAGCGGGCGCTCGCCGCATCCTGAGTTGGGCGCAAGAAGCGGTATAGCCGCGGCTTCCGGGTGGGCCTAGGAGCGCGGCCATGACGAACGACCGTGACTATGTGCTCGGCACGCATGATGCCGAGATCGACCGATTGGGGCTGCAGCACCGCGTGTGGCGGCCGCGGGCGCTCGATGCGTGGCGTCGCGCCGGCATCACGCTCGGGCAGACGGTGGTGGACATCGGGGCGGGCCCCGGCTTCGCGACGCAGGATTTGGCCGAGATCGTGGGGCCGGGCGGTCGCGTGATCGCGGTCGAGCGGTCGGCGCGGTTCCTGGCAGCCTTGCGGGCGCGGGCCGAGCGGGCGGGGCTTTCGAATGTCGAGACGATCGAGGCTGACCTGCTCGACGCCGAGCTGCCGGAGGGGGTCGCGGATGCGCTGTGGTGCCGGTGGGTGCTGTGCTTCGTCGCCGATCCGCGCGCGGCCTTGCGACGGGTGCTCGGCACTCTGAAGCCCGGCGGCGTCGCGGTCTTCCACGAATATGCCGACTATCGCGGCTGGCGGCTGGCGCCGCGCGGGCCGGCGCTCGAACGCTATGTCGATGCGGTGATGGCGAGCTGGCGCGCGACGGGCGGCGAACCCGATATCGCGCTCGACCTGCCGGACTGGCTTGCGGCCGAAGGCTTCGAGGTCGAGGCGCGGCCGATCGTCGATGCGGTGCCGCCGTCGAACTTCGTCTGGCAGTGGCCGGTGTCGTTCGTCGAGACCGGAAGCGCGCGGCTGGTCGAGCTCGGGTACCTGAGCGAGGCGGACGCACTGGCCGTGCGCGAGGAGATCGACCGGGCGGCGCGCGATCCGAACAGGCTTATGATCACGCCGACCGTATTGGAGATCGTCGCACGCCGCCGTTGAGCGGGTTCGCCCGAGTGTCGCGGCCGGTCAGGCCGCGGGTGCCCGCCGCCAGACCGCCCTGCCGAG
>JAEZQR010000313.1 GCA_023413015.1 Pseudomonadota bacterium
ATTCTCGGTCGCGCCGACCGAGACGATCGGGAAAGTGACATGACCGCCGGGCAGCCGGCCGCCCGGGGCGACGGCGCGGACATAGCCGGCGCTGATCTCCAGTTTTGCGCCAAGCGCTTCCAGCGCCTTCAGGTGCAGGTCGATCGGGCGGTTGCCGATCGCGCAGCCGCCGGGCAGCGACACGGTCGCCACGCCCTCGCGCGCGAGCAGCGGCCCGAGCACGAGGATCGAGGCGCGCATCTTGCGGACGATGTCATAGGGCGCGACCGTCGAGGTGATGTTGCCGGCGCGGGCCGTCATCACCCGGCCGAACTCGCCGCGCCGCGAGCCTTCGATCGTCGTCGAGACGCCGTGCCCGTTGAGCAGGTGCCCGAAGGTATCCACGTCGGCCAGCCGCGGCAGGTTCCGGAGCGTCAGCGGCTCGTCGGTCAGCAGCGCGCACGGCAGCAGCGTCAGCACCGCGTTCTTTGCGCCCGAAATCTGTATCTTGCCGGAAAGGGGCTTGCCGCCCCGGATGACGATCTTGTCCATTATGCTCGTGCTTAGCCTGCTTTTACGGCGGCGGGAACTGCGGCGCGCGAGCGCCGCCAGCCGTCGGCGACATAGAGGGCGAGCCCGGCCCAGATCAGCGCGAAGGCGGCAAGCTGCGGCAGGCTCAGCGGCTCGCGATAGACGAACACCGCGAGCAGGAACACCATCGACGGTGCCACATATTGCAGCAGGCCGATGGTGGACAGCCGGAGCCGCCGCGCCGCCCAGCCGAACATCAGCAGCGGCACCGTGGTCGCCACCCCGCCCGCCATCAGCAGCAGGTCGGTCCGCGTGGCATCGCCGAACACCGTGCCCTGGAACGCCAGCCACAGCGCCACCACCGGCATCAGCAGCAGCGTCTCGGTAAACAAGCCGCTCAGCGCATCGACCGGCGCGCGCTTGCGCAGCAGGCCGTAGGTCGCGAAGCTGAAGGCGAGCGCGAGCGAGATCAGCGGCAGCGCCCCGCGCGCCACCGTCACGATCGCCACGCCGCCCGCCGCGAGCGCGACCGCCGCCCATTGCGCCCGGCTCAGCCGCTCGCCGAGCAGGACCACGCCGAACAGCACGCTGATCAGCGGGTTGATGAAGTAGCCGAGGCTGGTGTCGAGCACATGCGCGTTGAGCACCGCCCAGGTGTAGATCAGCCAGTTGACGCCGATGAAGCAGGCGCTGCCGATCAGCATCAGCCGGGTCGACGGCGTCGCGAGCGCACGCCCCACCTCGCGCCAGCGCCGGCTCGCGGTCACCAGCGCCACGAGGAAGACACTCGACCATAGGATGCGGTGCGCGAGCACGTCCGCCGCCGGCACGCCCGTCAGCAGCTTGATGTAGATCGGGAACAGGCCCCAGATGAAATAGGCGCCGAAGCCGGCGGACAGGCCGGCGCGGCTTTCGGCCTGAGCGGTCATAGGCTCGCGGTCACAGGCGCGGCAGCGTCACGCCGCGCTGGCCCATATATTTGCCGGCACGGTCGGCGTAGCTCACCTCGCAGGGCTCGTTGCCCTGCAGGAACAGGAACTGGCAGGCGCCTTCGTTCGCATAGATCTTGGCCGGAAGCGGCGTGGTGTTCGAGAATTCGAGCGTGACATGCCCCTCCCAGCCGGGCTCGAGCGGCGTGACGTTCACGATGATGCCGCAGCGGGCATAGGTCGACTTGCCGAGGCAGATGACGAGCACGTCCTTCGGCACGCGGAAATATTCGACGGTGCGGGCCAGCGCGAAGCTGTTCGGCGGGATGACGCAGACCTGGCTGGTCCGGTCGACGAACGACGAGGCGGCGAAATTCTTCGGGTCGACCACCGCCGAGTCGACGTTGGTGAAGATCTTCCACTCCGGCGCCACGCGCGCGTCGTAGCCATAGGACGACAGGCCGTAGCTGATGCAGCCGTCGCGGCGCTGCCGGTCCTCGAACGGCTCGATCATGCCGTCCCGAAGCGCACGCTCGCGGATCCAGCGGTCGGACATCACGGCCACGGCAATTTCCCCCTCAGCGAATATGAAGAACGCAGATCAGCGTGAATAGCCGGCGGGCGGTGTCGAAATCCACCTCGACCTTGCCGGCCAGCCGCTCCTTCAGCAGTTCGGCGGCTTCGTTATGGATGCCGCGCCGCGCCATGTCGATCGTTTCGATCTGGCTGGGGGCGGCGTTGCGGATCGCCTTGTAGTAGCTGTCGCAGATCGCGAAATAGTCGCGCACCACGCGGCGGAACGGCGACAGCGGCAGTACCAGCGTCTCAAGCGGCCGGTCGTCCGCCGCCGCGATATCGACCGCCAGCCGCCCTTCCTCGACGCGCAGCGTGATCTTGTACGGCCCGGCGTAGCCGTCGGCATATTCGGTCAGCGGCGCGAAACGATTGCCTTCGAGCAGGTCGAAGATCGCGACGCGGCGTTCCTGCTCGACGTCGGCGTTGCGCCAGATGATCGTGCGCTCGTCGAGCTTGACGTCGATGATGCGCGGATCGGCCATGCCGGTTTCTATCGCCCCCGGCGACCTCCCGCCAAGCCCCGTGCGCGGCTTGGCGGGAACCTTGTCGTTTTAGGCCGCAGGCTCGCTGCTGTAGGCGCTGCTGCTGGTCACCCCCGGCGCCGCGAGCCAGATGATCAGCGGAATGACGCCGATGATGGTGAGCGCGATGAGCTGCCACCAGCCCGAACGGCCGGTATCGTGCAGCCGGCGGGCACCCACCGCCAGGCCCGGCATCAGCGTCGCCAGCGAGAAGATCAGGCCGAGCGTGTCGCTCACCATGCCGAGCACGAAGTTGCCAACGACCAGGAACAGAAAGAACCACCAATATTCAGGCCGGGATGCCCGCCCTTCGAACATGGCATATTTCTGGAAACAGGTCCTGACGGCAGTCTGAAAGTCCATGATAGCCCCCTTGGTTGGGCCTTAAAGCTATTCGGGCCCGTCACATTAGGCAATCCACCAACTATTCGCCCGGAAACACGCTCACCAGCCGGCCGAGCGCCTGCCGCACCGGCCCCAATTCTTCATCCTGCGTCTTGCCCAGCCGCACGACGACCAGCCGCTTCGACGGCACGATCACGACATACTGGCCGAGGTGCCCGATCGCCGCGAAGGCATCCGGCGGCCCGGCTTGCGGGAAAAGCGCCTCGTCGCGGCCCTCGGGGCGCGGCCGGTTGAGCCAGAAATGGCCGCCGTAGCCGCCGTCGGTCAGCGACGGCGTGCGCACGAAGCTCACCCAGGCGGGCGGAACCACCTGCCGTCCGGCCACCACGCCGTTGTCGAGATACATCTGCCCGAAGCGCGCCCAGTCGCGCGCCGTCGCATGGCACAGCGAACCGCCGAGCATCGTGCCGGCGGCGTCGAACTCGCACACCAGGCTCGGCATCTTCGCCGGCTTGATCAGGCGCTCGACCATGTAGCGGCGCATCGCCCGGCGGCGCTCGGCCGGCGTCTTCGCATCGGGCGCGATCGTCTGCCCGACGATGCGCGCGAGCAGCATGCTCGTCGCGGTCGAATATTCATACCTTGTGCCCGGCGGTGCCTCGAGCGGTTGCGTGGCCGTGGCGCCGGCGGCGTCGCCGGCGCGGTCGGTGAACAGGATGCGCACCGTATCGGCATCATAGATCGGATCGCCGCCCTCGGTGTGCCTGAGCCCCGACGACATGTGGAGCAGCTGGCGCAGCGTGATCTTCGCGCGCGGATCGCCGGGCGTCCGGTGCCATTCGGGAACGGGAGCCGGCGCGTCGAGGCTGAGCTTTCCCTCCGCCACCAGCTGTCCGACAAGCGTCGAGGTCACCGACTTCGCCATCGACCAGGAGATGAAGCGGTTGTCGGGCCCGTAGCCCGGGCCGTAGCGCTCGACGACGGGCGCCCCGTCGCGCAGCACGACCAGGGCGCGCGTTTCGGCCAGCATCGGCCGGGTGAAGAAGGCCTCGACCGCATCGCGCGCCGCCGGCGGCAGCGGCGCCGTGCCCAGCAACAGGACCGCCGTTGCCAAAATCAGGCTTGCCCGAAACCGCCGCATCGCGTCACCTCTCGTTCCGGACCCGCAGGTTAGGGAGGGCGACGATGAAGGCAAGCCGGCGGATCGCCATCGTCTTGGCAGTATTGGCCGTCCTTGCCGTCGCGGGCATCCTCGTGCTGCGCGCCGGCGCGATGGGCCGGCAGGCTGAAGTCGCGGTCGGCTACGGCGCCCGCGTCGCCTGCGCCTGCCGCTATCTGGGCAACCGCAGCCTCGCCAGCTGCCGCACCGACTTCGAACCCGGCATGGAAATGGTTCGCCTGTCCGAGGACGCTGGGGCCAGGCGAATCACCGCCTCGATCCCGCTGATCGCCACGCGTTCGGCGCGGTTCGAGCCGGACTACGGCTGCACGCTCGAACCCTGACGCGCGGCGCCGCCGGCTCAGATCAGCTTGATCTCGCGCAGTCGCTGCTGAAGATATTCGTCCGCCGTGATCGGCTCGGGGTAGCGGTTCGGCGCGTCCGCGCTCACGCAGCCCGGCAGCGTCTCGATCAGATATTCCGGCTCGAAGTGCAGGAAGAAGGGCGTCGAGTAGCGCGGGAAGCCGCGGCGCTCGGGGGCGGGGTTCACCACGCGGTGCGTGGTCGACGGCAGATGATGGTTGGTCAGCCGCTGCAGCATGTCGCCGACGTTCACCACCAGCGCGCCTTCGGGCGGCGTGATCGGCAGCCACTGGCCGTCGCGCGTCCTGACCTCGAGCCCGGCTTCCTCGGCGCCGAGCAGCAGCGTGATGACGTTGATGTCCTCGTGCGCCCCGGCGCGCACACCCGGCGCGTCGGCTGGTACCGGCGGATAGTGGAGCAGGCGCAGCACCGAGTTGCCGAGCCGCACCTTGTCCTCGAAGAAGCGCTCGTCGAGGCCCAGGTAGCGCGCGATCGCGGCGAGCAGCGTTCCGCCCATGCGGTCGAGCGCGTCGTAGAGCCCGGTCAGGTGCGTGCGGAAGCCCTCGACCTCGGTCGGCCACAGATTGTCGGGCATGTAGCGGCGGTAGGGATGGCCTTCTGGCAGCTCGCGGCCGATGTGCCAGAATTCCTTGAGGTCGTGGACGGTCGCGTCCTTGGCGGTCTCGATGCCGAACGGCGTATAGCCGCGGGCGCCGCCCGTGCCCGGAACATGATAGCGGCGCTTCACCTCTTCCGGCAGCGCGAAGAACGCCTTGGTGTCGGCGACCGCCGCGTCGATCACGCTCGGGTCGATGCCGTGGTCGGCCACCACCGCGAAGCCGGTCTGCCGGAACGAGTCGCCGAGCGCCTGCGCAAAGGCGGCGGGATCGGCGGCGAGCGTCATCGAGACGGGCCGGATGGCGGCGGGAGCGGTGGACATGGACGTAACCCGAGGCTGGAGGAAAGGGGGCCGGATATCGCGCGGACGCGCGACCGCGTCAAAGCTTTCAGGCGCCGGCCAGCCCAAGCGATTTCGCCGCATCGCGCAGGCGGGCCTGATCGGCGGGCGAGTCGGCGAAGGCGGTCAGGCCGTCGCGCAGCGCCGCGGCCGCCGCATCGCGTTCGCCGAGCACGGTGCGCGCCCGCATCAGCCGTATCCAGCCGTCGGCGTCGCGCGGCGACGCCTTCAGCCGCGCCGCCAGCCCCTCGACCATGCCGCGGATCATCGCCTGCTGGTCGCCCGCGGGCATCGAGCTGGCCGCCGCCATCTGCTCGGGCGTCGGTCCCGGCAGGCCAGCGGCACCCGGCAGCAGCTTCAGCCGCTTCGAAACGTCGATCCCCGACTCGCGCGCGATGCGTTCGACGAAGCCGCGCAGCTCGGGCGCCCAGGCGGCATCGGCCGGCGCCTCGTTCAGCAGCGCGATCCAGTCGTCGAGCGCGCCCTGGCGGTCGCCGCGCTGGTCCTTGAGCACGCCCATGAAGTAGCGGGCGCGCGCGTCCTTCGGATCAACCCGCAGCGCCGCCTCGAACGCGGTGACCGCATCGGGCGTCAGCGTGCCGCCGCCTGCCTGCACCAGCGCCTCGCCGTAAGCCGACTGTGCGCCCGGCACATCCGGCGCCAGCTCGACCGACCGCCGGTTGGCGTTCACCGCCTCGGTGAAGCGGCCGGTCTGGGACAGCGCGAGGCCGAGCATCCGCCAGCCTTCGGCATCGTCCGGCGTCGCGGCGACGCGCGCCTCGATCTTCGGGATCAGCGCCGCGATGTCGATCGCCTGCACCCCGGGCCCCTCGGCCGCCGGCGGACGCGTCTCCAGGTCGGGCCGGCCGAGCATCGCGTAGATCCCGGTGGCGGCGAGCGCGATGACCGCTGCCATGCCGAACGCGAAGCGGGTCCGGCCCTTCAGCCCGAACGGATGCGCGGCCGCCTCGTCCGCCCGCGCCTCGGCGAGCAGGCGAC
>JAEZQR010000153.1 GCA_023413015.1 Pseudomonadota bacterium
CGAGCTGATCGAGAAGCTCGTCCACATCAACCGCGTCTCGAAGACGGTGAAGGGCGGCAAGCGCTTCGGCTTCGCGGCGCTGGTCGTCGTGGGCGACGGCAAGGGCCGCGTCGGCTTCGGCCACGGCAAGGCCCGCGAGGTCCCCGAGGCGATCTCGAAGGCGACCGCTGCGGCGAAGAAGGCGATGGTCCGCGTTCCGCTCCGTGACGGGCGCACGCTGCACCATGACGGCTTCGGCCACTTCGGCGCCGGCAAGGTCTACGTCCGCTCGGCCCCGCAGGGTACCGGCATCATCGCCGGCGGCCCGATGCGTGCGGTGTTCGAGTCGCTCGGCGTCGCCGACGTGGTGACCAAGTCGGTCGGCACCAACAACCCGTACAACATGATCCGCGCGACCTTCGCTGCGCTCGTCGAGCAGACGAGCCCGAAGTCGGTGGCTCAGCGTCGCGGCAAGAAGATCGCCGACCTCGTCGGTCGCCGTGGCGACGTGCGTGGCCAGGCTGCGGTCGAGGCCGAAGCCGAAGCCGTGACGGCCTGAGGATAGGAAACGATGGCTAAGATCAAGCTCACGCAGATCGGCTCTCCGATCCGCCGTACCAAGGACCAGCGCGCGACTCTGATCGGCCTTGGTCTCAACAAGATGCACAAGACGGTCGAGCTCGAGGACACACCTTCGGTCCGCGGCATGATCACCAAGGTGCAGCATATGGTGCGCGTCGAGGGCTGAGGCCCTCGACCGTCCACTTCGCACTTCCCTAGCGCGATATGCGCGAAGATCGGGAAGTTCGACGTGCAACCCTCCCGCATTCCGCGGGCAGCGAAAGCGAGTACGAAACATGAAGCTCAACGAAATTCGCGATAACAAGGGCGCCCGCAAGTCGCGCGTCCGCGTCGGCCGTGGCATCGGTTCGGGCGTCGGCAAGACCTCGGGTCGCGGTCAGAAGGGTCAGAAGAGCCGTTCGGGCGTCTCGATCCACGGCTTCGAGGGCGGCCAGATGCCGCTCCACATGCGTCTGCCGAAGCGCGGCTTCAACAAGCCGTTCCGCAAGGAATATGCCGAGATCAACCTCGGCACGCTGCAACGCGCGGTCGACGAGAAGAAGCTCGACGCCCAGCAGACGATCGATGCGGCTGCGCTGGTCGCCGCCGGCGTCGTCAGCAAGGCACGCGACGGCGTGCGCCTGCTCGGCAAGGGCGCGCTAAGCGCGAAGCTCAACCTCCGTCTCGCCGGCGCCAGCAAGTCGGCGCGCGAGGCGGTCGAGAAGGCCGGCGGCACCCTCGAGGTGACCGCGCCGGCCAAGACCGAGACGGCTGAAGCCTAAAAGATGACTGGCGCGGGGTTGGCGTTCGCCGCCCCGCGCTCTTATTTAGGCAGCCATACTCTTCGGGTGGGATAGATCATGGCATCTGCGGCCGAACAACTGGCAGCCAACCTAAGCTTCGCGAACTTCTCGAAGGCGACGGACCTCAAGAAGCGGCTATGGTTCACGATCGGCGCGCTGATCGTGTTCCGTCTCATGTCGTTCGTGCCGTTGCCCGGCATCGATCCGCTGGCGCTCGAGCAGCTGTTCCAGCGCACCCAGGGCGGCGTTCTCGACTTCGTCAACATGTTCTCCGGCGGCGCGCTCCACCGCATGTCGATCATCGCGCTCAACGTGATGCCCTACATCACGGCGTCGATCATCGTTCAGCTGATGACCTCGCTGTCGCCGACGCTCGCGGCCCTCAAGAAGGAAGGCGAGTCCGGCCGCAAGAAGATCAACCAGTACACCCGCATCGGCACCGTGTTCCTCGCCGCCGTCCAGGGCTATGGTATCGCGGTCGGCCTTGAGGGGTGGGGCGCGAGCCAGGGCGTCTCCGCGGTCATCGACCCGGGCTTCTTCTTCCGCATCACGACCGTGATCACGCTGGTCGGCGGTACGATGTTCCTGATGTGGCTGGGTGAGCAGATCACCTCGCGCGGCATCGGCAACGGCGTGTCGCTGATCATCATGGCCGGCATCGTCGCGGCGCTTCCGAGTGCGTTCGCCGGTCTGTTCGAGCAGGGCCGCACCGGTGCGCTGTCTGCCTTCTCGATCTTGCTGATCCTCGCGGTCGCTCTGGCGGTCATCGCCGGCATCTGCTTCATGGAGCGCGCGCAGCGTCGCATCCTGATCCAGTATCCGAAGCGCCAGGTCGGCAATCGCATCATGCAGGGCGACAGCTCGCACCTGCCGCTCAAGCTCAACACGTCGGGCGTGATCCCGCCGATCTTCGCTTCGTCGCTGCTGCTCATGCCGCTGACGATCGCGCAGTTCGCCGGCCAGAACTCGCAGCAGTCGGACTGGCTGATCACGCTGACGACGGCGCTTCAGCATGGTTCGCCGCTCTACATGGCGCTTTATGCGGCCGGCATCATCTTCTTCGCCTTCTTCTACACGGCGGTGGTGTTCAACCCCGAGGAGACGGCGGACAACCTCAAGCGGCAGGGCGGGTTCATCCTTGGCATCCGCCCGGGCGAGCGTACGGCGCAGTATCTCGATTATGTGCTGACGCGGATCACGGTGATCGGTGCGGGCTATCTCGTGCTGATCTGCCTCCTGCCCGAGTTCCTGATTTCGTCGCTGGCGGTGCCCTTCTATTTCGGCGGCACCTCGCTCCTGATCGTCGACAACGTCACGATGGATACGGTGGCGCAGATCCAGAGCCATCTGCTGGCACATCAGTACGAAGGCCTCATCAAGAAGGCCAAGCTGCGGGGCGCACGTCGCTAAAATGAACATCATCCTTCTCGGGCCGCCGGGGGCGGGCAAGGGAACGCAGGCGCAACGCCTTCAGGCTGATCGCGGCATGGTGCAGCTGTCGACAGGCGACATGCTTCGCGCCGCGATCAAGGCCGGCACGCCGGTCGGCGTCCGGGTGAAGTCGGTGCTCGATGCCGGCGAGCTGGTGTCGGACGACATCATGGTCGCGCTGATCGGCGAGCGGCTGGATCAGCCCGACACCGCAAACGGCGTCATCTTCGATGGTTATCCGCGCACGCTCGCGCAGGCCGAGGCGCTCGACGGTCTGCTGGCCGAGCGTGGTCGCAAGCTCGATCGGGTGATCGAGCTCGAGGTCGATGAGGATGCACTCGTGGAGCGTATCGTCGGCCGCTTCTCGTGCGGCAACTGCGGCGCGGGCTACCACGACAAGTTCAAGCGGCCGAAGGTGGACGGCGTCTGCGACGTCTGCGGTTCCACCGAGTTCAAGCGTCGTCCCGACGACAACGCAGAGACGGTTCGTACTCGGATGGCGGAGTACCGCGCGAAGACGGCACCGATCCTGCCTTATTACGAGGCGAAGGGGATGGTCAGCCGCATCGATGGCATGGCTTCCATGGATCAGGTGTACGCCGAACTCAACGCGGTGCTGGACAGTCTGTCGGCGCCGGCAACCGCCTGATTATCAATAGCGGTGGGAAGCTGCCCGGCGCTCTGAAAAGCGGTGGGTCGATGGGCTTCATGCGGTCTTTGCTGCTTGACTTTGGCAGCGGAGCCGCCTAGCTACCCGCCTTCCGTCGTACCGGAACTTTCGCAGGCCGCGATCCTCGCGTGCCTGCGCGAAGCTTTGAGATAGGCCGCGGGCCCACGCGACCTGTGGAGCAGGAGAGAATTTGTGGCACGTATTGCGGGCGTCAACATCCCGACCAACAAGCGCGTCGAGATCGCCCTTACCTACATTCATGGCATCGGCCAGGCGAAAGCCAAGGAAATCGTCCAGAAGATGGGCTTTCCGCCGGAGCGTCGCGTTCAGGATCTGACCGACCACGAGGTCGTCCAGATTCGTGAGATCATCGACCGCGATTATACGGTGGAAGGCGACCTTCGTCGCGAAGTCGCGATGAACATCAAGCGGCTCATGGACCTCGCCTGCTATCGTGGCCTCCGCCACCGTCGCGGCCTGCCGGTCCGCGGTCAGCGCACGCATACCAACGCGCGCACCCGCAAGGGCAAGGCCAAGCCGATCGCCGGCAAGAAGAAGTAAGCTGAGCCGCTCGGCCGGTGCGCTTCATGCGGGCCGGCGACACGGCTTTCCAGCCTCTGATAGGGTAAGGACAGATCAATGGCACGCGAACCGGGCCGCATTAAGCGCCGCGAGCGCAAGAACATCACGTCGGGCGTGGCCCACGTGAATGCCTCCTTCAACAACACGATGATCACCATCACCGACGCGCAGGGCAATGCGATCGCCTGGTCGTCGGCCGGCACCATGGGCTTCAAGGGCAGCCGCAAGTCGACGCCCTATGCGGCGCAGGTTGCTGCGGAAGACGCGGGCAAGAAGGCCGCGGAGCACGGCGTCCGCACGCTTGAGGTCGAGGTGCGCGGTCCGGGTTCGGGTCGTGAGTCGGCGCTGCGCGCGCTTCAGGCGGTCGGCTTCCAGATCACCGCGATCCGCGACGTGACGCCGATCCCGCACAACGGCGTGCGCCCGCCGAAGCGTCGCCGCGTCTGATCGTCTTTGGCGCGGGCCCATGGCCCGCGCCCGACGCGCGTACGAACTTTTCTTCGGGCAGCGCCGTGTACAGGCCGCGCCCGTCTAGCCAAGGGTGAAACATGGCAGCCATTGCGAAGAACTGGCAGGAACTGAAGAAGCCCAACAAGCTCGACGTCCGCTCGGGCACCGATGCCAAGCGCAAGGCCACCTTCGTCGCCGAACCGCTCGAGCGCGGCTTCGGCCTCACGCTCGGTAACAGCCTGCGTCGCGTCCTGCTGTCGTCGCTTCAGGGCGCCGCGGTCACCGCGATCCGCATCGACGGCGTGCTGCACGAGTTCTCTTCGCTGACCGGCGTTCGCGAGGACGTCACGGACATCGTCCTCAACGTGAAGCAGGTCGCGCTGCGCTATCAGGGTGAGGGCGCGAAGCGGCTGCAGCTGACCGCGACCGGCCCGGGCGAGGTGACCGCCGGACAGATCCAGACGACCGGCGACATCGAAGTGCTCAATCCGGACCTCGTGATCTGCACGCTGGACCAGGGCGCGACGTTCAACATGGAACTGACCGTCGACACCGGTAAGGGCTATGTCCCGGCCTCGGCCAACCGCCCGGTCGACGCGCCGATCGGCCTGATCCCGGTCGACGCGCTCTACTCGCCGGTGCGGCAGGTCGCGTACAAGGTTGAGAACACCCGCGTCGGTCAGGAGCTCGACTACGACAAGCTCAACATGACCATCGAGACCGATGGTACGGTGACCCCGGAGGACGCGCTCGCCTACGCCGCGCGTATCCTGCAGGACCAGCTGCAGCTGTTCATCAACTTCGAGGAGCCGCAGGTTCAGGCGGCGGCCCCGGTCATGGCGGGCGTGCCCGCCGGCGGCGTGGTCGAGGATGCGGCGGGTCACCAGATCAACCGCTACCTGCTCAAGAAGGTGGACGAGCTTGAGCTGTCGGTGCGCAGCGCCAACTGCCTCAAGAACGACAACATCATCTACATCGGTGACCTCGTGCAGAAGACCGAGGCCGAGATGCTCCGCACGCCGAATTTCGGCCGCAAGTCGCTCAACGAGATCAAGGAAGTGCTCTCGTCGATGGGTCTGCGCCTCGGCATGGAAATCCCCGGCTGGCCGCCGGAGAACATCGAGGACCTCGCGAAGAAGCTCGAGCAGGAATATTAATCATTTCGCGCAAAGGGGTACTTTGCGCGAGGTGAAGGAACAGGGGCGGGGCTCAGGCAGGTCCGCCTCTTCCATTTGAAGATGCGCCCACCTGCCGGGCGTGGCTCGGGGTACCTCACACGGCCCCCTGACGAACTGAAGGAAGAGAACAATGCGTCACCGCAATGCGCACCGTAAGCTCGGGCGGACCACCAGCCACCGCCTCGCCATGCTCAAGAACATGGCGGCCGCGCTGATCAAGCACGAGCAGATCACCACCACGCTGCCGAAGGCGAAGGAGCTTCGCCCCTACGTCGAGAAGCTGGTGACGCTCGCGAAGAAGGGCGGCCTGTCGAACCGCCGCCTGGCGCACGCCCGCCTGATGGACGACGCGCAGCTCGTGAAGCTGTTCGACGTGCTCGCGCCGCGCTACGCCGACCGCGCCGGCGGCTACATCCGCGTCATGAAGGCCGGCTTCCGCGCCTCGGACGCCGCCCCGATGGCGGTGATCGAGTTCGTCGACCGCGACACCTCGGCCAAGGGCCAGGACTCGGGACCGGTCGAGGCGCGCGAGGAGCTCGAAGAGGCGGCGTAAAGCCGTTCGGCTCGAAGGGTACTTCGAGCCGGCTCAGGACAGGACAACGGAAGGGCCGCACCCGGGAGGGGCGGCTCTTCTACTTTGTGGGTAAGAGGCGGTCAGACGGTTACCTAGCAAACAGCGCCCTGCTTATATAACCGAGGCGCTTCTTTTGTGCCCGGACACTCTAACTGGCCTTCGTTAACGTCGTTTCCGTACAATAATTCGCTTCCGTAACGATGCATATGCCGCCCCCTCATCTGAACGGGGGTCATGAACCATGAAAACCTATCTTCTCATCGCTGTAGCCGCCGCGTCGCTGATGTCGGCTCCCGCCTTTGCCCAGACGGATTCGCCGTTCACCGGCTTCCGCGTCGAAGGCCACCTCGGCTACGACAGCGTCAACATCGATATCGAGGAGGAAGATGCCGATATCGGCTTCGATGAGGGCGGATTGCTCTATGGCCTCGGCATTGGCTACGACTATGACTTCGGCAGCGTCGTGGCCGGCATCGAGGCCAACCTCGACTTCTCCGGCGTCGACGCCAGCATGTCGCAGGGCACCGACAGGCTGAAGGTCCAGATCGATCGCGACATCGAAGTCTCGGCGCGCCTCGGCGCGAAGATCGGAGAGCAGGCGCTGCTCTACGCCAAGGCTGGCTACACCAACGCCAAGGTCAGCGGCACCTTCACCTCGGGCGGCGTCTCTGAGACCCAGAGCGACACCAGCGGCGGCTGGCGCGTCGGCGCCGGTCTCGAGTACGCCTTCGGCGGCAATGCCTTCGGCAAGATCGAGTACCGCTACTCGGACTACAAGTTCGACGTGAGCCGCAACCAGGTGCTCGCCGGCTTCGGCTTCCGCTTCTAAGCGCACCTAGTACCGATCGGAGCCCGGCCGCACCCACTGCGGCCGGGCTTTTCTGTGGCTGGTCACTTGCCGCGCGGGCGCCAGGATCACGGGGTGGGGAGAGCAAGGGGCCGAAGCCCAGCAAGGTCGATCATGCGGTGACCGCACTCTCGTTCCTCATTCTACCGGTCGTGACGCGCGACGCCTACCATTTGATCCGGCGGCTACTTGGGTGCCCGCGTGAGGTGCGGCTGCGGCGCAGGAAGCCGCATGGCCGGCCGGACCATGCCTCAGATCCGGACCTTGATCCGGG
The DNA here is from genome assembly GCA_023413015.1 of Pseudomonadota bacterium. GTDB lineage: Bacteria > Pseudomonadota > Alphaproteobacteria > Sphingomonadales > Sphingomonadaceae > Sphingoaurantiacus. Next base: position 7,350 of record JAEZQR010000153.1, read on the forward strand.
GAACGACCCGTTCGACCGCCTTGTGGATGTCGTTGTTGAGGCCGAAAGTCCGGTTGATCTCGTTGTCGCCCTGCTGCTGGACGCAGGCGATCAGCTTGCCGGCATCGCCGAATACACCAGAGGATAAGGCCGGCTCGGCCGACGGCGATAATTTGGCCTGAGATCTGACTTTCGTCGGGATGACGAGCCTCGACAGGAAATGATGGCCAGCCCGTGGAGCTCGCTTCTGGGCTGTTCTGGCGCCGGTCGCTGCCGGTCCGAGCGATCGGGTGCGACTGGCGACACAGTCGGGCGTTATCCTGGTGCTGGAGGGAAGCGAGCATGAGCCGCAAGCGTTTTTCTGGACCCAAGCCGAAGCAGCCGGAGCTGTCCGACGAGGATATCGCGACGGAGACCCAGGAGGAGGCGCCGGAAGCGGAGCACGCCGAAGGTGAAGAAGAGGCCGAGCCAGCAGCGGCCCGTTAGCATCTGGGCTCGGTCGGCTTCACGCGGCGGGAGCCTCTGCGGTCCCTAACCATCCATCGAGCGTGCCGATGGGACGCGGCTGGTTGCGGGCTTGCCGGTTCGCCGCTGGAAGCGCGCTGCCGGTGGCTGCGGTGCGCCGGGTTCACCGTCGCGCGAGAGCAGCACCGCGAGCCAGCGGGCGCGCGGCAGCTCCGCCGAGATCGCCATGACGAGCACGGTGAGCGGGGTCGAGAGGAAGGCGCCGGGCAGGCCCCAGAGCCAGCTCCAGAAGCCGAGCGAGAGCAGGACCACGATCGGATCGAGATTGAGCCGCTCCGATTGCATCCGCGGCACGACGATGTTGTTGAACGCGAAGTTGATCGCCTGGAGCCCGACGAGCAGGACCAGCGGCACGGTCCAGCCGTCGAACTCGGCCAGACCGACGACGGGCGGGACGGTGACGCCGAGGAAGGGACCGACGACCGGGATATAGCTGGTCAGGAAGATGAAGAAGGCGAGCAGCGGCGCGTTCGACTGGCCGACGATCGTCATCAGGATCCAGGAGGCGCCGGCGATCGCGGCGCCGGTGATCGTCTGCACCCATACATATTGCTGCGTGGCGTCGCGGACATGCGCCAGCACGCGCCGCGCGTGCGGCCGCGCGCCGCCGGCCGTGAACAGGCGTCCGAACTTGCGCGTTAGGCTCCGCCGCGAGGCCAGCAGGAAGCCGAGATAGATAGCCACGAAGAGGACGCCGGACGCGAAGCCCTGCAGGCCGTTGAGCAGCGCGCCGCCGATCGCGGTCAGCTCGGTCTGGCCGACCAGCCGGTCGACTGACACGGGGCCAACGCCCGCCCGCTGTGCCAGCGCGGCCAGCAGCGCATCGACGCGGGCGAGGACGGCGGATGCCTGGCCGGCGAGGTCGGCGGTGTAGGCGCCGACGACCCAGACCGCACCGGCCAGCGCGGCGGTCAGCAGGACGATGCCGGCAGCGAGGCCGAACCAGCGCGGCAGCGACGGCGCCCGCAGGCGGACGAAGCGGGCGATGGTCTCGACCATGATGCTGAGGAACACCGCGATCACGAACGGCACGAGGATCGAGGCGAGGAAGCGGGCGGCCGCGGCCGCGGCGACCGCCGCGATGATGCCGAGCGCGACGCGGCTGCCGCTCTGGCGGGACCAGCTTTCCTCGCCGCCGCGGTTCACGTGCGATCGGCCTCGCGGCTGGCGATCGTCGCTTTCGGTATGCAGGTTGTTGCCGTCACGAAGTTCGACCCAAGCTCCGCCGCCCGTGTCCGAACGATCAACGCCTGCGGCGTGCCCATTGTTGCCGTTGATGAGGAGGGCGGCCCTTCGGGCTCAGGCGCGCTGCTCAAGGGCAGGAGGGGGAGGTGCCGGGACACAAGGGGAGACGGCCCGGCACCTCCGTCCTGATTGGCCTTAGTCGGCCTTGTGCGGCCGCTTCGACTTCTTCGACTTGGTGACCGTGGTGCTTTGCTGGCCGTCCTCGGTCGCCTTGGTCACCTCGGTGGTGTTGCCGCTCGGCGTCTGCACCGTCTGGGTGGTCGTGTCGCCCGCACCGGTCGTGGTGGTGTCGGTCGTGACCGTTGCGCCCGTGGCATCGGCGGGGGCCGTCGTCGAGGCATCCGCCGGAGGCGTGGCGGCGCTCGCTGCGTCAGCGGGCGCGGTTGTGGGAGGCGTGCTGGTCTGTCCGTTCGCCGCCGCTCCGAAAAGGGTCAGAGCCGCAGCGGAGGTCGCGAGAACCAGTCGTTTCATGTGGCATTCCTTTGTTGCCTTTGGGGACGGGGCGGCCGGGCCTGAGGGGGCGTACCCGGCTGCCCCGCGCGCAGGACGGCGCCCCGATGGTGAACGGGAAATTAACTGTTTCGCGGATACGGGATGAAACGACCAACCGCGAACGGCGAGCAGAAGCATTCGGCCTGCCGGCGAGGGCTGAACGCCGGTCCACCTGGCTGGTCAGCTTGACGGCCGGCGGGAGCTTCGGTCTGATCGATGCGGCGGTGTAAGCATCCGCGACATCATGAGGGGAGGAAGCCGGTGTTCAGTCACATCATGGTCGGTGCGAACGACGTCGAGGCCTCGAAGGCATTCTACGACGCGGTGCTGGGGGCGCTAGGCGTGCCGTCCGGCCGGACCGACGAAAAGGGGCGCGTCTTCTATATGACGCCGACCGGCGTGTTCGCGATCAGCAAGCCGATCGACGGCGAGCTGGCCTGCCATGCCAACGGCGGCACGATCGGCTTTGCCGCCAAGTCGCCGAATGAGGTCGAGGCTTGGCACGCCGCCGGCGTCGCGAACGGCGGCCGGACCTGCGAGGATCCGCCGGGCGTGCGCGAGAGCGCCCTTGGCAAACTCTATCTCGCCTATCTGCGCGATCCGGCCGGCAACAAGCTCTGCGCGCTCCATCGCATGCCCGGCTGACGCGGTCGCTGCGGGCGGTTGAGCCCGAATCAGCCGCCGGCGGCGACGGCCGCCTCCGCGGCCTGGAAGCCGATCTTCGAATGCTGGCCGTCGCAGAAGGGCTTGGTGGTCGAGGCGCCGCAGCGGCACAGGAAGACGCGCTTCTTGCCGGCCACATCGAAGAGATTGCCGTCGCCGTCGCGCAGGTCGAGCTGGCTCAGGTCGCCCGTGACCAGATAGGGGCCGTTCTTGGTCGCAACGATCTCGATCGACACGCGATCCTCCCAGGTAGCTGCCTTGGGCATGAACGCGCACCGCTGCCGGTAAGCTGCGCCCGCCTCGACGAACCGCCGCTTTCGGCCGGGAAACGACCGGCTAGGGCGTCAACGGCGCTCCTTCATGAACTCGAGCACTTTGTCGACCGGTAGCGCCTCGATAGTGCCACGGTGGCCGGTCGTGGTCGTCGCGGCGAACAGCGAGTTGATCACGGCCTCCTCGGTGGCCTCGGTCACGGCCTGGAAGAGGGGCGACATCTGGTCGTTGGGTAGATCCTCGACAGTAGCGAGACGGGCCCGGCGCTCGGCGGTGCGTCGCACTGCGGAGTGCGTCGAGAAGGCGACAGCATAGTCGCCCGAGCCGTTAGTGATCGGCGAGCCGGTGCGGCCGATGCCGATGAACGCACGGCTGGCCAGCCGGCGCAGGTTGCGGTCCGATAACGGCGCATCGGTCGCCACCACGATGACGACCGAACCGTCCGCGGTCGTTCGCGTCTCCGCCGCGCTCAGGAAATGCCGCCCGAGCCGCTGGGCCACGGGCACGCCCGCGACGGTGAGCACGCCACCATAGTTGCTTTGGACGAGCACGCCGACCGTGTAGCCGCCGTCCCCGGCCGGCAGCCGGCGCGAGCTGGTGCCGATCCCACCCTTGTAGCCGAAGGCGACCGTGCCGGTGCCCGCACCAACCGAGCCTTCGGCGACCAGGCCGGATCTGGCGTCGGCGATCGCGCGGGCGGCGTCGGCCTTGGTGACGCGGCGTGCGCGGATGTCGTTCAGGAAGCCGTCGTTGGTCTCGCCGATGACCGCATTGACCGAGCGCACCTCCTCGTTGCCGGGCCGCGCCAGCGTCCATTCGATCGCCGCCGCCGCGGCTTCGGGCACCGAGAGCGTGTTGGTGAACAGGATCGGGCTTTCGATCTCGCCCAGTTCGTTGATCTGCGTGCTGCCCATGAACTTGCCGAAGCCGTTGGCCACCGCGAAGCCGGCAGGCACCTTGTCCTGAAAGAGGTTGCCGGGATGCGGGAGGATGGCGGTGACGCCGGTGCGAACCGCCGTGCCCTCGATGAGCGTGGCGTGACCGACCGTGACACCAGCGACGTCAGTGATCGCGTTCAAGGGGCCGGGCGTCAGGATGCCGAAGCCGATTCCGGCATCGCGGGCGCGAGGACGCGAGGGGGCGGCATCGGCAGCGGCGGACAGGAGCACGGCGGCCAGAACGCCCGCCATCGCCTGATAAGACCGAGATATTGTCATGGGCCCGCCTGCTCCGATTCCTGATGTCGGCGGGAGGTTAGCCGATAGCTGCAAAGAACCAAGAGGAGAGCCGGACGTGGTCCACGCTGCGAAAGCGGGCGGTCGGGCGCGGCTGGCTCAAGGCGCAGAATCTGCCATATGACCCATTTTGGGCGATTTTGTTGTTCCTGGCTTCTCCGACATCGCTACTCGGGCTCGGCTGCCAATCAAGTTCCTGAAGGATCGAATGATGAACAAGCTGAACCTGCTGCTGATCGCTGCCGCCGTCGCGGTGACGGGCTGCAGCCGCGGCGCCGAAAAGGCCGAGCCGACTCCGGCCGAGCAGGCGGCCGAGCTCGACAAGCAGGCCGAGGTCCAGGCCGCCGTCGGCGACAAGGCCGGTGCGGAGGCCCTTCGCGCCAAGGCGGATGCGCTGCGCAACGGGACGGCAGCCGAAGTCGAGAACGCCGGCTAAGCAGGGCTGCGTTGCACTGAAACGTCACGTCATCCCGGCTCGGCCCGGGATGACGATCCTATCTAAGGCGGTACTGTCCAAGGATCCGGCGCTCAAGGGTCGGTCGCGTCTGACGACACGCTTAGTGCGCTGTCAGAACGGGCAGCGGTGTGTCGGCGAACACGCGCCGCGTCGTGGCGCCGAGCACCCATTCGACGAGCGGGTCGTGGCGGTAGGCGCCCATCACGATGCAGCTCGCGGCGAGTTCACCGGCCGCGGCCAGGATACGCGCACTCGTGCGGCCGTTGATGGCCTCGCCCTTGAGTGCGCTGGCCGTCACCCCTTCGCGTGCCAGAAGCGCGAGCAGCTCGGATGGATCGTCGTGCTCGCCGCGCTTGGTGACCGTCAGCACCGTGACCTTGTCGGCATAGCGCAGCCACGGGAGCGCGCCCGCCACAGCTCGCCGGGCCTGTACCGTCGGCTTCCAGGCGATCAGCATGTGTCGCTCGAGGGACGCGCCGGCCTGAGACTTCCAGTTGCCCGGCACGAGCAGCAACGGCTTGCCCGACATGAACAGCGCGGCATAGAGCGCATCGTGGCCATCGAGGTCGTGCGGTCGCGCCATGACCAGCAGGCCGGTACCCGATGCTTCGCGGACGACGGTCGTCTGCTCGCACCCGGCGACCTCGCGCCGATCGATGCGCGATGCGATCTCGGGTGGCGCCGTCGCGATCCAAGCCTCGAATTCCGCCCAGGTCGCGCGCGCCCGCTCGTCGGCGCTGCCTTCGTAATGGTCGCGCGCCTGATAGAGGGCAACCTCCTCGTCGAGGCGGCCGGCGACGCGCGGGTCGACTTTGACGTGGAGCGCTTCGATACGCGCCGCGGGGTCGATGCCGGCGGCCGCAGCCGCCGCATCGAGGCAGGCGCGGGTGCAGCTGGCTTCCGGGATGAGTGCGAGCAGGCGCATGGCCCGTCTCCCTTTGGCCGGGTCGAGCGGCCCGGGCCATGATGTTGCCAGATGCAAAACGAGCAACCGGCGATGTTGAGCCGGCGTCCGCAACCATTCGGGGTGGCCGGCGACTGTGGGGCCGGCTAGTGCTGCGTCAGCGCGCAAGCTTCATGACGACTGGCAGCGGCAAGGCGGCAAGATATGGATGGACTAACGATCGTTCGGCACCCGCTGGTGCAGCACAAGCTGACGATTCTCCGCGACCGCAATACTCCGACGCAGCTGTTCCGGGCCGTCATGCGCGAGACCGCGACGCTGCTTTGCTATGAGGTGACGCGCGACCTGCCGACCACACTGATCCATATCGAGACGCCGGTTGCGGCGACGCAGGCGCCGGCGATCGCCGGCAAGAAGCTCGTCTTCGTTCCGATCCTGCGCGCCGGCCTCGGCATGGCCGAAGGGATGCTCGACCTCGTGCCCGCCGCGCGGGTTGCGCATATGGGAATCTATCGCGACCCGGCCTCGCTCGAGGCGGTGGAATATTATTTCAAGGCGCCTGCCGACATCGCCCAGCGTCGCGTGATCGTGGTCGATCCGATGCTGGCCACTGGCCATAGCGCGATTGCTGCCATCGACCGGCTCAAGCAGGCCGGGGCCGCCGACCTGCGCTTCGTCTGCCTGCTGGCCGCACGGCCGGGGGCGGAGGCGCTGCGGACGGCGCATCCGGACGTGCCGATCTGGACGGCCGCTCTGGACGAGGAGCTCAACGATCACGGCTATATCGTGCCCGGCCTCGGTGATGCCGGCGACCGGACGTACGGCACGCGGTGACGACGCGCCTCTGCCGCCTTGGGCGGCGCAGTTTGGGCGGTCATAGGGGTGACGGCGGCGTGCAGGACGGCTAGCAATTTTCCGATGGTTTTCGGGAGGGATTCGATCATGCGTTCACGCTTCATCGTCATGGCAGTGGGGGGTCTGATGGCGTCGGCATCTTTCGCGGCGGGACCGATCGCCTATCCCACCACCGAGGCTTCGACGGTGAGCGAGACGAAGTTCGGCGTGGCGGTCGACGATCCCTATCGCTGGCTGGAGAACGACGTCCGCAACGATCCCAAGGTGCGCGCCTGGGTCGATGCCCAGAACAAGCTGACCCAGTCCTATCTCGCCGGAATGCCGGGGCGCGAGGCGATCAAGAACCGCATGAAGCAGCTGTGGGACTTCGAGAAGTTCACGCTGCCGCGCAAGGAGGGCGGCCGCTACTTCTTCGAGCGCAACTCGGGCGTGCAGAACCAGTATGTGCTCTACGTCCAGGACAGCCTGACCGCCGCGCCGCGGCAGCTCATCGACCCGAACAGCTGGTCGCAGGACGGTGCGACGGCGCTGTCGGGCTGGGCGCCGAGCCCGGACGGCAAGCGCGTGGTGTACGCGATCCAGGACGGCGGATCGGACTGGCGGACCGTCCGGGTGCTCGACGTCGCGACTGCCCGGCCGCTCGCCGACGAGCTGAAGTGGGTGAAGTTCTCCGGGCTGTCCTGGGCAGGCGATGGCTCGGGCTTCTACTATTCGCGCTTCCCCGAGCCGGCGAAGGGCGCCGAGTTCCAGGCGACCAACACCAACCAGGCGGTCTATTTCCACCGCATCGGCACGCCGCAGTCGGCCGATACGCTGGTCTACGCGACGCCGGACAAGCCGACCTACGGCCATGGCGCGCAGGTCACCGACGACGGGCGCTGGCTCGTCATCACCACGTCCGAGGGCACTGACGACCGCTACGAGGTGCACGTCGTCGACCTGTCGAAGCCGGGCGCGAAGCCGCGGGCGTTCGCGACGGGGCTGAAGCACAACTGGCAGCTCGTCGGGTCGCGCGGGGAGACGCTCTACTTCATCACCAACAAGAATGCGCCGCTGGGGCGGCTCGTGTCGGTCGATGCGCGCAACGGCGACGAGAATATGATCGCGACGATCGTGCCCGAAGCCAAGGCCGCCCTCCAGGACGCCTCGCTCGTCGGCGACAAGCTGATCGCCAACTACCTCGAGGATGCGAAGACCGTCGTCCGTGTCCACAGGCTCGACGGCAAGCTCGCGAGCACGCTTGCGCTTCCGGGCATCGGCACCGCGAGCGGCTTCGGGGGCGAGGCGGGCGATCCGGAGACCTTCTACCAGTTCTCCAGCTTCAACATGGCGCCCACCATCTACCGCTACGATGCGGCGACGGGCAGGTCGGAAGTGTTCAAGGCACCGAAGGCGCCGTTCGACGCCGGCGCCTACGAGGTCAGCCAGACCTTCTACACCTCGAAGGACGGCACGCGCGTGCCGATGTTCGTGGCGCACAAGAAGGGGCTCGACCTCTCGAAGGGCGCGCCGACGATCCTCTATGGCTATGGCGGGTTCAACGTGCCGGTGCTGCCGGCGTTCAGCACCGCGCGGCTCGCCTGGATGGAACTCGGCGGCGTCTATGCGGTCGCTAACATCCGCGGCGGCAGCGAATATGGCAAGGCGTGGCACGACGCCGGCCGCCTGCTCAAGAAGCAGAACGTGTTCGACGACTTCATCGCCGCCGGCGAGCATCTCGTGAAGAGTGGCGTGACCACGCCGCAGAAGCTGGCCGTCATGGGCGGCTCGAACGGCGGCCTGCTCGTCGGCGCCGTCGTCAACCAGCGGCCCGACCTGTTCGCCGCCGCGCTCCCCGCGGTCGGCGTGATGGACATGCTGCGCTACAACCAGTTCACGGCGGGACGCTACTGGGTCGACGACTATGGCGACCCGGCGGATGCGGCGCACTTCAAGAACCTGCTCGCCTATTCACCCTATCACAACATCCGGTCGGGCAAGGCCTACCCCGCGATCCTCGTGACGACGGCCGACACCGACGACCGCGTCGTGCCGGGCCACAGCTTCAAATATGCGGCGAAGCTCCAGGCGGCCGACCTCGGCCCCAAGCCGCGCCTCATCCGCATCGAGACGCGCGCCGGCCACGGCTCGGGCAAGCCCACCGACAAGATCATCGAGGAATATGCCGACCTGTGGGCGTTCACGGCGGCCAATACCGGCTTGACCATCGAGCCTGCCAAGACGGCTCCTTGACTTGGTAGGGGGCCGCTCCAGCAGTAGAAGCGGCCCTGCTATCCGTCGTGCGGGTGAACGCCTGAGCGCAGCGGGGAATCGCCCTGCCGCACGGGCGCCGGGCGCCTTAATGCACGTTAGTCCGACGCCCGCTTGGCGTGGGGCAGGATCGGGCCATGCAGCTACCGAACGATCCCTCCCGCCGCGAACCGGATGAAAGCTATTTCGCGCGCCGCGCCGCCGAGCACCGCCGCCTGACGGAAGGCGCGGGCGACGAGCGCACTCGTGCGGCACACCGCCAGTTCGCCGCGGTATATGAGCGGCACGCGATGCGCGCCCTGCTCGAACGCCATCTCGGCTGAATCGGGCGCTCGCAATCTAGCCCACCGACATCGCCCTGAGCGGCGCCGAAAGATGTGCGTGCCGCAAGACTGAGCGGTGCCCATCATGCGACGGATCGAGTCGGTGTTTGCGACAAGCCGTATGGTCATCCTAATCTTGGTTAACGCTGCCAAGGCCGCTTTGAGTGATTGTAGAGCCTCGCCCGGCTCCACTCAGCCCCCCGCTTCCGGAGTCCGGGCGAACTGTCCCCCCTGAAGAATTGGCCGCGCCTGGTACTCCCAGGCGCGGCCTCCCTTTTGTGGTGCTCAGGCCACCTGTGTTACGCGTCGGCCTCGTTGCGCCACGGTGCGCGCCGGATAGCCGAGGAGGTATCCTTGAGCGGCGTCGCAGCCCAGGCGGCGCAGATAGTCGCGCTGGGTTTCGGTCTCGATGCCTTCGGCGACCACGCGCTTTCCGAGACCGTGCGCGAGCGCGATGATCGCGCGCACAATCTTCTGACTGTCGCTGTCGTCGGGCAGGCCTGCGACGAACGAGCGATCGATCTTGAGGATATCGGCCGGGAAGTCGCGCAGATGGACGAGGCTGGCATAGCCGGTGCCGAAGTCGTCGAGCGCGACCGCCACGCCGGCTGCCCGCAGGCAGCGCAGGCATTCCACCACCGGGCCGCCGCCGCGACCGATGGCGACGCTCTCGGTCACTTCGACGACGAAGTTGCCGGGGGGAATGCGGCGATTGGCGAGATGTGCGAGGATAGCCTCCGCGGCGCCTTCGCCCTGTAGCTGCATGGCCATGAAATTGACGCCGACCCGCATCCGTCCGGTGACGGTGGCGTGCAGCTGCGCAGCATGGTCGAGCGCGGAATCAAGGACGAACGACTGGAGTGCTGCGGCAAGACTGGAGTCGGCGAAGGCGGCGGCGAAGGCCGGCGGCGTGAGCAGGCCACGCGCCGGATGCCACCAGCGCAGCAGCGCCTCCTGACCGATCGGCTCGCCGGTGCGCAGTTCGATAACCGGCTGATAGTGGAGTTCGAATTCACCGCGGGCGAGACCGGCATGCGCCTCCGCCACGACGTGCCGGCCCGCTTCCTGCTCGTCACGCATCGCGTCGGTGCAGTAATGCCAGCGGCCGCGACCGTCCGCCTTGGCCCGGTAGAGGGCGAGATCGGCATTCTTGTACAGGCGGGCAGGATCGTCGGTGTTGGGACCGTCCGGGTTCCAGCGTGCATGTCCGGCACTGAGCAACAGGGGCAGCATGCGCCCTTCGTGACGGAGCGCGGTCGATGTCGAGCGCTCAACCTCGCGCAGGACGGCGGCGAGCGCGGCACAGGCGTCGCCCTCGAGCAGCACCGCGAACTCGTCGCCGCCGATGCGCGCGACGAGCGCGTTCGCGCCGGCTGCCGCATGAAGGCGACGGCCGGCTTCGACGATCAGCGCGTCGCCGGCGCCATGGCCGGCGGTGTCGTTGGTTTCCTTGAGGTAATCGAGGTCGACCACCACGAGATCGGCGCAGGTGCTGCCGAGCCGGGTAAGGCGGTCCTGAAAAACGGCGCGGTTGGCAAGGCCGGTGAGCGCATCGGTCTCGGCGGCACGGCGCAGCGTCTGGCGCTCGATCTCGGCCGCATCGCGCTCGCGGCGGAGCGTGCGGAAGCGGTCGGCGATTGCGAGCGACAGCATCGCGGCCTCGAAGGCAAGCGCGGAGAAGCTCGCCATGTCGATGAGTTCCGAGGTCGCCATGAACCCGAAGTTGCGGACGACCCGCAGCCCGAACACCAAGAACGGCGGCGTCCAGCCGATGAGATAGAACCGCACCGCTCGGCTGCCGTTGCGGATCGCTACGACAGCGCCGACCGCGACGAACAGCATAGCGAGGATGAAGGCATAGTTGAGCAGGCGATCGTTGAGGTACATCGGCAGGATCAGGTCGGTCGCCGCGATCACGCCGGCCGCGGATACGGCAACGGCCGACAGATAGCCCGTCGTGACGAGCCAGCGGGGCAGCTTCCCGGGCTCGATCAACGAAATGAAAAAGCAGCTGCCGGTGGCGATCAGGACACCGACTAACGCGTAGATGAGGCGCGTGTCGGCAAGGCCAGCAAGGCCAGGCAGCACATAGTAGATCCCGCCGGTCCAGACGAGCACGTAGGCGATCGCGGTCGCAACCCAGGCGACGTACCAGCCCTGGAACGCCGTCCGGAGCCAGGTGAGCAGAAACAGGTTGTAGACGAGCGAGCAGGCGAGCACCCCGGATACGAAGGCGATGAGTGCGACCCAGCGCTCCATATGTGCGGCGTGGGCGGCCGGCGACAGCGCCTGCAGATCGCGCAACAGCTTGGGCGAATCGATATTCTCGAACCCTATCCGCAGGGCGTCGACCTGCCGACCCGGCACCGGCACCTCGAACCTGAATTTGCCGCCGAGCGACCAATTGTCCTGGAGCGCTCCGGAGCGTTGGACGGTGGTGATGCGGCCGTCGTGCACGACCTCGATATGAATGGCCGAGAAGCGCGTCTGATCGACGAGGAGGTGCCAGCCGGAGCTGAGCCCGGCGAGCGGGCGAAGGTCGCTTATCTCGATCCAGGTCCAGTCCTGCCCGCACGGGGCGCTCAGGGCGGCCGTCGGGCAGACGGCGGGTTCGAAGGGCAGGAGGGCGCCGCCTTCATGCGCTCGCGCGCCGCTGCCAGCGAGCAGCAGCATGAGGAGCAGCAAGGTGCGCAGCATCAGACAGATTCTCCGGCCGCTGGCGCAGTTCATCACGTCCATGTTCTAATGACGGCATGCTGCTACTTTCTTAAGATTCGACACTAACGGCGAAGCGGGGCGGCCCGTGACGAACCGTCGGGCCAGATTGCATTTTAGGCGCAAGAAGAAGGGCGGCGCGGAGCGCCGCCCTGGTACAGGTCCGGGAAGGCTTCAGGCCGCCTTGCGCCGGCGGGCGAAGCCGATCGTCATCAGGCCAAGCCCAAGGAGGCCGATCGCGCCGGGCTCCGGCACTGGGCCGCCACCGCCGCCGACGCCACCGATGCGGATCTGGTTGACGTTGGAGAGCTGAACGGTGCTTTCAATGAGGAAGCTGGTCATCGCCTCGCCATTGATCGCTGAAACGGTAAAGAAGTTCTGGCCGTTGTCACGGACCGAGAAGGTCTGTGTGAAGGGGTTCTCACCGTCGAGGAAGGCGGTGAATGTCGCCGTGCCTGCGTCGCCCTCGCCGTTGAGCACGTCGATGTTGAAGATGAGATAGTTGAACGTCTTGTCGCCATCGAGCGCGATCGTCAGATCATCGAACGAGCCGTCCGCTGCGATCAGATTGGCTTGGCCGTTGCCCTGATTATCGAGCTGGTCGCCGGTGGTGCTGAGGTTCACCAGCTGCGACCGGGTCTGGTTGAGGCATCCCTGAATGAGGCTCGCCGGCCCCGTGATGTTGCCGGTGCAGTCGCCCGGGTTCAGCAGCACGTTTTCGGTGTTGCCCGGAATGTTGCCTTGGTTGATGACGACATCGGCATGCGCAGCGCCGGCGAGCGATGCAGACGCCACCGCTGCCAGAAGTAGAGTCCTCAAGCTGCCCACAATTATTCTCCTTACTGCACCCATTACACAGGTGAAGTGAGGAGGCGCATGATATGTGCCAGCTGAGGAAAAGTGCGGCCCGTCGCGGCGCCGGAATGTTTCTTCTGTAAATACTTCCGACAATCAGCACTAACTTAAGTTAATATTTTTTATGTTTTATTATTGCCTGGGGATACTTCATGGACATTTTGTGGCCGAAATAAATGTGACAATAGGGTGTTATTCGGCGGCGTCACGATAATCGGCGCGGAACAGGAGTTCGGTACGGATCGCGCGACCGGCTTCGGTGAGTGTCGTTTCCAGCCACCCCCGCCGCCCCTTCGTGATGAGGCCCCGCGCTTCCAGTTCGTAGAGCGTGGTGACGCGGCGTGACAGGCTCCATGCGTCCTGCGCCCGGCCCGCACGCATTGCGATCAGCAGACGCGCCTGCGCCGGCGTGAGCCCGCGAACGTGGGCGCCCATCTTTTCAGGCATGCGAACTGACCCCCACGCAACAGGCGCTGTCCCCAGCTTAACCATAAGCCTGCTGTCATGACGCCGGGAGGGGCGGCAATAGCGCGGTCGCCGGATGGTTGGTCTGGCAGGGCGAACTGCGCGGCCAGCGGCGCATTCCCATTATCGCGCTGCCCATCAGACGGGATCGCGCTTAGCCGGCGATCATATCGTCGAACGCCATATCGTCTGCAGGCTCGATGGTCCGGCAGAGATAGGCGGGATCGAAATCGCCGATCTCCTGCAGTCGGGTCCAGTCGTGAATGGTGATGCGATGGCGGGAGACACTCAGAACACCCTCGACGCGCAGGCGTTGCAGGATGCGATTCATGTGAATGGCGGTCATGCCGGTCGCATCGGCCAGATCGACCTGGCTGACCGGAAACTCGAAGCTGTGATCTGCGTCGCGGCTGGTGACCCCCATGCGCATGGCCAGCTCGCAGAACAGGTGTGCCACGCGCGCATAGCCTTCGCGCCGCCCGATGTTCATCATCACTCGAATGCCGTCGCCAGCTCGACAAGCGCTTGCGTCCAGAAGGCCCGGGCGATCGCAGGGTATTCAGCAAACAGATCGGGAATGGCGGCATGGTTCACACGCGCGATCCGGCACGGGTTGAGCGTGGCGATGCCGTGGTCGGCGACCCGTTGGGGAGCCGGGCGCGAGTTGATTACCTCGCCGGGCAGATGGAATGAGATGATCTGCCGCTGCCCGTGCGGTCCGATCTTGTAGCGGCAGGCATAGCCGTCGATCAGCATGATCGAGAGCGTGGTGCGCTCGCCATGATGCACGAGATCGCAGCGCGGCCTCACCTGCTCCGTCTGGGTGATCAAGGCGGCGATAATATCCGCTTCAGCGGAGGTGAGCGGCAATCGAGAGCCGAGCCGAGCGGCAAAGGCGGCGCGCGGATCGGCAATCTGCATCATCGGTGGCTCCTTCACGGGGGAAGAGCACGACCGTTTGCGGCCCCGCCGAGCACCGTCCCAGAGTGCGGCAGCCTGCAAAGCTAACATCGGATAACGGAAGCCAACAACACAGGTGATTACCGGACACCGGCAGATGCCGGCGGCTGGTAAATTCGGTCGATTATGCTGTGCCGAGCCGGCCGCTCGGCGGGCCGGTTACGGTGCACCCTCGGCCGGAGCCGAGGGTACGGTTGACCTAGCGCAGCGCGGTGAGGCGGCCGCCTTCGTCGAGGACATAGACCGCGCCGCCGGCAACGACGGGCGGCAGGTAGATGGTGTTGTCGCTAGTGCGAGTGCGGGAGAGTACCTCGCCGTTATAGGGAGAAACCGCGATCAGCTCGCCGTTGGTGCCGGTAAGCAGCAGCCGCTCGGAGGCGAGGACGGGGCCGGACCAGCGAATCGGGCCCTTCTTGTCCTTCTCGTCGCGCCACTTGGGCAGCTGCGCCACCCACTTTACCTTGCCTTCGCCGCGCGTGAGACAGAGAAGGTCGCCATCGACGGTGACGGCATAGACGAAGTCGCCTGCCACCCAGGGCGTCGAAGTACCGGCTAGGTTGCGCTCCCACACGCGCTGGCCTGTGGCGAGCTCAAGCGCCGCCATGCGTCCGCCGTGGCCGATGGCGAACACGCGACCGCGGTCGATGACCGGCGAGGCGACGATGTCGGTAAGCGCGTTGAGCGCAGTGGTGCGGCCGGTACGTGCCAGCACATCCTGCCATACGGGGCGGCCGTTCTCGACGCGCAGCGCGTTCAGCTCGCCGGACGAGAAGCCGACGACGACGGTGTCCTGTGCAACTGCGGGCGCGCCGGCGCCGAGCAGGCCCGACTGTTCGACCGTGCCGGTCGAATCCCACTGCGTCTTGCCGTCCGCCCCGCCCAGCACGAACAGCTGATTGTCCTGGCTGAGCACATAGACGCGGCCGTCCGCGACCGTGGGCGCACCACGCAGTGGCGAACCGAGGTCGACGCGCCAGACCTGCTGGCCCGAGGCGGCGTCGAAGGCGGCGGCGATGCCATAGCCCGAGGTGGCGTAGACGCGGCCGTCGCCGAACGACACGCCGCCGCCGAACGCGACCTTGCTTTTCTCGTTCTGCTTGGTGATGCGCGACGACCAGGCGGGAGCGCCGCTATTCGCGTCGAACGCACGTACGACCGCTTCGGTGTCGATGGTGTAGACGCGTCCGCCCGCGACGACGGGGGCGGCGTTCAGCCTCGCGGTCGCCGAGCTGCCGGTGCCGATCGACGCGGTCCAGGCGCGCGACAGGTTGGCTCCGGCCTGGAGCTGGCCCCATGCCTTGGACGGGTTGCCGCCCGGCTGTGTCCAGGCGTCGTTCGCCTCTGGGGCGGGCAGCGTGACGGCGAGTTCGGCCAAGTCGGGATCGGCCTCGACCTTCGCCTCGTAGCTGAGGACGGGCAGGCGCTCGCCGACCACTGGCGTCTTGGGCTTCTTGTCGCCCTTGAACATCGAGCAGCCGGACACCGCGAGCGACGCTGTGGCGAGCAGAAGGATCGTACGCTTCATCAATCGGCCTTTGCGGGCGCGGCCGGCGCGGTCTCGCCGGCGGGCGCGTCGGGAAGTGCGTTGACGCCGAGCATCGACGCCATCTGGGCAGCGCGCGCGCGGATCGACGGCGGTACCGTCTCGTCGCGCGCGATACGCTGGAACAGCGGGGCGGCGAGCTGTGGCTTGCCGTCGCGCAGATAGGCGGCAGCAAGCAGTTCGCCTGCGGTGCCGAGCCACGGGCTGCCCGGCTTGGTGAGCGGCTGAAGGCGCGTGGCAAGCTGTGCGGTGGTCAGCGTGTCGTACTGCAGCATCGTCTGCTTGACGGTAGCGAGCTGACGGAAGGGTTCCGCGACGTCCTTGTCGGCGGCGATCGCGGTGTACATCTGTACCGCCTTCGCTACCTGACCGGCGTCGGCCGCGGCGGCGGCCTGGGTGAGACGGCCGAGCGCCTCATAGCCCGGTTGATCGGAAGCCGCGGCCTTGGCGAGCGCGGGCTCGGCAGCCTTGGCGTTGCCGCGCTCGAGCCGATCGAGCGCCTGCATGAATTCGGCGCCGAACGAGCCGGCGTTGCGGGCGCGTTCCTCGCGCCAGTAGAGGAGGCCAGCGAGCAGGAGCAGGCCGAGCCCGACCCCGATCAGCAGCCAGCGGCCATAGCGTCGCCAGAACTGGGCGAGCTTGTCGCGGCGATATTCCTCGTCGACCTCACGGATGAAGGACTCACCGGGATCGATCTCAGCAGGCGGGCGTGCCAATTCTAATTCCCCCAAGGCTCGAACGCGGCGGACCTTAGCGACGCACGCACGTCCACGCAAAGCCTCTATTGCCGCGTACCTGTCGCAGGGATGAATCGCGGCGGCGTGTCAGATGTTGCTATGCCTTTGGTTGGTACAGATTCTCCGGCCCCGGAAACTCGCGCGCGCGGACGGCATCGGCATAGGCTTTTGCCGTAGCATCGATACGGGAAGCCAAGTCGTCGAAGCGCTTAACGAAGCGCGGTACGCGCTCGAACATGCCCAGCATATCGTCCACGACCAGCACTTGGCCGTCGCAGACGGGTGACGCGCCGATGCCGATCGTCGGGCAAGGCACCGCCTCGGTGATCGCACGTGCCAGCGGCTCGAGCACACCTTCGACAACCACGGCGAAGGCGCCGGCTTCGGCGACCGCCTTTGCATCACCGAGAATCTTGTCGTGCTCGGCCTGACTGCGCCCGCGCGCGCCATAGCCGCCGAGCGCGTTCACCGCCTGCGGCGTGAGGCCGACGTGGCCCACCACCGGGATACCCCGCTGCGAGAGGAAGGCGATCGTCTCGGCCATTGCGGTACCGCCTTCGAGCTTCACGCCCGCCGCGCCCGTTTCCTGCATGATGCGCGCCGCCGAGCGGAAGGCCTGCGTCGGGCTCTCCTCGTAGGAGCCGAACGGCATGTCGACGATCACCACCGACCGGTAGGAGCCGCGCACCACCGCCGCGCCGTGCGCGCACATCATGTCGAGCGTGACGCGCACCGTGGTGTCGAGGCCGTAGATCACCTGGCCGAGCGAGTCGCCGACGAGCAGCATGTCGCAGTGCGGGTCGAGCAACTGCGCCATGCGCGCGGTGTAGGCGGTAAGCATCACGATCGGCTCGCCGCCCTTGCGCTTCTGGATGGCGGGAACGGTGAGGCGCCGCACGGGCTCGGGCAGCGGGTGCGCGCGCGAGGTCGAGGTGTCGAGCGTGAAGGTGGTGGACATCGGAAACGGGCTCCGGACCTGGGTTCGTCGGCTTTTGCCGGGGACCACCCGGTTCTAGGCCTTGCCGCTACGGTCGTCCATCCGATGGTGGCCTGAGGTGCCGGATCGGTTTTGCTTCCAACGTTGCGGCTTTTCCTCCTACAACAAGGGCAGGGGAGAGCTGGGATGTCGATGGAAGACCGGGACGGCTGGATCTGGATGGACGGCAGGCTGGTGCCGTGGCGCGATGCCAAGGTCCATATGCTGTCCTACACCTTCCAGCACGGCGCCGGCTGCTTCGAGGGCGTGCGGGCCTATGACGGATTGCTCGGCCCGGCAGTGTTCCGCTTGCGCGACCACACCGAGCGTTTCTTCAATTCCGCGAAGATCCTCGGCATGCCGATGCCGTTCACCCTGGACGAGATCGACGCGGCCCATCTCGCTGTCATCCGCGCCAACGGACTGCATCAATGCTATATTCGCCCGGTCGGCTACTATGACGGCAAGGTCGTCGGCGTATCGGCGGCGGGAAACGACGTCCATGTCGCGATCGCGGTGTGGCCATGGGAGGCCTATCTCGGCGATGAGGCGCGCGAGCGCGGTATCCGTGTCAAGACCTCGTCCTTCACCCGTCACCACCCCAATGCGGCATTAGGCAAGGCCAAGGCGAACGGGCATTACATCAACTCGATGCTGGCGGTGATGGAAGCACGACGGTCCGGCTATAGCGATGCGCTGATGCTCGACATGCACGGCCATGTTGCCGAGTGCTCCACCTCCAACCTGTTCATGTTGCAGGGCGGCCGGCTGGCGACGCCGCCACGAACGAGTGTCCTTGAGGGCATCACGCGCGACACCGTCATGACACTGGCGCGCGAACGCTGTTACCCGGTCGAGGAGCGCGTTATCACCCGGGACGAGCTCTACTGCGCCGACGAGCTGTTCGTTACCGGCACGGCGGCCGAGGTGACGCCGGTCGTGGAACTCGACGATCGGCCGATCGGCGGCGGTTCACCCGGCTCAGTCACCCGCCTCCTGCAGGAAGCCTATTTCGATGCCGTCTACGGCCGCGATGCGAGCAAGCACGGATGGCTGACGCCGATCAGTGACGCGACCGATCCTGCGCCGTCGGCTGGAGCGGACGCATAGCCTTCAACTCCGCGGCCGGATTCCACGGCTTCAATGTCGCGTTGCAACCGACTAGAGATCGTTTCGATGCAATATTGGCTGATGAAATCGGAGCCGTCGAAATACGCTTGGGACCAGCTTGTGCGCGACGGCCGAACGCTGTGGGACGGGGTGCGCAACCACCAAGTGGCGAACTGGCTCAAGTCGATGAAGGCCGGCGACCGGGCGCTCTTCTACCATTCGAATGAGGGGCTGGCGGCGGTCGGCGTGATGGAAGTGACCGGCGAATCGCGGCCCGATCCGACTGATCCGACCGGCCGGTTCGTCGCAGTCGAGGTGGCTCCGGTCACCGCACTTGCAAGGCCGGTGACGCTTGCCGCGATGAAAGCCGAGCCGGCACTCGCCGACCTGCCGCTGTTTCGTCAGTTTCGCCTGTCGATCGTGCCGCTGACGCCAGAGCATTGGGCGACGATCATGCAGATGGCGGGAACGGACGCATAGCGACGCCCCGAGCGGCGGGCGCATGGAACAAATCGCCTCCTCTGCTGATTGCGCAGCTGAGTGCAGGTGCGCGGTCCCGTTTCGAGTTCCGGTTGCCGGCACGTGAGGATTCGTCCTGATGCCGAGCGAGCCGTCCCTTGCCGTCTGACCTATCCCCCGATTTCGACGGGGACGTCCGCCCCTGGGAGATCGGCGGCTCGGTTGGACTACAGCCGTATGACGAAGGCGGAGTAGGGGCTCGTAGCGCCACTGCGGTGCGGCCAATCATCCACATCGGGGTGCATAAGACCGCGACCAACTGGTTCCAGAGCCACCTCTACCCCGCCGCCGAAAGTCACCGGTTCGTGGATCGGCGGCTCGTGCGGCGGGTCATCATCGGGACACCTGCGCTGGCGTTCGACGCGGCATCCGCACAACGCCAGCTCAAGCTGGCGCCGGGTGAAGCGTCCTTCGCCATCTGCGAGGAGGACCTATCGGGGGTACTCCACGACGGTGGCCTGACCGCCGGTTTCGCAGTCAAGGAGATCGCCTACCGGCTGAAAGCGATCGCCCCCGATGCGCAGATCGTGATCATGGTGCGCAACCAGCTCTCGCTCGCGGCGTCCTGCTATCATCAATATTTGCGCGAGGGCGGCACGGCCGGGCCGTTACGCTACCTCTTCCCCGAAACGCATCGGCATCTCGGCAATGTTCGGCCGCTCAAGATTCCACGGTTCGATTTCACGCAATTCGATCACGACCAGCTGATCGCGCACTACGACAAAGTCTTTGGCTGCGAGAACGTGCATGTGTTTGCCTACGAACATTTTGCCCGGGAACCTGTATCGTTTCTCGCCGGGTTCACCAGCAAACTGGGCCTGCAGATACCCG
>JAEZQR010000044.1 GCA_023413015.1 Pseudomonadota bacterium
CGAGTATCGAATTCCTGGCCGGCTGGACGGCGCTGAAGCAGCTCGGTCGTCCTGCGCAGGCCGCAAATCACTTCCAGAATTACCGCAACGCCGCGCAGGCCCCACTGACGCAGGCGCGCGGCGATTACTGGGCTGGACGCGCGGCCGAGGCGGCCGGCGACCGCGGGCAGGCGCAGCGCTTCTACGAAAGCGCCGGCCGCCACCCTGACTTCTTCTTCGGCCAGCTGGCCCTGGAGCGGATCGGCCGCCCCATCGCCCTGCCCCAGCCCCCGCAGGTCGCGAACAGCGAGATCGTGCGCGTCGCCAAGCTCCTCGGCGAAATGGGCGATCGCACGCGGCAGTCGATCTTCCTGCGCAAGCTCGTCGACGACGCCGGCACGCTCGAGCAGCAGGCCCTCATCGCCGAGCTGGCCCCGGCGCTCCGCCGACCGGACATCGGCGTGCTGGTCGGGCGCGAGGCGCGCAACGAGGGCCAACTCGCCCTGATCGACGCCGCCTACCCCAAGCTGCCGCTCGGCCCGGAACTGGCCAGCGACTGGACGATGATCCACGCGATCACGCGGCAGGAGAGCCGCTTCGATCGTGCGGCGGTGAGCCCGGCCAACGCGCGGGGCCTGATGCAGCTGATGCCGGCCACGGCACGCGAGACGGCGGCCAAGGCCGGCGTGAGCTACGACTTCAATCGGCTCACCGACGACGAGCTCTACAACGTCATGCTGGGTTCGACCTATTTCCGCGGGCTCCTGAACCGCTGGGATGGCAGCTACGTGCTGGCGGTCGCCTCGTACAACGCCGGTCCCGGCAACGTGAACAAATGGATCCGGAACAACGGCGACCCGCGCGATCCATCGGTCGATGTCGTCGACTGGATCGAGGCGATTCCGTTCACCGAGACCCGCACCTATGTGTGGCGCGTGCTCGAAAACGCCGTCGTCTACGACATGGTGCACCCAAGCACGGCGCGCATGCCCGCGACCAACCGCCTTTCGGCCTATCTCGGAAAGCGGCGCCCGGGGTGAGCGACACACCGAACTACATCACGCCTGCCGGCTTCGCGAAGCTGCGGGAGGAGCACCGCCGGCTGTTCGAGGTCGAGCGGCCAGCCGTCGTCGAGACGATCTCCTGGGCGGCCGGCAACGGCGACCGTTCGGAAAACGGCGACTATATCTATGGCCGCAAAAGGCTGCGCGAGATCGACAAGGCCCTGAACCGACTGTCGGCCCGAATGAAGGGCGCGCAAGTCGTCGACCCCATCGCGCAGCCGGACAAGAGCCGCGTCTTCTTCGGTGCGACGGTTACCTATGTCGATGAGGAGGACCGCGAGCGCACGGTCACCATCGTCGGGCAGGACGAAGCCGACACTACGAAGGGCTGGATCAGTTGGAAGTCGCCGATCGCGCGGGCCCTTCGCGGGGCTCGGGCCGGCGACGCTCGCATGGTCCAGTTGCCAGCCGGCGCGCAGGAAATCGAGATCCTGGCGATCAGCTATCCGACCGCTTCGTAGGCGCGGCGCAGCTCGTCGCGCGCCTGTACCCAGCCCAGCACGAATTCTTCACTGGTGATGCGGCCGCTGCCATTCGTGTCGGCCATCGCATAGAAGGTCCGGCGGGCGGCCGCGGCCTCGCCTTCGGACAGCCAAGTATCGCGATTGGCGTCGAAGCGGCTCAGCACCCACTGGCGAAGCACCGGATCCCCGCGCATCCAGCCATCGAGCATGGCCCAGCCCACTCCCCGACGTTCGTGGCTGACGAAGGGATCGACGACAGCCGGATCGTAACCGGCGTCGGCTTCCTCTCGGCCCCTATCCGGCCGCCATTCCGATTGTGGGGCCGACGGGGTCCAGTGGCGCATGACCTGCACCAGATCGTCATTCCAGTTCGTCGCGACAGCCGGCGCCGTGATCCCGCTGGCAAGCAGCAGCACCGTCAAAAGCTTGCGCAACGTCGACCTCCGTCCTTCCCCGAAGGCCCGCCGTCCGCATCAACGCACCAGCAGGCGAAAGGCCCCGGGGAGGGCTGAAGATTTACCAGCGATAGCCGTAGCCGTTGTTGTTGCGCAGCACCCGCAGTGCCCAGTCATATTCGCCGCGGCTGATGTAGCCGTCGCGGTTGCGGTCGGCGAGCTCGTAGAAGGCGACCTGTGCGCGGCGCCATTCCTTGTCGCTGATCCGGCCGTTCCGGTTACGGTCGGCGAAGTTCCTCAGCACCCAGTCGCGGGTGAACTGGTCGTTGTAGCCGAAGCCATAGGGCGTCCAGGGGCGGTTCCAGGGGGTCCCGCCATAGCGATACCCATAACCGCCCCAGTCGTCGCGGCGGTCGTAGCCGTAGCGCCGGTCGTAATCGCGCTGCACCTGCACGCGCCGCCGCTGCTCTTCCGCCCAGCGGCGGCGCTGTTCTTCCTCCCAGCGACGGCGTTCATTGTCGCGGCGATCGTCCCGTCGGTCATCCCGGCGGTCGGCGCGCTCCTCGCGACGCTCCCGGTTCCTGTCGCGGCGATCGTCGCGATCGCCATCGGTCACGCGGTCGCGGAGCCGTTCGCCGAGCCGCTTGGCGAGCGGCTCGTCGGCGAACGCCGGCGCGGCCATGCTCGCCATCGTCGTACCCAGCAGCAGCGCCGTCAAAAGCTTGTGCATGTCATCTTCCTCCGAACTCTGCCCGGAAGATGAAGCTGCTGAGTTGAACCGCCCCTGAAGCGCGATGAAAGCCGCGGTTAAGCTTACGCTTGGTTCTTCGCCGTATCCACGACGCGGATATGGAGCTCGCGCAGCTGCTTCGTCGTCGCGGGCGCTGGCGCATTCATCATCAGGTCTTCCGCTTTCTGGTTCATCGGGAAGACGATGACTTCGCGGATGTTCGGCTCGTCGGCGAGCAGCATGACGATGCGGTCCACACCCGGCGCCGAACCGCCATGCGGCGGCGCGCCGAACTTGAAGGCGTTGATCATGCCGGAGAAGTTCTGATCGACCTGCTCCTGGCTGTACCCGGCAATCTCGAAGGCCTTGTACATGATCTCGGGCCTGTGGTTCCGGATCGCACCCGACGACAGCTCCACGCCGTTGCAGACGATGTCGTACTGGTAGGCGAGGATGTCGAGCGGGTCTTTCGTCTCGAGCGCTTCGAGTTCGCCCTGCGGCATCGAGAACGGGTTGTGGCTGAACTCGATCTGCCCGGTGTCCTCGTTGCGCTCGAACATCGGGAAGTCGACGATCCAGCAGAACTTGAAGGCGTTCTGCTCGATCAGGCCCAGCTCCTCGCCGACGCGGGTGCGCGCGAAGCCGGCGAGCTTGGCGGCCTCGGCTTCCTTGCCGGCCGCGAAGAACACACCGTCGTCGGGGCCGAGGCCCATCGCCTCGACCAGCGCCTGAAGCCGCTCGGGCTCGAGATTCTTGGCGATCGGGCCGCCGGGCTCGCCGCCCTTGAAGTTGACGTAGCCGAGGCCGGCATAGCCTTCGCCGCGCGCCCAGTCGTTCATGCCGTCGAAGAAGCTGCGTGCCCGTGTGCCAGCGCCCGGTGCCGGGATGGCGCGCACCACGGCACCACCCTCGATCATGCGGGCGAAGATGCCGAAGCCGCCGCCGCGGAAATGCTCGGTGACGTCGGCGATCTCGATCGGGTTGCGCAGGTCCGGCTTGTCGTTGCCGTACTTCAGCATCGACTCGCGGTAAGGGATGCGCGGGAACGGCGGCTTGGTGACGTCGCGATCGGAGAATTCGTCGAACACGCCGGCGAGCACCGGCTCGATCGCCGCGAACACGTCGTCCTGCGTGACGAAGCTCATCTCGAAATCGAGCTGATAGAATTCGCCAGGCGAGCGGTCGGCGCGGGCGTCCTCGTCA
This sequence comes from Pseudomonadota bacterium, assembly GCA_023413015.1. Lineage (GTDB taxonomy): Bacteria > Pseudomonadota > Alphaproteobacteria > Sphingomonadales > Sphingomonadaceae > Sphingoaurantiacus. The sequence continues at coordinate 3,836 of JAEZQR010000044.1, forward strand.
CGGAAGCAGGGCGCGATCTGGAAGTAGCGGTCGAATCCCGCCACCATCAGCAGCTGCTTGAACATCTGCGGCGCCTGCGGGAGCGCGTAGAACTTGCCCGGATGCACGCGGCTGGGAACCAGATAGTCGCGCGCGCCCTCGGGCGACGAGGCCGTGAGGATCGGCGTCTGGAACTCGGTGAAGCCCTGCTCGATCATGCGGCGGCGGAGCGACGCGATCACGTTCGACCGAAGCATGATGTTCTTGTGCAGCCGCTCGCGACGCAGGTCGAGGAAGCGGTAGCGGAGGCGGATATCCTCCGGATAGTCGGCTTCGGCCGCAACCGGGAGCGGCAGTTCGGCAGCCGAAGACTGCACCACGACCTCGCGCGCCTGCACCTCGATCTCGCCGGTCGGCAGGTTCGGGTTCACCGTCGAAGGAGAACGCGCGACCACCTGTCCGGTGACGGTAATGACGCTTTCGACCCGCACGCCCTCGATCGCCTTGAACGCCGGCGAATCCACGTCGGTGACGATCTGGGTGATGCCATAATGGTCGCGCAGATCGACGAACAGCAGGTTGCCGTGGTCGCGCTTGCGGTGGACCCAGCCCGAGATGCGGGCGGTCTGGCCGACGTCGGAGGCGCGAAGCTGCGCGCAGGTATGTGTGCGGTAGGCGTGCATGATATTCCCGGGGATCGCGTTTCGGTCGCGGGTAACACAGGTTCGCACCACGTTTGTCAAGGCGGAGCGGCGCGTCTATGAGGCCGCCATGAAGGTCCACCCGCTGATCACCGACACCCAGACGCTCGTCCAACTCTGCGAACGACTGCGCGAGGCTCCCTTCGTCGCAGTCGACACCGAGTTCATGCGCGAGAACACCTACTATCCTGATCTCTGCCTCATCCAGATCGCCTCGCCGCAAGAGGCGGCCGCGGTCGACCCCAAGGCCGACATCGACCTGAAGCCGCTGCTCGATCTGCTCGTCGAGGACGAGGTTCTGAAGGTCTTCCACGCGGGTGGCCAGGATCTGGAGATCATATACAACCTGACCGGCAAGACCCCTTCCCCCATCTTCGACACGCAGATCGCCGCGATGGCGCTCGGGCTCGGCGAGCAGGTCAGCTACGGCAACCTCGTCGCCGCCTACACCCCGGCCCGCCTCGACAAGGGCGCCCGGTTCACCGATTGGGCGCGCCGTCCGCTCGACCAGCGGCAGCTCGACTATGCGATCTGCGACGTCACCTATCTCGCCGAACTGTTCCCGCGCATGCTCGAACGACTGAAGAAGACCGGGCGCGGCGCCTGGCTCGACGAGGAGATGGCGCGGCTCAGCGATCCGGCCAACTACGCCAACGATCCCGACCGGGCGTGGACCCGGCTGCGCCTGCCGAATCGCAAGCCCGAGGTGCTGGGACGCCTGAAGGCGCTGGCGGCCTGGCGCGAGCGCGAGGCGCAGGACAAGGACGTGCCGCGCGGACGCATCGTCAAGGACGAGACGCTGGCGGACATGGCGGCGCACCCGCCGCGCAGCCAGGGCGATCTCGCGCGCGTGCGCGGTCTTTCTGCCTCCTGGGGAAGCAACAACATCGGTGAGCGGCTGATGGAGGCGCTCGCCAACGCCAAGCCGCTCTCGTCCGAGGAGATGCCGCCCAGGGAGCCGAGCCGTCCCGGCCTCACCGCCGACAGCAGCCTCATCGCCGACCTTCTCAAGCTGCTGCTCAAGATCCGGGCGAAGGAAGCCGACGTTGCGCCGAAGCTGATCGCGCGTTCGGACGACCTCGAAGCTCTCGCCGCGGGCGTGCGCGACGGCTTGCCGATCCTTGACGGCTGGCGCTTCGACATCTTCGGCCGCGACGCGCTCGCGCTGATCGAAGGCCGCCTCGGCTTCACCGTGAAGGACGGCAAGCTCGCGATGACGAGCGCTTAGGCCGTCCGGAACTTGGCCTTCAGGTCCATCGCCTGCGCGAGCGACTTCAGGCGACGCGCGACCGCATCACCGTAAAGCGCCGCGTGACCGGGAGCGAGGGTCAGGATCAGATCCCCATCCTCGCGGTACAGACGCGACTCCGCCAGAGCGACGGCGGTGCCGCCGGTCAGGCGCTGACCCAATCGAAGCGCCAATCCCCACAGCCAAGCCCGCCGCAGTGTCGCCTGATCGGCGAGGTGCTGCAGCAAGGCAGCGATCGGGTGCCCGGCGCTGCCGCCGAAGCAGGCGAACAGCGCTGCGGCCAGCATGGCGCGCTCCTCGGTATTGATCGCCGTCCAGTTGCCGTGAAGTGCCACGTCTACGGCACGCTCGGCCCGGAAATCGGGGTGCGCGCGCCAGGCGACGTCGGACAGCAGGCAGGCGACATGGCGAATTCGGAAGTCCGCTGCGGTTTCCGGCGCGAACAGGCCGTTCATCCACGCCATGAGCATATCGCCGTGCTCCGGGAAACGCCCCTGACGTTCGGCCTCGTACCGTGCGGCTGCGATCAGCGGGTCCTCTTGCTGAATCTCAGGCGGCAGGCTGTCGAACAGCAATCCTTCGCGCAGGCCGTGGGCCGAGGAGATCAGCCGGCTGCTGCTCAGCTTCCTGGATACGGCTCGCAGCAGCACGGCCGCCCCCGGTAGCGATGGGATGCGCGAGGTCGAGATGTTCGGCACCGCCCGCAGCGCCTTCGGCTGCATCTGAGCGACGGTACGGATTAGACGGTCGGCGGTCTCGGGCGCCATCTGATATTGATGGACGACCGGCAGCGGGTGATCGGTGAGGAACATGTGTAGCTGGGCTAGCGCGCGCCACGAACCGCCGACCATGTAGAATGGCTTGCCCTTCCCCAGCGCGGTCCAGGGCACCTCGTCCAGCGCCTCGCGCACGAACTTCGACAGCGCACGCGATCCCTTCTTGCGGACCGCGTCGAGCTTCAGCGAGCCAATCGGCAGCGACATGCGCTCGTGGGTGCGGCCACCTTCGACTCGGATGAGCTCGAGACTGCCGCCGCCAAGGTCGCCTACGACACCGTCGGCGTCGGGAATGCCGGACAGCACGCCGAGCGCGGCATAGCGCGCTTCCGCCTCACCGGAGATGACCTCCACCTCCAGGCCGCAGCTCCGGCGGACCCGCTGGAGGAACTGGTCCGCATTCGCCGCCTCGCGCACTGCCGCGGTGGCGACGGTGCGGAGGCGGTCGACTCCCATGTCGTCGCTCAGCAGCGCGAAGCGGGCGAGCGCGGTTTCGGCGGTAGCGATCCCCTCCTCGGACAGCCGGCCGTCAGTTGCGATGCCGCGTCCGAGCCCCGCCATCACCTTCTCGTTGAACAGGATCGGCGGCGTGCGGCTTTGCCCGCGATAGACCACAAGGCGGATCGAGTTCGAGCCGATGTCGATGATGCCGGTAAGCGGCTCGTCGGCGGTACGACGGCGCAGGGTCGGCTCGGGCGCTGGTGCGGTAGCGGCCACGGTCGGCTCCTTCCAAACGAATGCTACTGGCTAACAAGCGCCCTAACGAACGACGCTCAAAATGTTGACGACGATGTCATTACCCCGTCCCCCGGTCCAACACGAGACGTGGTACGGTGTCTGTCTCTTTGTGCGCTTCACCGCGACCAGAGAGTGACGGGTTGGTCATGAAGTAACGATGGAGATTGAAGCTGTTCTTCCGATCCGAAATACGGACGTAGCTGCCGTCTGATTGTAGCATCCAGGATTGCTCCGTGTCCTTCAGGTTCGCGAGCATCACCTGATCGAGTATCTGCTCGTGAACCGTCGGATTCTCGATCGGCACCAGCAACTCGACGCGACGGTTGAAGTTACGCGGCATCCAGTCTGCTGACGATATGAAGAGTTTCGCCTGCCGCGATGGCAGACGCTGACCATTGGCGAAGGCCATGATCCGGCTGTGCTCAAGGAATCGCCCGACGATCGAACGCACACGAATATTCTCGCTCATGCCCGGCACGCCGGGTCGTAGGCAGCAGATGCCGCGCACGACGAGGTCGGCCTCGACGCCTGCGTTGCTGGCCTCGTAAAGCTTTTCGATGATCGACGCATCAACAAGCGAATTGAGCTTGAGCCAGATCTGCGCGGGCTTTCCCGCATGCGCATTGGCGATCTCGGCATCGATTAGCTCGACCAAGCGCTCACGCAGGTTGATCGGTGACAGAGCCAGCTTCTCAAGTCGGGTCGGTGGGACATAACCCGTAATATAATTGAATACTTGGGCTGCATCTCGACCGAGCGCCGGGTCTGCCGTGAAGAAGCTCAGGTCCGTATAAATCCGCGCCGTGACAGGGTGATAATTGCCGGTACCGAAGTGGCAGTAGGTCCGCAGTTCGCCTGCCTCACGGCGGACGACCATGGACAGCTTGGCGTGCGTCTTCCACTCGATGAAGCCGTAGACGACCTGCACACCGGCGCGCTCGAGCTGGCTCGCCCAGAACAGGTTCTGCTCCTCGTCGAAGCGCACCTTGAGCTCGACGATCGCGGTCACCGACTTGCCCGCCTCGGCCGCATCGACCAGCGCGCGGACCACGGCGGAGTTCTTGCCGGCGCGGTAGAGCGTCTGCTTGATCGCCACCACATCGGGATCGGCAGCCGCCTGCTTCAGGAAGGCGACGACGACGTCGAAACTTTCGTATGGGTGGTGGACGACAATGTCCTTGCCCTTGATCGCGGCGAAGCAGTCGCCGCCATGCTCGCGGATCCGCTCCGGGAAACGCGGCGTATAGGGTTCGAACTTCAGATCGGGGCGGTCCTCGTCGACCAGGCTCGTGAGGTCGGCGATGCCGATGACGCCGGAGACGGCGGTGACGTCGCGGTCGTCGATGTGGAGC
>JAEZQR010000160.1 GCA_023413015.1 Pseudomonadota bacterium
CAGGCGGCCCTCGTCCAGCGATCGCTCGAGCGCTTCCTCCACGGCGCCGATGACGAGCCCCGCCCCGCCGACGTCATTCTCCCGGCCCCACTGACACGCGCCGCCGCCGGCGAATGCCTGCAGCTCATCCGGGACACGGTCGAACATATGCGTCTGCTGTGGGCGCAGATGGTCGATCCCTGCAATCCGGTACCGCTCGGCCACGACGGCTACCTGAAGCTCTGGGCGCTCGAGCGGCCCAGGCTCGAGGTCGACCACATCTTTCTCGACGAGGCGCAGGATACCAACCCGGTGGCGCTCGACCTCCTGCGGCGCCAGCGGGCGCAGGTCGTCTATGTGGGTGACCCCCACCAGCAGATCTATGCTTGGCGCGGCGCGATCGATGCCATGACACGGGTGCCGACCGCACGGACCGCTCACCTGACGCAGGGCTTCCGGTTCGGCGCGGAAATCGCCGAAGCGGCGACACGGGTCCTGTTCTCGCTTGGTGAAGAGCGGCGCCTGAAGGGCAATCCGCTCATGGCGGGCCGCGTCGAACGCTGTGCCCCCGATGCCGTCGTGGCACGCACGAACGCGGGCGTCGTCGATGCCGTGCTCGATGCGCTGATGATCGCGGAGCGGCCGTATGTCGTGGGCGGCACCGGCGATCTCCTGCGCCTGCTCGTCGACGTCGAGCGCTTGAAGTCGGGCTCGGTCGCGTTGACGGCAGAACTCGCCGGCTTCGCGCGCTGGTCGGAGGTTCAGGACGCGGCGCACGAGCCCGGGTCGGACTTCGCGCCGCTCGTCCGTCTTGTCGAGGAGCATGGCGAGGACCGGCTGATCAGCGCGCTCGGGCGCGTCGCGCGTGACGAGGCAGGCGCCGACGTCGTGGTGACGACCACGCACCGGGCGAAGGGCCGTGAATGGGACCGGGTTCAGCTCCGCGACGATTTCGGCCGCGTCCTCGGATTGATCGACGGGAACGGCCGGTTCGACCCTGCGGAAGCGCGGCTGTTCTACGTCGCGCTTACCAGGGCGCGGCTCGCGGTGGACGTACCCGACGAGCTCAGCGACTTCTACTGCGGCGAGCGCCCGGACGACGCCAGCAAGCTGCTCGAGGCATCCGACCGCGGCTGAACGCCCGGCCTGCCGCTCCCTTGGCCGAAGCGCCTGGGCCGGATACCCGTCGAAGCCTGCGACTCCGGCGTATGCCGTGAAGCTTTCAGCAATATTGCGCCTGATCGAACGGCGGGCTCGCGGCGGAACGCCGCCGCCGCGCCGCCAGCGCCGCCATGCCGAGGAGGATCATCCCGGCCGCCGCTGGCTCGGGCACCGGAAGCACCAGGGCGGCGATCTCCCGCGCGATGACGGCGTGGGCCTCCGCCGTCGGATGCATGTCGTCGAAGAACAGGAAGTTGGAGCAATCGATATCGGGCGACGGCGTCTGAACCGTCAGGCATGAATTTTTGATGTCGACCCCGGCCGGAAAGCCGAACGCCGTCGGATCGAGCACGAACGCGTCGTAGAGATCGAGATAGTCGAAGACGCTGAGCTTCGCCTCGAGCTCGAGATCGTTCAGCGCGGCGAGGAGCAGCAGGTCGAACTGATCGGCGATCGCCCGCGCGCCCGCCCGGACCTCGGCCTGTTCGTCGGCCGGCAAGCCGTTGTAGAGCGGGACGCCCTGGACAGGCGGTGCGCTGGTCACGAGGATATGGCGCGCGCCGATCTGATCGAGCAGCGCGACCTGATCGGCGATCCGGGCCGTGATGCTGGCCAGATAGTCCGGCGTCGTGCTTGGGAAGCCTTCGGCGATGACCTGGAAGAGATCGTTGCCCCCGATGTTGATGATGTAGAGCGCGTTCGGATCGCCCGCTGCCGGCAGCGCCGCATAGGCGGCGACCTGCTCGGCCACGTCGGGGACAGGATCGGCACCTTGGATCACCTGCGCGCCGCCATAGCCGAAGTTGAGGTTGCGCGCTTCGGGCGGCGCCCCCCCCGGCGCGGGATAGGGGAAGGTCGGCGTCAGCTCCTCGCCCGTCAGCCTCTGGCTCAGGAGATCGGCATAGGTCGGGCCGTTGGTGAAGCGGCCCTGGTAATAGCCGAGCGCGGCGGGCGTCGGATCCTCTTCCCCGAATTGGAGCGAGAGCGCCTGGACGTTGCCCGAATCGATCAGGCTGTCGCCGAACACGATGACCCTTGAGAAGGGGCCGGCGGCGACGGGCAGGCCGGCGAGCAACGAGATCATGATCGCAACGCCCAAGGCGCTGCACCGCTTGCCAAGGCCCAGCACGGGGAAGCTCCCCATTTTCAATGATGTGGTAGTGATTACCAACGCTCCCGCCCAGCAGGCGTTCCGCCGATCCTGCTGCAGCCCGTCGAGTCGGAAAGTACTGATGGGTGCGACGGAGCGGTGATGCGCTCCTACCGCCGGACGAGCGTGCCGGCGCCCTTGCGGGTGAAGATTTCGAGCAGCATCGCGTGCGGCACGCGGCCATCGAGGATGACGGCGGCATCGACGCCGCCGGTCACCGCCGCGACGCAGGTCTCGAGCTTCGGGATCATGCCGCCCGAGATGGTGCCGTCGGCGACCAGCCCGTCGATGTCCTTGGGCGTCAGGTCAGTGAGCAGCCCGCCCTGCTTGTCGAGCACGCCCGGCACGTCGGTCAGCAGCATCAGGCGCGCAGCTCCAATCGCGGCGGCGATGCTGCCCGCCATCGTGTCGGCGTTGATGTTGTAAGTCTCGCCGTCGATATCGACGCCGATCGGGGCGATCACGGGGATGACGTTCTGCGCCGTCATCACGTCGATGATGCGGCGGTCGACGGTGTCGGGCTCGCCGACGAAGCCCAGGTCGATCTCCTGCTCGATGTTGCTGCCGGGATCGCGCGTGGTGCGCGTCACCTTGCGCGCCGTCACCAGATGCGCGTCCTTGCCGCTAATGCCGACCGCGGTGCCGCCGGCGCGGTTGATCCAGGCCGCGATCTCCTTGTTGATCGCGCCCAGCACCATCTCGGCGACCTCGGCCGTCTCGGCATCGGTCACGCGCAGGCCGTCGACGAACCTCGACTGGATGCCGAGCCGCTTGAGCATCGAGCCGATCTGCGGCCCGCCGCCGTGCACCACCACCGGGTTGATGCCGACCGCCTTTAAGAGCACCACGTCCTGCGCGAAATCCTGCTGCAGGCTGGCGTCGCCCATCGCGTGGCCGCCGTATTTCACCACGAAGGTCTTGCCGGCATATTGCTGGAGATAAGGCAGCGCCTCGACCAGCGTTTCGGTCTTGGCGAGCATGGCGGGATCGGGGGCGTGATTGGTCATCGATTCGCGGCTATAGCGGCGAGGGATGGCAGGGGGAAGCGATGAGCGCGGGCTATTCGGGAACGCCATTGGCGAAGAAGCTCGGCGTGAAGCCGGGGCAGCGCACCTGGCGCAAGGATATGCCCGAAACGGTGGCGGCCGAGATCGGTGATGATCCGGTACTGCTCGACGCGCCCGAGCCGGGCCTCGAGATGGCGCATGTCTTCACCACCCGCCGCGCCGAGCTCGAGGCCGAGTTGGCCCGGTTGCGGACGCTGATCGCCCCGGCCGGCACGATCTGGGTGTCGTGGCCCAAGAAGGCCGCCAAGGTCGACACCGACGTCACCGAGGATGTGGTGCGTGAGGTCTGCCTGCCGTTGGGGCTGGTCGACGTGAAGGTGTGCGCGGTCGACGCCACCTGGTCGGGGCTGAAGCTGGTGATCCGCAAGGAATTGCGGGGATGAGCCGAACGTTCCGGCCGGGCGATGCGATCCCCTGGTTCAAGGCGCGGAGCGCACGCAA
>JAEZQR010000050.1 GCA_023413015.1 Pseudomonadota bacterium
ACCTGGCACAGGTGAAGGCGTCCGGTCCTCATGGTCGCATCCGCCATGCCGATCTCGACGCCTATGTCGCCGCCCCGGCCGGCAGCGCTACCGCACCGGCTCCCGCCGCGGCCGCGCCGCGTCCGGCGCCGGTCCCGACCGGCAGCCCACGCGAAGGCGTGCAGGCGATCAAGGTCATCGGCCTGCGCCGCAAGATTGCCGAGAAGATGCAGGAAGCGAAGCGCCGCATCCCGCACATCACCTATGTCGACGAGGTCGACGTCACCGAGCTCGAGGCGCTGCGCCAGCATCTCAACGGCCAGTACGGTAAGGAACGCGGTAAGCTCACGCTGCTGCCTTTCCTGATCAAGGCGATGGTGAAGGTGCTGCCGCGTTTCCCGCAGGTGAACGCGCGCTTCGACGACGATGCCGGCGTTCTCAACCAGTATGAAGGCGTCCATGTCGGCATCGCCGCGCAGACGCCGGGCGGCCTCGTCGTCCCCGTGCTGCGCCATGCCGAAGCGCACGACCTGTGGTCGGCCGCGGCCGAGATCGCGCGCCTCGCAGCGGCTGCGAAGGACGGCAAGGCGAGCGCAAAGGAACTCGCCGGCTCGACGATCACCATCACCAGCCTCGGTGCACTGGGCGGCCTCGTCACCACGCCGGTCATCAACCACCCCGAGGTGGCGATCGTCGGCGTCAACAAGATGATCGAGCGCCCGGTGGTGAAGAACGGTCAGATCGTCATCCGCAAGATGATGAACCTGTCCTCTTCCTTCGATCACCGGATCGTCGACGGCTGGGACGCCGCCGAGTTCGTTCAGGCGATCAAGGGCCTGCTCGAACATCCGGCCGCGCTGTTCATCGACTGAACCTTCCCGGCATTACGGCCCTCTCCCCTCGCGGGAGAGGGCCGAAAACCATCAGCGGAGACCGCCGGAGGTATCGCTGCCATCCGGGCCGGAGCCCTCCTGCCACATCCGCATCGCCTCCGATGCCGGCGCCGACAGGCGCACCGAATGGTCGACGTTGGCCACCGCGCTCAGCGGGATATAGTGGTGCCGGCCGCGCGCCTCGGCGTCGCTCTTGGTCAGCTTGATGCGGTCGCCCTCGATCGCATCCACCGTCCCGACCGGCTCGCCGTCCGCGCCGACCACCGGCTGATGGCTCCGGATCTGCGTCGCGAACACGCGCCCGCTCTTCTCCGCCTCGGCCTGGGTGATGCCATGTTCGTCCGCCATCAATTCGCTCCTTCTGTGGTTGCTGAATCAACAGGCGGGCCGTTTCCTCGTTCCCGGCCCGACGCATCGCCCTTGACCGCAAGCGCCCGACGCCCCTAATTCTGCGTCACGCGCTGAGCGGGTGTAGTTCAGTGGTAGAACGTCAGCTTCCCAAGCTGAATGTCGTCGGTTCGATCCCGATCACCCGCTCCAACTTTTTCAAAAAATCTGATCGATCGGCCCAGCTCCGCCGTCGGCGCGTTGTCCCCAGCAAGAGATCGTCAGACCGGTCAATTCCGGATTGCGCTCGCCAGCCCTCCGCTGGCTCCAAGAAAGATCGGTAGCCGTGCGACTACAGTGCGACGAGATGCTGGCTTTGCTCGCCCGCTGGCTGCGAGCGGCCGGCTATGACACGGCGCTGGCCCGGCCCGGTACAGCCGACGCGTCCATTCTCGCTCAATGCATTGACGAAGACCGCGTGCTGATCTCGCGTGACCGATCGCTAGTCGGCACGTCCCGCAAGAGGATTGCCGCCGTACTTCTCGCCAGCGACCGTTTGGAAGGCCACGCTCGTGAGCTGACGCGGACGATCGGCATCGACTGGACCTTCGCCCCCTTCACGCGCTGCATGGCGGACAATTGCCTGCTGCGCGCCGCTACCACCGAAGAGCTGGCGAACGTGCCGGAATTCTTCCGCGAATCTCCGATCGATGTCCGTGCCTGTCCGGAATGCCGACGCATCTACTGGCCAGGCGGCCATGTTCGCCGTATGCGCGCGCAACTGGAGCTATGGCGAACGAAACCTTGATCCGTACGGCGACGACTGCCGACCTCGAAGCGATCCATGCGCTTGTCGAACGCGCCTATCGTGGCGATGCCGCGCGGGCCGGCTGGACGCACGAGGCCGATCTGCTTGACGGGCAGCGAACCGACGGCGCCGCCCTGACCGAAATCCTGACCGATCCAGCCCAGCGCCTGCTTGTCGCCGAGATGGACGGACGTCTCGCCGGCTGCGTGCAGGTGTCGAGCCGAGGCCAGAGCCTTGCCTATCTCGGCACGCTTTCGGTGGAGCCGGCGCTGCAGGCCGGCGGGCTCGGCCGGCGGCTCATCGAAGCCGCCGAACGGGAGGCCGCCCACGCTTTCGGCGCGGCGCGAATGGAAATGACCGTCATCCGGCAGCGGGCGGAGTTGATCGCCTATTACGAACGGCGCGGCTATACCCTCACCGGCGAGGAGCGCCCCTTCCCCTATGGCAACGAGCGCTTCGGCCGCCCGCGCACGGGCGACCTCGCCTTCGTGGTGCTCGCGAAAGAGCTGCGCGCCGCCTAGCGGCCAGACCCGAGCGCCGCCAGCACATCGGCGGTGAACTTCGCCACATCGAAACGCTCGCCGTCGCCGACCGAGTCGAAGCCGCGGCGGACGACGACGATGTTCCGCGAGGGCACGATCATCACATACTGACCGCGATTGCCCTGCATCGCATAGGTGTCCTCGGGCAGACCATCGGCCGGTCCGAACAGCCAGAACTGCGCGCCGTAGCCCGGCCCCTTCGCCGGCTGCGCGGGGGCCGGCGTCGCGACATATTTCGCCCAGCCCTGCGGCAGTAGCCGCTCACCCTGCCACACGCCGTCCTGAAGATAGAGCTGGCCCAGGCGGGCGAGGTCGCGCGCCGTCGTCCAGACCTGGCTCGACAGGATAAAATTGCCCTGCCAGTCGGTTTCGGGAAGCGTGTGGCGCATGCCGATCTTCCACAGCAGGTCGGTGAACGGGAAGGCGAGCGCGCGGTCGCCGTCGCCGAGCACGTGCCGCAGCGCGCGGGCAGCTAGCAGCGTATCGTTGTTGGCATAGAGCCAGCGAGTACCGGGCTTCGTCTCGAGCGGCATGCCGGTGACCTTCTCGGTTACGCTGGTGCCGCCGAAATAGACGTCGTCGGTCCGGTTGCCGGCCGCCTCGCTGTAAAGCCCGCTCGCCATCCGGAGCAGCTGTTCGGTGGTGATCGCCGCGCGCGGATCGCCGGGGTGCTGCCACTCGGGGATCGGCGCCGGCTTCTTCACGTCGATCAGCCCGTGGTGGACGGCGACACCGACCAGCGTGCCGGTCAGGCTCTTCGCTGCCGACCAGGTGCGCTGCGGCGTATGCAGATCATAACCGGCGCGGTAACGCTCGGCGACGATCTTGCCGTCCTTCAGCACCACCACGGCGGTCGTCTCGGTGCCTGCCCCATAGGTCTTGCGGTCGAACGCCGCGCCAACCGCGCGGTCGAGGCGGGCCGCAACCGCGCGAGCCGGCCTTGCCTCGGCACGGGCATCGCCCATCGGCCATGGCAGCGCGTCGGTCGCGGCCGGCGCCGCGACGTTGAGCTTGGGCAGCTGCGCCGCCGTGCTCGGGTCGGCACCGGTGGGCAGCTGCGCGCAGCCGAGATGCGGGCGCCAGGCGGCGACGCGCGGCGGCATGTCCTTGGCGAAAGGCACCGAAACCGTCTTCGCCGCGCGATCCACCGTCGCGGTCAGCGTCGGTAGCAGCGGCCGGTATTCGGGGTAGATGCGGGCCAGATCGTCGGCGTCGACCTGCGCCTCGGTCTGGCCGGCGTTGAAGATGCCGCTGCACAGGAAGGCCGCCTTGTAGCCGGCGGCCAGCGCCCGAAGATGCGGCCCTGCCTCTTGCGCGGTCGACGACGCGGCGGCCGTGACCAGGGACATGAACGTGAAGCTCGCAAGAACGTGACGGCGCATGGCTACTCCCCCCGGACGATTTATGTCGCCAATGCGGGCAGAAGACCGGCTGCTGTCAAGCGCCAGCGCGCCGCGCGAACCGTTCAGCTGCCGATCAGCGGCACGATGTCAGGCTTCCGTTCTGCGCCCGGGAAGCTAGAGAACCAGTGTGGGGTCCAACCATCATAAGCATCGCACCGGATGAGCGACGGCCGTCGACTCAGGCTGCGCCACGCCGTCCTCATCCTGGGGATCGGCGGGATCGGCGTCTGGCAGGCGCGGTCGATCCTCGCCGAGACGGCGGCCGACCTCTACCTGAGCCGGCTCGGCATCGAGGGTCGCTATGATGTCGAGGCGCTGTCGCCGGGCAACCTCGTCCTCTCCAATGTAAGACTGGGGCCTGCGGCGACGCCCGACTTCGCGGCCGAGCGGGTCGAGGTGGCGATCGGCGGTTACCCCTTCACGCCGCACGTCTCGTCGGTGCATCTCGTCGCGCCTCGGCTGCGCCTGTCGTTCACCGACAAGGGCCTGAGCTTCGGCAGTCTCGACGCCCTGTTGCCCGGAACATCGGCCGAGCCCACGCGGCTCCCGGACACGCGCCTCCGGATCGACAAGGGGCGGCTCGAAGCCGCGACGCCGCTAGGTCCCATCGTGCTGGAGGTCAGCAGCGACGGTCGGCTGGCGGACGGGTTCGAGGCGCAGGCGACGCTCGCGCCGACTCTGATGCGGGCGGGCAATTGCCGGGTGCCGGCGCTGAGCGGCCGGCTGTCGGTCGCCACGCAAGCGCAAACGCTGGCGATCGAAGGCGACGGCGAGGCGCCAAGCGCTGACTGCGCCGGAGCCGTCGTCCATAGCCTCACTTGGAAGGCCGAAGCGAAGGCAAGCCCCAAGTTCGATAACCTTGGGGGCACGCTCGCCTTGGCGGCCGGGCGGCTGGAAAGTCGGTTCGGAACGGCGAAAGCGCCGGCTGGACGCATCCGCTTCGCCGGCGCGATGGATCACCTGGCCGGCAGCTGGTCGGCAAGTGCCGGCGCAACGCGCTGGCGCTCCGGCGCGCTGGGAAATGCCGGCGCACGCGGCAGCTTCGAAGCCGAACCAGCGCTCAAACAGGCACGGATCAAAGGGACGGCGCTGGCCCGCGCCGTCTCGCTCGACTTGGTGCCGGCCTTCGACAAGGGCACGCCCACGATCCTCGCGGAGCTGGTATCGCGCGCCGGCGCGGCCGCGCGCCGCTTCGACCTGAGTGCGCCGTTCGATGTCCGGCTGAACGGCCAGCGTTACGACCTGCGTGTGCCACGCCTGGAAATCGCCGCGGCTTCCGGCGCCCGAATCGAGCTGGACTCGGGCGCCGGCCTGCGGCTCACGTCGGCGACCCGCGCGGTCGACGGCCGGCTCAGCCTACGTGGCGGCGGCCTGCCGACAGCGGAAGTCCAATTCGCGGCGTTCGACCTCGGTGAGCGCACCTCAGGACAGATGCGCCTGAACATCGCGCCATGGCGGACGCGCGGGGCCGAAATCGCGGTGTCGGAACTGACCGTAAGCCCCACACCGGGCGGCTTCGCGGCAGCCGGCCGCCTGCTCTACTCGGGGCCAGTCGGCGCCGATGCGCGGGTGAAAGGCCTCGCCGTCGCCTTTGCTGCCGACGGCCGTCCCGAACAGGGCCTGTACCGATTGCAGTCCCCTTGCGCTTCGGTCGGCTTCGCCGCGCTCGACAGCGGCGACCTGCGCCTCGGGAGCACGCGGACGGAGATTTGCCGGGAAGGCTCGCTCGAATGGG
>JAEZQR010000069.1 GCA_023413015.1 Pseudomonadota bacterium
GCGCATGGTGGCAACGGTGGCGGACGCGATCGCGGATGCGGCGGAGGGCGAGCCTGACGTGCGGGCGGAGCGTGCGTCGCGCGGCGAGGTCAAGCTGTTCGGGCGGCGGGTGCCGGTGCGGGCGGCCGTCGAGCTGGTGCGCTCGCTGCGGCGCGCGAAGTGGGCGGCGTGAGCGCTGCCGGATTGGCGCTGCAGCGGGCGCTCTATGCGGTGCTCAGCAGGCAGACGGAGCTGACGGGTGTGTTCGACCATGTGCCGGCGGGGGCGGTCTATCCTTATGCCGTCATCGGGCCGGATGTGGTGACCGATGCGGGGAGCAAGACCGGCGACGGGCGCGAGCATCGGCTGTCGGTGAGCCTGTGGGACGGCGGTGCATCGTCAGCGCGGGTGAAGGCGCTGATGGTGGCGGTCGAAGAAGCGGTGGCGGGGATGCCGGGCGACCTCGGCGGCGGGCAGCGGCTGGTGAATGTGCGGTTCCTGCGGAGCTTCGTCGATCCGGCGCCGGCCGGGCCGGTGCGCGGCGTGATCGAGTTCCGGGCGCGGACGGAAGCGGTTTGAGGAGAGTGGAATGGCGGTGGAGAAGGGGTCGGCTTTCCTGCTGAAGGTGGCGGATAGCGGTAGCTATGCGACGATCGCAGGGTTGCGGACGACGCAGATGACGATCGCGTCCGAGAGCGTGGTGGTGACCAACAAGGGATCGGGCGGATGGCGCGAGCTGCTATCGGGCGCGGGCGTGCGGTCGGTGAGCCTGTCCGGGGCGGGCGTGTTCACCGGATCGGCGGCGGAGGCGCGGGTGAAGACGGCGGCGCTCGGCGGCACGATCGAGGATTATGAGGCGAGCTTCGAGAGCGGCGAGCGGCTGCGGGGCAAGTTCCTGGTGACGCGGCTCGACTATGCCGGTGACTTCAACGGAGAGCGGACCTACACGCTGGCGCTCGAATCCTCCGGTCTGGTGAGCGTGTTGTGAACCCGCTGAGGGGTGAGGGAGAGGTCGCGGGCTATCGGCTGCGGCCGACGTTCCAGCGGCTGGTCGAGGCGGAGGGTGAACTGGGGCCGTTGTTCGCGCTCGTCGAGCGCGCGGCGGCGGGTGCGTTGAGCCTCGGCGAAACGGCGGCGCTGCTGTGGCACTGCATCGAGGGAGAGCGGCCGGCGCGCGAGGCGTTCGGCGAGGCGCTGTGCGCGGCCGGGCTGGCGAACGCCACGCCGGCGCTGCGGACGGTGCTGACGCAGATCCTGGCGGGGCGATAAGCCGGGGAGCCAAAATCGACGTGCCGTCCCGGGCATCGGGAGCCTTGCCGGAAACGGCGCGTTGCCGGAGATGGGTTGGCTCCAGATGTTCGGTGGAGCCTCGGTTGCGGAGAGTTCGCGGATGGGGCGGTGGGTCCTGGGGGTCGTTGCGTGGTTGGCGCTGGCACTCCCCGCATACGCCGCACCGATTCTGGGGACCAAGTGGGGCAATCCGACCCGGGGAACGGGCGCCACGATCAGCTACAGCTTCGTGGCCGACGGCGTGCCGCAGAACGAGACGAGCTGGGGCAATGTGCCGGGCGCGAACGTCGGGTTCGAGCGATTCCTGACCGGCGATTTCCGGCGCGTCGTGCGCGAGGCGTTTGATGTGTGGTCGCGCGCGGCGAACCTGACGTTCGTCGAGGTCGCGGACGGCGGCGAGGTATTCGGCGCGGCCGGATCGGGCGATATCCGCTTCTGGGGCGGCTATACCGAGGAGCCTTATCTTGCCTGGACCTACTTCCCGTTCGCGGCGCCGGAAGCGGGCGACCTGTTCCTGAACAGCCGGTTCGACTTCGTGACGGCCGGCCTGGAGGGCTTCAGGCTCGACTGGATATTGGTGCACGAGATCGGTCATTCGCTCGGCCTGCTGCATGATCCGTTCGACGGGAGCTCGATCATGTTTCCGAACTATCCGTCGAACCGGGGGCAGCTCAACCAAAGCGACATCGCGGCGATCCAGCTGCTGTACGGGCCGCCGCTCGCCCAAGTGCCGGCGCCGGGATCGCTCGTGCTGCTCGGGGTCGGGATCATCGGACTGGCGCTGCGTCGGCGCAGTCAGGGAATGGGCGGGCAGCGTCTGGTGCTGTGGACGCCGCGCAGGAAGCCGCGGCGGGCGTAGCCGGCATCGACCGCATCGTCGTAGCGCCGCTTCGCGGCCGCGGCGCCGGTCATCTCGCGCACCAGACCCCGGAACGGGATGAGCGCGTTGACGATCGTCTGCCCGCCCGCCTCGGCGAGCTTGCCGGCGCGGTTCTCCTTGTCCTCGCCGGACAGCAGATAGTCAGGGCCGAGCGCTTCGCTCAGCTCGGTGATGGCGGCGGCGAGCTGGCGGCAGTTTTGCAGGCCGGTGAGGTCGTAGGGATTGTGCACCGCCCTGACCAAGGCGGGCGGGATTTCGGGCTTGGCGATCCCGACGTCGCGGACCGGCTGGGTGGCGATTTCCGCTGCCTTTTCCGCCGTCGCCTGAGCCTTGTTGTCAGACGGTTGGGCCGGCCGGTCGCCGCGAAAGACCGCGCAGCCGGCGAGAAGCAGCATGGTTGCCGTGCAGAGGATCGGTTTGGCGGATCGCATCTTGGCCCCATCGTACCGCCAGCGGCCGCGGGTGACACTCAGCGGGCGGCGACCGGCTACGCAGAAACGCGCCGCGCCCGCGGAACGATCCGCCGATGCGGCGCGGTTGCGGCAGACCGAACAAAGGGTGGATCCGATGGCCGAGAGCTTCTCCGCCGCTGCCGAACGGGCAGCGGGGGCGGCGTGCGCGTGGCTGGGATGGCGGCCGGGTGAGTTCTGGGGCGCCACGCCCGCCGAGCTGACGACGGCGTTGAAGGGTTTTCGGCCGGCGGCTGGTGCGGACGAGATGCTGACGGGCACGGAGCTCGAGCGCTTGAGGGAGCGATTTCCGGATGGATGACGAACTGGAGAGCCTGGTGGTGCGGGTGCGCGCCGACACAGGCGCGTTCGCGCGCGACGTCGAGGCGATGCGCGGGCAGCTGGAGGGGCCGCTGGCGCAAGGCGTCGAGCGGGCAGGGCGTGCAATGGAGGGCGCGCTCGCGCGGTTCGTGGCGAGCGGCAAGTTCGGGTTCGACGATCTGAAGCGGCTGGCGCTGCAGGCGTTCGCCGAGATCGCGGCGGCGAGCGTGCAGCAGGCGAGTGGGAGCGGATCGGGAGGCGGATTCCTGTCGTCGGTGCTGGGCGCGCTGGGCCTGCCGGGGCGGGCGACGGGCGGGCCGGTGACCGGCGGGCGGCCGTATCTCGTCGGCGAGCGGGGGCCGGAGATATTCGTGCCGACGGCGGCCGGACGGGTGGAGCCCTTGGCGCGCGGTGGGCGGGGGACGGTGAACGTCACGGTGAACGTGGCGGCGCCCAAGGAGACGGGCGGCGCCTTCATGGCGCGGACCGGGACGCAGGTGGCGCGCGCGGTGCGGGCGGCGCTGGAACGGGCGGGGGATTGATGGGCTGGTGGTTGGCGGGCGAGGGCGATGGGGCGCTGGTCGAGCGATCGTGGGTGAAGCGGTTCGACCCGCGGTTCTGGACGGTCAATTTCCCGCGGCCGATGATGGCGGCGGTGACGACCACGGCGGCGGATGCGCTGCGGGTCGATCTGAGCTTCTACCGGGGCGAGGATCTGGCCGGGCTGATCTGGGAGAGCGCCGACCGGTTCGACCATGCGCTGCTGCGCTACGAGACGAGCCGGGATTATCGCGGCTGCAGACTGCGGTTCCGCTGGCGGTCGGTAGGCGGGCTGCTGCCGCTCGATGCCGCCAACGGCCCGACGCTGACGATCGAGGGGCGCGACGCAGAGGGTATAGCCCGGACCTGGTACGTGCGGCTGTGGAACTATGCGGGCGGATTGCCGGCCGATGCGGTGGTGAGCCTCGACTTTGCCGACCTGCATGAGGGGTTCGAGCCGGGCGGCGCGCCAGTGTTCGCGGGCGATATCGACCGGCTGTTCGTGTCGCTGGCGCCGGTGGGGTACGGGAGCGCAGGCGCGTTGCCCGA
>JAEZQR010000164.1 GCA_023413015.1 Pseudomonadota bacterium
GCCATCACCGAGGAGATGGGCGCGCCGGCCTGGCTCGCGAACCAGGCGCAGGCAGCGCTCGGCATCGCGCACCTCCAGACCGCGATGGCGGTGCTCAAGGACTATAAGTTCGAGGAGCAGCGTGGCACGACGATGATCGCCAAGGAGCCGATCGGCGTGTGCGGCTTCATCACGCCGTGGAACTGGCCGGTCAACCAGATCGCCACCAAGGTCGCGCCGGCGCTCGCGACCGGTTGCACGATGGTGCTGAAACCTTCCGAGATCGCGCCCTTCTCGGGCTATATCTGGACCGAGATCCTGCATGCGGCCGGCGTGCCGGCGGGCGTGTTCAACCTGGTGAACGGCGACGGCCCGACGGTGGGCGCCGCCATCGCCAGCCATCCGCAGATCGACATGGTGAGCTTCACCGGCTCGACGCGCGCCGGCATCGAGGTCGCGAAGAACGCCGCCGCCACCGTCAAGCGGGTGCATCAGGAACTGGGCGGCAAGTCGCCCAACGTCGTGCTCGAGGACGCCGACTTCCGCGCCGCGGTCACCGCCGGCGTCAAGGCGGTGATGATGAACTCGGGACAGTCGTGCAATGCGCCCACCCGCATGCTCGTGCCGGGTGCCCGCATGGCCGAGGTCGCGGCGATCGCCAAGGCGGCGGCCGAGGCGACGACGGTGGGCGATCCTACCGGCAATGCCGCGATGGGACCGGTCGTCTCGGAGACGCAGTTCAACAAGATCCAGGGCCTGATCCAGAAAGGCATCGACGAGGGCGCGACGCTGGTGACCGGCGGCCCCGGCAAGCCCGACGGGCTCGACAAGGGCTATTACGTCAAGCCGACCGTGTTCGCCGACGTGACCAACGATATGACGATCGCCAAGGAGGAGATCTTTGGCCCCGTGCTGGCCATCCTCGGCTACGGCTCGGAAGAAGAGGCGCTCACTGTTGCCAACGACACCGAGTACGGCTTGGCAGCTTACGTCCAGGGCGAGCCCGCGCACGCGCGGAAGGTGGCGCGGATGCTGCGCGCCGGTCAGGTCAACATCAACGGCGCCGGCATCGACTTCATGGCGCCGTTCGGCGGCTACAAGATGAGCGGCAACGGCCGCGAATGGGGCGACCACGCCTTCGCCGAGTTCCTCGAGACCAAGGCCATCCTCGGCTTCGGCGAGGCGCAGGCGGCGGAATAGCGGGACGTTCTGCCGGGCGAGCCCCCGCGAACCAGGTTCGCGGGGGCGCCGAGCCGGTTCCGTCCCCGCTACGGCGCCGGCCGCACGTCGACGATCTCGAGGGTTCGTTCGTTGCCGTCGCGGTCGGGCCAGAGGATCGACTGCCCCTTCGATAGCCCGATGAGGCCGGCCCCGATCGGCGTCAGGATCGATATCCGGCCGGCGCCGATGTCGGCATCGCCCGGGTAGACGAGCTGCACCTCGCGGGTCTTGCCGCTGGCGCCATCGAGGAAGGTGATCGTCGAGTACATGCTGACGACGCCCTCCGGCAGCGTGCCGGCGGCATGGATCTGCGCGCGGTCGATCTCCGTCAGGAGCAGTTCCGACACTTCGGGCAGCGCTTCGGCGGCTCCGACGGCCAAGTCCGTCAGGCGGTCGGCCTCGGTTTCGATGAGGTGGATGGGCGGGCGGGCGGTGGCCGCCGGCGTGGTGGCTGCGGACATGGGCTATCCTTCGAAAGGTTTGGGAAGCGACCCGCATGATGGGCGGTCGCCTGTGGCTGTAGCGATTGCTTGGCAGCGGTGCTGCGCCTCGACCCCGAACCCCGCGGACACGCCGCAAGAGAGCCCGGGGCTATATGCCTACGAGCAGTTTCCCCGCATGATGCAGGCGGCGGATCGTCTGGTGCGCCATCGTGACGGAAGATGGGTCCGAACCCGGAAGCTTGTCAACCAGGCGCTGCGGGATGCCGCGGCAGGGCTGCCCTCAGTCCTTCCCTTCGGTTTGGCCGGTCTCGCTCTGGTCCTTGTCAGCTTCGCCCTCGGCGCGCGCACGTGCCTTACGCCGCGCCAGATTCGCGCGCAGCGCCTGGGCCAGCCGTTCTTCGCGCGTCAGTTTCTTCTCGTCGGCCATGCCGTGGCCATAGACGCGACCAGCCGTGCTTGACAACCAACCCGCGCATCCCCATTAGGCCCCCCACGCGAATGGCGGGCTGCCGTAGCTCAGTGGTAGAGCGCATCCTTGGTAAGGCTGAGGTCGCGAGTTCAATCCTCGCCGGCAGCACCATTCGCGGATTTTCCTCGCTCAGAGCTCGATCAGCCGACAGGCTTCAGGTATTGCCGGCACGGCGTGCGTCCGCCGTCTGCGGTGACTGGCGGGAGCCCGCGGCTCAGGATTCGGCGGATACGGTGACCGCTGCCGGCTCGCGGGTCGCGCGCAGAAACAGCCTGAAGCTTGCCAGCGTCAGCAGCGCAGCCAGCAGGAAGGCGGCCCCCGGCAGCTCGAAGGGCGCCGAATGGCCGGTGAAATAGCCGAACAGCTGCGTCATCAGCGGCGGACCGATGATGGTCGACAGGCTGAACAGCGAGGCGACCGCGCCTTGCAGCTCGCCCTGCGCTTCCGGCTCGACATGCTGCGACATCAGTGCGTTCATCGACGGATAGGCGAGCCCGGACAGCGCCGCAACCGCGATGCCGGCGAAGATCATCCATCCCTGCGTCGCCAGGCCGTAGACGAAGAAGCCGGCTAGCCCAGAGAGGAGCCCCAGCTCGACCGCGCGCCGCTCGCCGATCCGCGGGATGATAACGCGCACCAGTCCGCCCTGCACGATCGCGGCGGTCAGCCCGACAGCGGCGAGGCTCAGGCCTACCATGCCCGGCGTCCACTCGTAGCGGTAGATGGTGTAGAAGCTCCAGGTGCCCTGTAGCGACTGGTGCGCGAGCTGCCACAGGAACATCGCCGCTGCGAGGCCGAGCACCACCGGATGGTAGCGCTTGAGTCGTATCAGCGTGCCGATCGGGTTGGCGCGCCTGATGTCGAACGGGCGCCGGCGCTCCGCGGTCAGGCTTTCGGGCAGCACCAGCCAGCCGTAGAGCGCGTTCAGCAGCGCGAGCCCGCCGGCGACGAAGAACGGCGCGCGTGTGCCGAACTGATCGCCGATCAGGCCGCCGATCGCGGGCCCCAGGATGAAGCCGAAGCCGAACGCCATGCCGATCAGCCCGAAGTTCTGCGCGCGCTTCTCGGGCGGGCTGATGTCGGCGATATAGGCGTAGGCGGTGGTGTGCGACGCGCCGGTGACGCCGGCGATCAGTCGCCCGACGAACAGCAGCGTGAGCGTCGGCGCGAACCCCATGATCGCATAGTCGACCGCGAAGGCGAGCAGCGACGCGAGCAGCACCGGCCGCCGTCCGAACCGGTCGGACAGGTTGCCGATGACAGGCCCCATGCCGAACTGCATGATGGCATAGGCGAAAGAGAGCCAGCCGCCGATCCGCGCCGCCTCGTTCACCGCCTTGCCGGTCAGCTCGACGATCAGCTCCGGAAACACCGGGATGACGATCCCGAACCCGATCACGTCGATCAGCACGGTGACAAAGATGAACGTCAGCGCATGGCGTGAGGCGGTGCGTGGCGCAGAGGCAGGCAGGTTCATGGCCTCCTAGTACACAGCTCCGCATCAGGCGCGAAGGTGAGGATCGCGAGGCAGCAAGTCCTGCTCGCACATGGCGCGGTCCAGAAAGACCGGACTGACCGACCATGGATCAACCCGGCCCTGGATGCTTTACCCAGTGCAGCATTGAACTGCATCGAAGGAGATACAGGTGCTTCAGTTCCTGTACGGTCTGGCCGCCTTGGGCGCACTGCTCGGGGCAGCCGCGCTGATGGTGGGCGTCGCGATGGCAGATACTCCGATGCACGAAGCCGGAGCTGCCGCCGTAGCCGCCAGCCTGGCCGTTGTCCCCTATTGTCTGGCGCGTGCCGTGGATGGTTGGCACACGGCAAGATACGAGTCGAAAGCCCGCCAGCCATAGAGCCGATTGCATTCGTTCCCTCGGCGGACGCGTCAAGTCGTCCGCTTCGCCCGGTCGGCGGCATTGGTCGCCTGGATCGCTTCGCGGATCATGTCCCAGTCATTGTCGTCGAGGTTGGTGAGCGCGTGGAAGTTGCCGCCGCTCGTCAGCCATTGCCCGCCGTCGATCGGGATCACTGCGCCGGTCAGATATTTGCAGCCGTCCGACATCAGGAAGGCGGCGAGGTTCGCCAGTTCCTCGTGCTGGCCCATGCGACGCAGCGGGATGCTGTCTGCCCCCAGGCTTGTGCCGCCGCCGAGCTTCTTCATCGCCGGCTCGGGCATCAGACGGTCCCAAGCGCCCTTGGTGGGGAAGGGGCCCGGCGCGATGGCGTTGGCGCGAATCCCCTTTGGTCCCCATTCGACAGCGAGGCTCTGCGTCATCGCCGCGACGCCGGCCTTCGACATGGCGGATGGGACGGTGAAGGGGCCGCCGACCCA
>JAEZQR010000124.1 GCA_023413015.1 Pseudomonadota bacterium
CGGGGGCGCGGCGTGCCTCGTAGGCGCTCCAGACATGCGCCATGTTGCCGAACACGGTGATCTTGCGCGCGATCTCGACCTCGAAGAAGTCGTTCGCGGCAAAGTACGGCGTCGTGTCGGCGGCATATTGATCCCGGCTCATCATCTTCATCACCGGCTTGCCATTCTCGATCCAGGTGCGGATCTGCCGGCTGTCGGGATGGAACACCGCCGGCTGGCGCGACCAGTCGCGCGGGCCTGCCGGCCCCGAGATCATCGCATACATCTCGTCGACCACCGCCCCGATGTCCGTCCTGTCCAGCATGCCTGCCTCCCACATGAAATTAGCGTTCTTGAAGTACGAAGCGGCTGTGGTAATGTCAATCGATCGATCGATCGGGATAGATATGGCCACCGAACCCGCCAACCGGACACCCGCCGCAGCGCTGCAGACAACGGTTGCAGATGAAGTGGCGCAGGCGCATGCCGCCATGGGGCAGTTGCTCCTGCACGGCGATCATCTGTGGCAGCGCCGCGAGCCGGGGATCAGCGCCCATGTCAGCGGACAGCCCTGTGCCAGCAGCAACGGCATCTACATCCATGACGGCTGCGTGTCGCCAGAACTAGTCGAGGAGCTGATCGCGCAGGTTGCAGCCCATGGCCTGCCGTTCACGGTCAAGCTACGGTCGGGCCTCTCGGGCACGATGGCGCCGATGCTGGAGAAGCGAGGCCTCGTCTGGTCCGAGGATCTCCCGCTGATGGCGGTCGAGCCGACGCGCTTTGCACCCGCACTCTGCCCGGCCGAGGTGGTCATCCGGACCCTCGCCCCGACCGAGAACCGAATCCACATGGACCTCGTCGCCTACGGCCTCGGCGCGCCGCGCGAGGCGCTCGAAGTCGTCATGTCCGACGCCAACCAAGCAGCGCCCAACTGGACGACCTACGTGGGCGAGGTCGACGGCGAGCTCGCCGTCACCGCTTCGGCGATCGCAGGCGCGGATCATGTCGGGCTGATCGCGATCGCGACGGAGGACAGGTTCCGCCGCCGCGGCTATGGCGCCGCGCTCACCAGCCGGGCGGTGTCCGACGCCTTCGCAGGAGGCGCCGCGCGAGTCTTTCTGCACTCGTCGCAGATGGGTTACCGCATCTACGAAGCGCTCGGTTTCTGCACGCTCGAGCATCTCTCGGTGTGGGCGAGCGGCGACTGACAGCGAAGGCAGCGCGGTTGTCCGGCGCGAGGCTCTCGCGTAAGTAACGATCGATCAATCGATAGAGAAGGACGCGGCTTGCCGGCACGCAGCGCTGACGAGACTGGGCACCGCAGCGGGCGGCGGGCCGCAACGGGCGGCAGCGACGCGACGACGCGCGAGCGCGTGCTTCGCGCCGCGATCATGCTGTTCGCCGAACGTGGTTTCCACGGGACCGGCATCCGCGACCTCGCCGCCGCCGCCGGGCTGACCACCTCGACGCTCTACCATTACATGAGCAACAAGGATGATCTCCTCGTCGAGATCATGCTGGGCACGATCACGCCGCTCCGGGACGTCGCCGCGCGCATCGTCGCGGAGATCGAGGACCCAGCGGTCGCGCTTTGCGCCATCGTCGAGCACCATGTCTGGGCGCATGCGAGCGACCGCCTCGCCACGCTGGTAACCGATACCGAGCTGCGTGCGCTGTCCGGCGACCGGCGCCAGCACGTCCTGGACGTGCGCGATGCCTACGAAGGGCTGTGGCGCAGGACGATCAGCGCCGGCGCCGAGGCCGGGCTGTTCGGCGCGAGCCATCCCGAGCTTGCCACCCGCGCGCTGCTGCAGATGGCGACCGGCGTATCACACTGGTTCTCGGCCAAGGGGCGGTTGCCGCTCGACGAGCTGTGCCGGGTCTATGCCGACGACGCGCTCGGCCTGTTACGCGCCCAACGCGTGGACGGCAGCGCCATCAGGCGCGAAGACCTCCCGGTCCCCGCGCCCAACCACTACTTCCGCTAGACGACCGCTACACCATTGAAGCTCGACCAGAGCTTGTCGAAGACCACCCGACCGCCGGCGGTGATCCTGCCGCTGAGATGGCGGCGGCCGACCGTCGCGTAGCCTGACGTATCGACCCGAATCTCCTCGCCGCTCGCCATGACGAGCGTCAGCGTGGCCTGTGTGCGGATCGCCGCCGCCGCGGGATGCGCCTCCTCAAGCTCGGCGGTCGTCGTATGCTCGAGCGCCATCGTTCCGCCCTGCGGCAGGCCGATCGTCATGTCCATGCCGGCCGTGATCGACACGCCGTTGCGTCCCGCATCCTGCATGAGACGGCAGATGGGTGCTGCACGCTGCAGCCACGGGGCACGGTTGGCACCCGTCGGCGGCGCGGGCGGTTCGAAGCGGTCGCCGTCGCGTCCGTTCGCGATCGGAATCTCGACGAACGACGGCGCACCGGTGTCCGACTCCAGCGTCAGTTCGGGAAGCTCGGCGGTCGGCCAGATGCGCGGGAAGTCGGCGCAGGCAATCGTCCAGCGCAGCCGGTGTCCACGCGGCACGAGATAGGCGGTGGGATAGAGCCGGATATCGGCGCGTTCGGTCCACGAGCCATCCGCTACGTCCTTCGGATCGACCCGGAGCCAGCCCGAAGTGATCAGCTTCGAACTATCATCGGGCGCGACGTGACACAGCTTCACGCAGAGATGCGTGACCGCTCCGGTCGACAGCTCGACGTTGAGATACGCCTTCGGCTCACCGGCGATAACGGTGTCGTGATCGAGCGGATCAGAGGTGAAGGTCAGCGACCTGGCGTCGTCGCGCGACTGATCGAAGGCCCCGCCGAGCGGAATGCCCATGGGATACCAGAGCCCCGCGTCGGCACCGACAAGCGTACGCGCCTTGTAGGGGCTGCGCACGGCGGCCGCCTCTTCCGACAGCCGACCTTCGGCGCCGGCAAAGCGGCTAACCTCTTCCTTCTGGGGCGGCCAGCTGCGGGCGGTGCGCCATTCGTCGGCACCTTGGACATAATAGAGGACATCGGGCCGACCATCCGCCTTGCCGCCGTTGCGCAGCCAGCGATCGAACCAGTGACGGATTTCCAGCAGCCAGTCGTACGGCGCCTCGGCGACGGCATCGGGCGCGGCATGCGACCAGGGCCCGGCCAGCAACCGCTTGGGCGCGGCGCAGCGGCCGTAGGCGTCGAGCATGCCCTGGCAGAGGAGGTCGCGCCAGCCGGACAGGAAGAAACTCGGGACCTCGATCGCTTCGACCGGGATGATCCGCTCCCGCCAGTAATCGTCGTGCGTGCGGTGCGCTGGCCAGATCTGCGACGAGATATTGCCGTCGCTGAGCCGCTGGAGCCGCGAACGCCACACGTCGAGCCACTCGCCGGCCGGGTCCTGCAGGCTGGGCGGGGCAAGCTCGAGCGCCACCACGAATGCCGACCAGGCGGATGCTCCAAGGCCGTTGGGGCAGCCGCCGGGATAGACGAAGTCATGGTAGATGTCGGCTGCGCCATAGACGCTGGCGATCGCCTTCAGCGACGGCGGCCGCTGCGCGGCGATACCGAGCGCCTGGGCACCACCATAGGAGCTGCCCCAGATGGCGACGTTGCCGTCGCACCAGTCCTGCCGGGCGGCCCATTCGACGACCTCGGCCCCGTCCTCGAACTCACGCGGGTCCCACGCCTGATAGGCGGGACCATCCGAGCTGCCATAGCCGCGGATGTCGACGAGCAGCGACGCATAGCCGGCGTCGGCGAAATATTGCCGGGCGTAGACGGTGCTCGCGCCGATGAAGTCGTCCTTGCGATAGGGATAGAAGCTGGCCAGCACCGGGAATGGCCCGCTCCCCTGCGGCAGCATCAGCGTCGCGGCGATCTTCACGCCGTCCCGCATCGGGATCCAGACATTACGCGTGGTTACGGCCTGCGTGCTGGTCGGGTTCAGCATGTTCTAGCTCTCCAGGGTTTGCGTGGCCCACGGCCGCGGCACGGACGGCGCATCGATGCGCGGAACGGCATCGAGCAGCGTCCGCGTGTAGGCGTGGGCGGGCATGCTCGTGATCTCCTCCGAAGGCCCGGTCTCCACGATGCGGCCGGCATGCATGACGGCGATACGGTCGCAGAGGTAGCGGACCGCCGCGATGTTGTGGGAGATGAAGAGCAGCGTCAGGCCGAGCTGTTTCTGGAGCCGGCCGATCAGGTTGAGGATCGCGGCCTGGACGGAGACATCGAGCGCCGAGGTGATCTCGTCGGCGACCAGTACCTCGGGCTCGGCGGCGAGGGCACGTGCGATCGCAACGCGCTGGCGCTGGCCGCCCGACAGCTGGTGCGGATACTGGCCTGCGTGCGAAGGCTCCAGGCCCAGCAGGTCGAGATAGCGTTCGACCGCCTCTCCGACCTCGCGCGCGCTCCTGCCGGGCAGGGCCTCACCGATCGCGGCGCCGACCGTCAGCTTCGGATCGAGCGAGGCGTAAGGGTTCTGGAACACCATCTGGATCGGCCCCGGCTGGCCGCGCCGGCCGGCGACGGGAGCATCGCCGAGGAGAACCCGTCCCTTGGCCAGCGGCACAAGGCCAACGATGGCGCGCGCGAGCGTCGACTTTCCCGAGCCGGATTCGCCGACAAGCCCGAGCGTGCTGCCCGTGGGGATCGACAGCGACACCCGGTCGAGGACGGTGACAGCCCGCGATCCCTGTCCGTAGCGGACGGTGACCTGATCGACGCGCAAGTCTCTCATGCTGCGCCCTCCAGGCTCTTGGCGTCGGCCGGCGTCGGACCGGTCAGCGGATTCCAGCAGGCGACGCGATGATCGCCCGCCAACGGCCGCATGTCCGGAAGGGCTTCGGAACAGCGGACGGTCGCGCGGGCGCAGCGCGGCGCGAAGGCGCAGCCGGCGGAGCGCATGGTCAGCTCCGGCGGCCGGCCGGCGATCGTCGGCAGCGGCGACGACCGGTCGGCCGTCATCTCGAGGATCGAGGAGAGAAGCGCCCGGGTATAGGGATGAGCCGGCCCGGCGCGCAGCTGGTCGACGGTCAGGTCCTCGACGATGCGCCCAGCGTACATCACCAGAACCCTGCGGCAGGTTTGCGCGACCACCGCCAGATCATGCGAGATTAGCAGCAGCCCGGCACCGGTCCGGTCGCAGACGTCATCCAGAAGCCTGAGCACCTGCTGCTGCACGGTGGCGTCGAGCGCGGTGGTCGGCTCGTCGGCGATGATCAGCCGCGGCTCGACCATTAGCCCCATGCCGATCATGCTCCGCTGCAGCATGCCGCCCGAGAACTGGTGCGGATAGGCGCGCGCCTTGGCATCGGCGGAGGCGATGCCGACCGACTTCATCCTGTCGACCGCGCGCGCATGGGCTTCGCGGTGCGAGAGGCCGGCATGTTCGGTCGCGACCTCGGCAAGCTGGCCGCCGACGCGCAGCACCGGATTGAACGAGCCGAGCGGATCCTGGAACACCACCGCCATCGACGTGCCGAGCAGCGAGCGCAGCCGCGCATCGCTGCCGTCGTCGCCGAGCAATGACGTTCCGAGGAAGGTCAAACGGTCGGCGGTGACCTCATACCGCGGATCGAGCAGCCGCGCGACCGCCAGCGCCGTCATCGTCTTGCCCGATCCGGACTCACCGACGATCCCGACACGCTCGCCGGGGGCGAGCGCGAAGGAGACATCGCGGACCACGGCGATATTGCCCCTGTCGTTGCCCGGAACTTCGACACGCAGACGTGCGATCGACAGCAAGTGCGGCTCGCCCTGCTCTTGTCGTTGCGTCCCGGCCTGTTCGACCGCTGGCCCTGCGGCGCGGAGACCATCGGCACGACGGACGCCGAGAAGGACGGCCAGCGCCTCGCCGATCAGGCTGAAGATCAGCCCCGCGAGGACGATCGCGGCCGCGGGCGCAAGCGAAGATGCCGGGCTGATGTAGATGCGATTGAAACCTTGGTTGAGCAGCGTTCCCCAGTCGTAGAGCGGGGGCTCGACGCCGAGACCGAGGAACGAGAGCCCGGACAGGACGAGCAGCGCGCCGCTCACGCCGATCATGGCGGTGACGAGCAACGGCCCTGCGATGTTGGGGATGACGTGACGGAGCAGGATACGGAACGGTCCGACGCCGAGCAGCCGCGCCGCCGCGATATAGTCCGCCTGGCTGATCGAGGCGGCGAGCGTCTGCGTGAGCCGTGCGAAGGCCGGCACGAAGGCCAGCGCGATCGCCAGCACCGAGCTGTCGGTTCCCGCGCCGACGACCGCCGCCACGAACAGCGCCAGCAGCAACGCCGGAAAAGCCAGCGCGAGATTGATCGCGGCGGCGACAAGCCGCCCGACATGACGGCCCGCGACCGCCGGGATTGCGCCGATCAGGATGCCGACCGCGGCCCCGATCAGCGTTGCCACGATGCTGATGCCGAGCGAGAGCCGGCTGGCGACGAGCACGCGAGCCGCGACGTCGCGGCCGAGCTCGTCGGTGCCGAGCGGATGCTCGAGACCGGGCGCCTGCAGCGAGTCGTCCGGGTTGATGTCGGCCGCCGGGCCGGACAGTAGATATCCGGCCAGCACGATCGCTAGCAGTGCTCCGATACAGACCGCGAGCGTGACCCACGCCCGGCGGTGCCCCCCTGCCCGCACGGCGCTCACCGCCATCAGCTGTCCCCCAGCGCCGAGCGCGGATCGACCGCGACGATGAGCAGGTCGATCGCGAAGTTGACCAGCAGGATGATCGTCCCGAGCGTGAGGATCAGCCCCTGCGTCAGCGGATAATCCTTCTGCGTGATCGACAGCACGGTGGCCGATCCGAGACCCGGCCAGGCGAACACGTTCTCGACGAGCACCGTGCCGGCGATCAGGCTGCTCAGGATCAGGCCGCCGACGGTCAGCGTGGCGGTGAGACAGTTGGGAAGCGCATGCTTCACATAGAGCCCGAACCAGGTGAGCCGCTTCGCCCGCGCGGTGCGCATGTAATCCTGCTGCAGGATCTTGAGCGCTTCGACGCGCACGATGCGCGCGAGCGCGGCGGCATGGCCGATCGAGAGCGCCGCGAGCGGCAGGATGTAGGACCGCGGCCCGGCAAGGCCGGCGGCGGGCAGCCACTGCAGCACGACCGCGAACAGCGAGGTCAGCGCGACGGCGGACACGAACTCCGGCATCGCGGTCAGGACGCCGCTGACCGCGTTGAATGCCGTGTCGGCACGACGATGCCGGCCGCGCCTGGCGACGACCGCCATGGCGAGGCCGATCGACACGCCGAGCAGCAGCACGATGGCGAGCGCGAGGCAGGCGAGCGCGAGCGTGTTCGGCAGGCGTTGCGCGATGATCTGCGCGACCGGCAGCTGCGAGGTGAAGGAGGTCCCGAGGTCGCCCTGAACCAGTCCGCGCAGGTAGGCGCCGTACTGCACGAGGAGCGGCTGATCGAGGCCGAGCGCCTGACGCCGCGCTTCGATGAGCTCGAGCGGCGCGGTGAGCCCGAGCGAGGCGCGGACCGGGTCCCCCGGGATCAGGTGCACCATCAGGAAGGCGAGCGTCAGCAGGAGCCACAGCGAGACGGCCAGCCGGACAAGACGCCGTGACAGGAAAGCCAGCCGCGGTGCGGCAAAGACCATCCGGGCAGCCAGCGTCTGCACCATCTATTTCACCATCCGGATCGAGGTGGGGAGGATGACCAGCCCGGCCTTCGCGAAGGTCGCGTCGCGCGTCAGGAGCGCGTTGTCGGAGTCGACGATCGGCAGCACCGCCACGCGCTGCAGATAGAGCTTCTCGATCTCGTCCCATTTGGCACAGGCGGCATCGCCGGTCAGCTCGTTGGCCTCGCGCGCGAGCCGTTCGACCTCGGGCATGCTCGTGTGCGGGAAGTTGAGACCGTTGGGCGGCGTCGGCCCGGACACGAAGCCGAGGAAACGGCTAGGGAGCGAGACGACGATCGGGACCCAGCTGATGTCGTAGTCGCTGGTTCCGAACAGCACCTCGCCGACCTCGGCGCCGCCGACGCTGCGCGACCTGACCTCGGCGCCGATCGCCTTCCAGCGGCTGATGGCATATTCGGCCGCATAGGCCGACGAGGTGGGATCGTTCAGGTCGCGGTCCCAGACGAGGCGCAACGACAGCCGCTTGCCGTCCTTGCGCCTGATGCCGTCGCGACCCCGCAGCCAGCCGGCGCGGTCGAGCAGCGCATTCGCGGCCGCGATGTCGTGGCGTGGCGCATTGCCAGCCATGATGTCGGCCGGGCAGGCCATCGGATCGGCGCCCGACAGACGGCGCGGCGCGAGGCCCATGCCGCCGGATGCGATCTTCGCGAGCTGTGGCACGTCGACGGCGAGCGCGAGCGCGCGGCGGACGCGCTCGTCGGCGGCGATGCGGCCCGGGGCGTGGTTGAACCACATCTGGATGGCAGGCGCGCGGCTGCCGACCGCCTTGAACCCGGCCGCCTCGACGCGGCGGCGGTCGGGGCCGGTCACTGGAGCGGTGGTCAGCTCGCCGGCGAGCAGCAGGTTGGCGGCGGTGGTCGGGTTGGGAACGATCCGGACGACGATCGACTTCGGCACGCCAGGCGTCGTCGAGGTCGTACCTTCGCTTCCCCAGCGGTAGCCGTCGCGGCGGGTGAAGACATAGCGGCTGTTGGCGACCGCCTGCGTGAGGCGGAACAGGCCGGTCCCGTCGGTGCCGTGCGCGAGGCGCGAACGGTCCTCGAGGCCGCGCCGGCACACGATCGACAGGCCGCCCGTCATGTGGACGAGGAAGCTGTAGGGCGACGGCGTGGTGAGCGTGATCGTCCGCGCCGCCCTGTCGACCGCGATCTTCGTGCCGAGCGGCATGCCGCCGCCGCCGAGCAGCGGCGACTGGTTCTTCGGATCGGCGACATAGGCATAGTTCGCCGCGACGTCGTCGATCGTCAGCGGCGAGCCGTCGGCGCAGGTCACGCCTTCGCGGAGCTTGTAGGTGACGGAGCTGGGCGTCTGGACCCAGGACTCGGCAAGGCCGGGCCGCAGCTCGCCGTCGCTGCTGCGTGCGACCAGCCCCTCGTAGGCGAGGCTCAGCAGGAAGACCGGCGCGAAGGTCGCGGCCTGATGCGGGTCGAGATTGCCGGCATCAGCCGTGAGCGACAGCGTGAAGGTGTCGCCGTCGGCTCCGGATGCGACGCCGGCGGGTGAGCAGGCGCCGAGCAGAAGGCTCGCGGCCGCAGCGCCGACGACACCGGAGCGAAGGGCGCGAGCCGCGACCAAAGATCTATCCGCGCGGCTCGATGAGACGGTCGACGACGAACTGCAGATAAGTGGATGTGGCGGCCACCATCTGGTCGACCTCGACCCATTCGTCGAGGCTGTGCGCCTGATCGAGCAAGCCCGGCCCGAAGATCACCACCGGCGCACCGAAATAGGCGGCGTCCGAGCTGGCCGGGAACCCTGTGATCGCCACGTCGGCGATGCCGGCGGTCCGGGCCGCATCCCGGAAGGCGGCGATGATGCCCTGATCCTCGTTCTCGTAGGGATCGACAGTCCACCACGCGTCCGACAGCATCCAATCCGCCGCACCGCCGCGCAGGTTGAGCTCAGCGAGGATCAGCTCGCGCGCCGAAGCCGGCGTCTCACCGGGCAGCAGGCGGCGGCTGATCTCGACCTCGCAGTTCGACGGCACGATGTTGGGCTTGAGCCCGCCACGGATGACGCCAACGTTGAGCACCGGGGCCCCTAGCAGCGGGTGGACCTTGTTGGTCAGCGCCTCTGCATGGTCGACGAAGGCGCGGAGCAGCTCGCCGGTACGGATGATCGCGTTACGGCCCGCCCCCGGAACGCTGCCGTGCGTCGCCTGCCCCGTTACCGACAGCGTATAGGCCGCCAGCCCCTTGGCGGCGGTGCAGATGCGCAGCTCGGTCGGCTCGCCGATCACCACGAGGTCGGTGGGCGGCAGTGACGAGCGCGCTTCCTTGGCGCCGTTCTGGCGATACTCCTCGTCGGCGACGCCGGCGATCACCAACTCGCCCGCGAGCGTCGCGCCCACCGCGGCGAGGATTTCCGCCACCTCGATGTAGCAGGCAATCGCCGCCTTCATATCGCAGGCACCGCGACCGTAGATCCGGCCCCCGTTCAGGCGCCCCGCGAACGGGCCGTCATAGCCGTCGACCTCGACCGTATCGAGGTGGCCGGCGAACACGACCGCCTTGCTCTTTGGCTGGCCAGCCACCGGCGACCTGGCAAGGACGTTGGCGCGGCCCGGCGCGAACTCGTCAACCTCGCACCGCCAGCCAAGGCGCGACAGCCGGTCGGCGACGTAATGAGCGGCGCGGATCTCACCCTTCCCCTCGGCCGCGCTTTCCCCGCCGAACGGATTGACGCTGGGGATGGCGATCAGGTCGAGCAGCGTCTTGGCAAGTCGATCCTCATCGAGGAGGTCTTGCAGCCTCGTTCCGTTCGCCAAAGCAGGTGCATTCTGCATGTCGGACCTCGCTTCCTTCGATCAACCGGCCATCGTCAGGCCGCCACTTACGCTGAGGATCTGGCCTGTCACGTGGCCCGGTTCCCCGGCGAAATAGGCGACGGCGGCGGCAACATCCTCGGGCCGCGCGAGCTTGCGAAGCGGCGTCGACTTGACGATCGCCTCCATCAGCCGGTCGACCGAAGGCTCGGTGCGCATTCCTTCGAGCAGCGGCGTCGCGGTCGGCCCCGGGCAGACGCAGTTGACGAGCACGTTATAGCGGGCCGCCTCGCGCGCGATCGCCTTGGTGAAGGCGATGGTACCCCCCTTACAGGCCGAATAGACCGCCTCGCCCGAAGAGCCGACGCGGCCAGCGTCGCTAGCGATGTTGATGATGCGCCCGCCGCGCTCCTTCATCATCGGCAGCGCTACGTGCGTCATGTTGAACACGCCGATCAGGTTGATGCGGACGAGCGTGTCCCAGAGCGAGGGCTCGTTGTCGATGAACGGCTGCACGCGGTCCCAGCCGGCGTTGTTGACGACGATATCGATCGGACCCAGCTCGCGCGCGAACCTGTCCATCGCGTCCGAGACCGCACCATAGCCACCGACATCGGCCTGAGCGCTCGCGACTTGGCTGCCGCCGTTTGGAGCGTCGCGATCGATGATCGCGACCTTCGCACCGTCGGCTGAAAGCCGCTCGACGATCGCCGCGCCGATGCCCTTGACGCCGCCGGTCACGACGGCGACACGGTCCTGTAGCGGCTTCATGCTCTGCGTCGACATAGATGCTCCGTTTGCTGTCGTGGTTCAGACGGCCTGCGGCTCGGCGCCTCTGGACGGGCGCGGCGTCTCGAAGTCGATGGTGTCGGGTGTGACACCCAGTTCCTTGAGCCTGTACTTGGCCGGCTTCTCGGTCTCTGTGCGCGGGATGGCGTCGACGAGTCGGACGTAGCGCGGCACCATGTGGCGCGAGAGGCGCGACGCCGCCCAGTCGACGACATCCTGCGCTGCGAGCGCTGTGCCGGGGCGCGGCACCACGGTCACCATCACCTCGTCCTCGGTCAGCTCGCTGGGGACCCCGTAGGCAGCGGCCTCGACGATGTCGGGATGATCGAGCAGCGCCTGTTCCAGATCAAAGGCGGAGATGTTCTCGCCGCGCCGGCGGATCACGTCCTTGAGGCGGCCGACGAAGTAGAAGAAGCCGTCCTCGTCCCGGCGCACGAGGTCTCCGGTATGGAACCACAGATCCCGGAACGCCTCGACCGTGGCCGCCGGGTTTCCGTAGTAATCGGTCATGATGACGTGCGGCTCGTCGGCGCGGATGACGAGCTCACCCGCTTCGCCGTTTGGCGCCTCCAGTCCGAAGCGGTCGTGCACGCGCACGTCGAACGGCGGAACGGCACGGCCGCAGCTACCGGCGCGGCGCGGCTCGCCGGGCCGGTTGTAGAGCACGATGCCGGCGTCGCTCAGGCCGTAGACCTCGACCAGTTCGAGGTCGAAGCGGCGCTCAAACTCCTCGGCCCATAGCGGCGCCGGGACACCCCAGCCGAGCCTGACGGGATTATCGGCATCGGACGGCGACGGCGGCTGCTTGTAGAGCATCGTCAGCGTCGCCCCCATGTAGTCGAACAGGGTCGCGCCGTGTCGGCGGCAATCCGACCAGAATTTCGAAACAGAAAAGCGGGGTGCGAGCGCCGCAGTCCCGCCCGACGCGAGCGCCGCCGCGACCGTGAAGATCGCCCCGTCGGCATGGAACAGCGGAAACGGCGCGTAAAGCACGTCGTCCGGCCCGACGCCGAGCTGCTCGCAGAAGATCTGCGGCTGGCGAAGGACATACCGGTGCGGAATGCGGCAGGCCTTGCTCGGCCCGGTGCTACCGGAAGTGAACAGCAGCATCGCGGTCTCACCCGACTCGCTCGAAACCGGACGCACCTCGTCGGCGCACGCGGTCAGCAGCTCGTCGAACGGCGTGACGCGCAGCCCCCGGAACAAGGTTGCGGCTGCAGCATCGCCACGCAGGATGACGTGCTTCAAGTGCGGAATGCGATCGCCCACCTCGGCGACGAGGGGCGCGAGCGCGCTGTCGACCAGAAGCATTTCGGCAGACGTGAGGTTGAGCGCATGTGCGAGCAGAGGTCCGCGGAAACCGGTATTGATGGGGACTTCAAGCGCGCCGATGCGGGTGAGAGCCAACCAGGTCACGACATAGTCGCAGCTCGTGTCGAACAGAACGCACACCGGCTGGCCGCGGCGCACGCCGAGGCTCGAAAGCCCCGCAGCGACCCGCGACGCACGCTCGTCGAGCTCGCGATAGGATAGGGTATCGCACTCGAACCGCAGTGCGATCCGCTCCGGCGTCGCAGCTCCGCGGACGGCGAGAAGCTCCGCCAGATTGGTCGGTGCGCCCAAGAACCCTGCTCCGCCCATGCCGCTCAAGGCCGCCATGCGGGTCTCCGCTTGGCAAAATAGGCGGCGATGCCCTCACGCCCCTCCGCCGAGCGGCGGGCTTCGACGCAGGCCAGCGCCTCGGCCTCCAGCGCCTCGCTGAACAGAGCTTCGAGGGGGCTGTTCAGCAACCGGCGCGTCGCGGCGACGGCGCCGGGGGCGCCGGCACACATCTCGATCGCCATTTCGGTTGCACGAGCGAGGAGACGCTCGGCGGGGACGATTTCCTCGACAAGTCCAGCCTCAAGACACCAATCCGCATTCCGGCTGCCCCCTGAGAGAAGCATGCGCCGCGCTCGCGACTGACCAACGAGCAGCGGCAGCAGCAGCGACGCGCCGTTTGTCGCCACCAGTCCCAGCCGTACCTCTGGCGTGGCGCAGACGAAGCCGGGTGCCGCCAGGCGGACATCGCACGCCAGCGCCAGCTCCAGTCCTGCTCCATAGGCCGGACCATTGAGTGCACAGATGACGGGTTTGGCCATGTCGAACAGCCTGGCCGTCACGCACTGAAGCGCGTCGATCGAGTGTGCGAAAGCCTCGTCGCTCGCGTCCCGCAGCCCCTTGAGGTCGTCGCCGCTGGAAAAGGAGCGCCCCTCGCCCGTCAGGATCACCGCGCGCACGGCATCCGCGCGGTCGAGACGCGCCAGTTCAGCCTCCAGCGCCACCAGGAGCGCGTCATCGAATGCATTATGGACGTGCGGCCGGTTGAGCCGAAGCGTCACGACAGGGCCGTCGGCCGACGTCAGGAGAATACCCCCGGCGCCACCCTCCATCCCTTCGACCGCTGGCAGGCTGGCAACCATTTTGCCTCTCGATTCCCCCGTTCTGCTGTGCAATAGCTATCGATCGATCGATCGATTGGCAAGGAGCAAATTGGATGTTTGATGGAAAATACGCGCGGCTGAACCCGACGCTGGACGAGAACGGGGTGCTCGAACTGGTGCTCAACGAGCCCGCGAAGCTCAACGCCGTCGACGGCGAGCTCCACAAAGCGCTGGCCGACGTCTGGCGCGTGATCGACGCCGATCCGCGCGTGCGCGCCGTGCTGCTGCGCGCCGAGGGCCGCGCTTTCTCGGCGGGCGGCGACCTCGACTGGGTGCACGAGCTTGCGACCGACTTCGGCGCCCGCGCGCGCGGCTTCCGCGAGGCGCGCGACCTCGTCCACAACATCGTCAACTGCGCCAAGCCGACCGTCTCGGCGATCAACGGCGTCGCGGTCGGCGCCGGGCTCGCGCTCGCGGTGCTGACCGACATCTCGATCGCCGGCAAGTCCGCGCTGCTGCTCGACGGGCATACACGGATCGGCGTCGCGGCCGGCGACCATGGCGTGCTGTCGTGGCCGATCCTCTGCGGCCTCGCACGTGCCCGCTATTATCTGCTGCTGTGCGACCGGCTCGACGGCCAGACGGCAGCCGACATCGGTCTGGTCGCCCAGTGCGTCGAGGACGACCAGTTACTGGAGCGCGCGCGGTCGGTGGCGACGCGTCTGGCGACCGGATCGCCGACCGCGATCCGCTGGACCAAGCACACGCTTAATCACTGGCTGCGCATGGCCGGGCCGGCGTTTGAGGCATCGCTCGCTGCCGAATTCCTCGGCTTCTCGGGTCCGGATGCGCTTGAAGGAATCACCGCGGTCAAGGAACGTCGCGAACCGAATTTCACCGGACCGACGGATGACTGACAAACTGCACCGCTTCTCCACCTCCACCAGCCGTCACGCCTTCATCGCAGGCGTCGCGGCGCTGCTGCTGTCGAACGCGGCGGAGGCCGCGCCTAAGGTCGAGAAGAGGTCGGTCGAAGGACTGGCCAAGGCGGCCGAGATCCGCGTCGACCGCTGGGGCATCGCGCATATCTATGCGGATAGCGTGCGCGACGCCTTCTTTCTGCAGGGTTACAACGCGGCGCGCGACCGGCTCTGGCAGATCGACCTCTGGCGCAAGCGTGGGCTGGGCTTGCTCGCGCGCGACTTCGGGCCTTCCTACGTCGCGCAGGACCGTGCGGCGCGGCTGTTCCTCTATCGTGGCGACATGGCGCGCGAGTGGGCGGCCTACGGCCATGACGCCAAGAATCATACGGAAGCGTTCGTTGCCGGGGTCAACGCCTATGTCCGCGAAATCCTGAGCGGCCAGCGGCCGATGCCGATCGAGTTCACCATCGCCGGCACGAAGCCCGACCTGTGGCGAGCCGACGAGGTGGTGCGGATCCGCAGCCATGGCCTGACTCGCAACGTCGCGTCCGAGGTGGCGCGGGCACAGGTCGCCTGCAAGGCAGATCTCGCGGCGGACCAACTGCGCCAGTCGTTCAAGCCGTCGTGGAAGACCAAGGTACCGGCGGGCCTCGACCCCTGCTCGATCCCGGCGGAGGTTCTCAACGATTACACGCTCGGCACGAGCGGGGTGCGGTTCGACGCGCTTGCCGCCGACCGCAGGATCGCGCTCGACAGCGTCGGCGCGGATGCTGTCGGGTCGAACAACTGGGTGATCGCCCCGAAGCGCAGCGCCACCGGCCGGCCGATCCTCGCCAACGACCCGCACCGCGAGTTGAGCCTGCCGTCGCTGCGCTACATCGTCCACCTCGAAGCGCCGGGCCTGTCGGTGATCGGCGCGGGCGAGCCGGCGCTGCCCGGCATCTCGATCGGTCATAACGGCACGATCGCGTTCGGCCTGACCATCTTCGCGGCCGACCAGGAGGACCTCTACGTCTACGAGACCGACCCGAACGACCCCGACCGCTACCGCTATGGCGACGGCTGGGAAAAGATGACGGTCCTGCGCGAGCCGGTGGCGGTGAAGGGCGGCGAGGCGCGCCTCGTCGAGCTGCGGTTTACGCGTCACGGACCCGTCCTCTACGTCGACCGGGCCAAGAACCGCGCCTATGCGCTGCGGACGATCTGGAACGAGCCGGGAACCTCGGCCTATTTCGGCTCGACCCGCTACATGGGCGCCAAGGACTGGGCGGGTTTCAACAGGGCGATGAACGGCTGGGGCGCGCCATCGGAGAACCAGGTCTACGCCGACACATCGGGCCACATCGGCTGGCTGGCGGCGGGCCGCGTCCCGGTCCGCGCCAACTGGGACGGCCTTCTGCCGGTGCCGGGCGACGGACGCTACGAGTGGAAGGGCTTCCTCGCCACCGACCAGCTTCCTTCAGCCTATGATCCGGCACGCGGCTGGCTGGCGTCGGCGAACGAGATGAACCTGCCGGCCGACTATCCGGTCGCCGAGCGCAAGGTCGGGTTCGAATGGTCGAACGGCGCGCGCATGGCGCGCATCTCCGAGGTGCTGGACAAGAAGAGCAGGATGACGCTAGCCGACGCGATGGCGCTGCAGACCGACCCGACCAATGTCGTCGCGAGGCGGCTTGTTCCCCTCCTGACCCCGCTCAAGAACGCCGATCCCGACCTGGGGCCGGCGATCGGGCTGCTCGAAGGCTGGAACGGCGAAACGTCGGTCGACAGCGCGGCCGCGGCGCTGTTCGAGGTCTGGGCGATGAAGCACCTCGGCCGAACCGCGGCTGCACGCGCTGTTCCCGAATCGGTGCGCGATCTGGTCGGATCCGGCGAGTTCGAAGCCGTGGTGATGCTGATGGAGCGGCCCGACGGGCGGCTCGGGAACGATCCTGCCGCAGCCCGGGACAGGATTCTGCTCGACAGCCTCAAGGCAGCGTTGGCCGAGGTGCGCGACCGGCTCGGGCCCGACATGGCGCAGTGGACCTGGGGCAAGCTCCATCATGCGCGGTTCGTGCATGCGCTCCAGCCGCTCGCGAGCGGCGCGGCGCGCGCGCAGCTCTTCTCGACCGAGCGCACGCCGCTGCCGGGCACCTTCCTCAGCCCCCTGGCGGCCGGCTGGATGCCGAACGACTTCCGGACCGCCGCCGGCGCCTCGTTCCGGATGGTGCTCGACGTGGGCGCCTGGGACGAGAGCAAGGTCATCAACACGCCCGGCCAGTCGGGTGACCCGTCAAGCCCTCACTATCAGGACCTTTATCCGCTGTGGGCGGCGGGGAAGTATGTTCCTCTCCTCTATTCCTACAAAGCAGTGAAACGGGCGACGAGCTCGATCCTGCGCCTGCGGCCGCAGCGCTGACCAACCGAAGGCAACCCTATGTCTCTTGATCAAGCTACCCGTGACCAGCTGATCGACGCTGTCCGCCGCTTCGTGACCGAACGCTTGCGTCCGCTCGAGGCGCAGGTGGCGGAGACCGATGAGGTGCCCGACGACATCGTCGCCG
>JAEZQR010000156.1 GCA_023413015.1 Pseudomonadota bacterium
AGCGGCGCCAGGATGCTCGCGCCGATCGACCAGATCGCGATCGGATCGCCAAGGCTGGAGGCAACGAGCGCCCCGGCCGTGCCGGTCAGGCGGATCTGCGGCAGGAACTGCGCCCGCGCCGCGGCCAGCGTCGCATCGGACGCGGCTAGCGTCAGCTCGGCCTGCGCGATGTCGGGGCGCCGCCGCAGCAACTCGGAAGGCACGCCACCGGAGACCGCCGGGAAGCGGATCGCAGCAAGCGGTTGTCCGCGCGGGATCGCGGCCGGCGGGCGGGCGAGCAGCACGCTCAGGGCATTTTCCTGGCGGGTTATCGCCAGCTCCGCCTGCGGCACGAGCTGGGCGGTCGCCTCATATTCGGCCTCGGCCTGCCGAAGCTCGAGCTGTGAGGTATAGCCCGAAGCGGCCCGCGATCGGGCCAGCCGCAGCGCCTCGCTCCGGGCCGCCAGCGTCGCCTGTGCGATCCGCAGCCGCTCGTCGAGCGAGCGCAGGGTCAGATAGCCGCTGGTGACGGCCGCCGCGACCGAAAGCGCGGCTGCGTCGCGCGCCGCGCGGCTCGCCTGGGTCGCGGCGCGGGCGGCTTCTACCTGACGCTCCACACGGCCGAACAGGTCGAGCTCGTAGGCCGCCTGGAAGACGGGCTGGACCGCCGTCGCCTCGACCGGCGTGCCGAGCGCGCCCAGGCTGCGCGAACGCCCGGCGGTGGTGGCAAGGTCGAGCGAGGGCACAAGCTGCGCACGCGCCAGCTGCTCCTGCGCCCGCGCCTCGCGGACACGCGCCGCGGCGATCGCGATGTCGCTGTTCGCGGCCAGCGCCGCCGCGACCAGTTGGTCGAGCGCGGGATCGCCGAACGATGTCCACCAGTCGGGGGCGACCGTGGCCGGACCGGCGATATCGGTTCGCCAGGCGGCAGGGGCGGAAACCTGCGCTTCGGGCGGGCGCGGCGACGACGCGCCGGCGCAGGCGGCGAGAAGCAGGAAGGCGACGTACCTCATCGGGCCGTCGCTGCCCGGCCGCTGGTATCGACGCGCGCCTCGACCGACATGCCGGGACGCAGGCGCGCGAGCAGCGACTGGCCGGGATCGAGCGCGATGCGGATCGGGATGCGCTGCGCGACCTTGACGAAGTTGCCGGTGGCGTTGTCGGGCCGGATCACGCTGAACTCGTTGCCCGCCGCCGGCGCGATGCGCTCGATGCGCCCGGTGAGCTCGGCGCCGCCGAGCGCGTCGACCGCCACCGTCGCCGGCTGGCCCGGCGCCATATGCGCGGTCTGCCCC
Source organism: Pseudomonadota bacterium (assembly GCA_023413015.1). Lineage (GTDB taxonomy): Bacteria > Pseudomonadota > Alphaproteobacteria > Sphingomonadales > Sphingomonadaceae > Sphingoaurantiacus. Next base: position 1,275 of record JAEZQR010000156.1, read on the forward strand.
TCCTTGAAGTTCGCGACCACCCAGACGTTCGACGGCACGAGGAAGAGGAGCTGCGTGCCGGCGGTCACATATTGGCCGAGGCGCACGCCGACCTCGCTAACCTGCCCGGCGCGCGGCGCGACGATCACAGTGTTCGACAGGTCGATCTCGGCCAGCCGCAAGGCGGCCCGCGCATTCTCGACCGCCGCTTCGAGGCCGCCGCGGCCGACCGTAACGGTGCGCACCTGCTCACGGGCGACGGCGCGCTGCGCTTCGGCCTGGGCGACGGCCGCCTCGGCCTGACGGAGCGCCGCGAGTGTCTGGTCGCGCTCGCGCAGCGACACCGAGCCCTCGGCGACGAGTTCGTTGACGCGGCGCATGTCGGCCTCGGCCCGGGCAAGCTGCGCGCGGGCGTTGGCGACGGCGGCGGACTGGCCGGCCACGCCGGCTTCGCTGGATCGCTGGCTCTGCGCCGAGTTGGCGAGGTTGGCGAGCTGGGCGGCAAGGTTGGCCTGCGCCTGCTCGACCCTCTGGCGGTAGATGCGGTCGTCGATGCGGACGAGCGGCTGGCCGGCCGCGACGCGTTCGAAATCCTGCACCAGCACCGCGGTCACATAGCCGTTGACCTGCGGGCTGATGACCGTCGTCTGGCCGCGCACATAGGCGTTGTCGGTGGTCTGGACCGCGCCGGTGAAGGGCGGCAGACCCCAGGCATAGAGCACCAGCAGCACGCCCGTGAGCGCCAGTCCCGCCAGCAGCAGGGTGAGCCCGAGGCCTGATTTGGGAGGCGCCCAGCCGCGCGCGGGCGCGGGCGGTGCCGCATCGGCCTCGATCGGGTCCTCAAGGCGCGCGGCCGGAGGAACAGCCTGGCTATCGTCACGTGCCAAAGGCTCCTCCATCACCGGTTTGCCGCACGTTGCTGAAAAGCCGCCAACGCTTCGGCCAGCGGATTGATGCCTTGCCGCCGCAGCCGCACGTAGCGCGTGGCGATCCACGCGAAAGCGAGGCACGACAGCAGGAAGATCAGCCAGAAGACGTCGTTGAAGGCGAGGACGTTCGCCTCGCGCGTGACCTGCTGCGACAGGAGCGCGGCGCCTTCGGCCTGCCGCAGCGCCGGATCGCCGATGACGCGCCCGTAGGCGCCGCCGAGCGCCTGCACCCGCGCTGCGACCTGCGGATCGGCCAGGGTCAATGACTGCGCGAGCTCGTGCGAATGGAGCTTCTCGCGCATCGTCTGGAAGGTGCCGAGCAGCGCCGAGCCGCCGAGGCCGCCCAACGTCTGCGTGATGCCGAACAGTGCCGAGAAGCTGACGATATGCGCCGGCCCGCGGGCGAGCGCGCGCAGCATGCCAAGCATCATGATCGGCGCCATCAGAAAGATCGAGGCGAAGGCGATCAGCGCCTGGCTGAAATAGAGATTGGCCGGCCGCGTGAGGTTGGTGGCGTGCGCGTCGATCAGCGCCCCGATGCCGATCAACACCACCGAGAACATGATCGGCCGAACGACGTCGAGCGGGTTCATCATGGCGAGGCTGGCGCCGAGTCCGGCCAAGCTCGCGAGCGTGATGACGGCAAACAGCGTCACCATCTGCTCGTTGCTCATGCCGACTGCGGTCAGCAGACCGACCGAGCCATAGGCCTGTTCGGTCAGCAGCACACGCACCGCGATCGCCAGCAGGGCGAAACGCAGAATATCGCGGCTCGCGAGCCAGCGCGTGTTGAGCAGGGGGTTGGCGCGGAAATGCTCGATCAGCATCGCGGCGCCGATCAGCACGATCGCGGCGGCGAGCGCGTAGCCGATCCATGGTGCCTCGGTCCACCACTGGATGCGGCCCTGGACGAGCACGGCGCACAGCAGCGCCACGCCGGGGGCGAGCAGTCCGAAGGTCAGGAAGTCGAGCCGCTCGAACACCTTCAGCCGCTCGCTGGGCGGCAGGCGCAGCAGCGCGACGGCGGCCAGCGACATGAGCGTAAGGCCGAACTCCAGATAATAGAGCGTCCAGACATCGCCGCCCACCAGCAGCGTCGGCGAGATCACGCGGGCGAACGGCGCGGCGATCTGCGGCATGCTGAAACCGATGACGAAGCCGCCGAGCCGCGCCTTCGGCGGCAGCGACTGCATGAGGTAGAAGATCGCCAGCGTGGTGACGCCGCTCGCCGTCACGCCGCTGGCCGCGCGCAGCAGCAGCGCGGTCTCATAGCGGTGGACGAAGAGGTGGGCGGTCATGATGAGCGCGAAGCCGAGCAGGAAGATGCGCGTGAAGGTCTGCAGGCCGAACTGCTGGCGGAACTTGATCAGCAGGATGCTCATGCAGACGTTGCTCATCGAATAGGCGGCGAGCACCCAGGCCGCCTCCCGGCTGTCGAGGCCGAGCGCGGCTTGGAACTGCGGCAGGTTCACCGAGATGATCGCGTTGCCCAGACCGCCGGTGACCGAGAGCAGAATCCCGATGAGGAAGTAGCCGATCCGCCGCGCGAGCGGATGGGCCGGGGTCGCCGGCGACCCCGGCATGAACGGCCGTTCGTGCGGCGCGAACTCGTAGGGCGGTTGCGGCAACGGTCGGAAGAAGGCGGCTATACGACCGATCATCCGGTTCCTCCGAACCAGCGTTCGCGCGCGGCGGCGTAGGCGCTTGCGGTCTGCGGCTTGACGAACAGCAGGTGCACCTCGGGCCGCTCGCGCCGGAGCCGGGCTTCGATGTCCGCGACGATCCGTTCGATCTCGGGAACCGTGAGACCGTCATCGAATTCGAGGCTGGCGGCGACGACCACCTGATCGGGCGAGAGCTGCATGCTGAGGAGACCGTTGGTGCAGGTAACGCCCTCGGTCGCGTTGGCAAGACTGGTGACCGCCCGATATAGGGATGCATCCGCCCGTTCGCCGATCAGCAGCCCCTTGCTCTCGCGGGCCAGCACGACCGAGACGGCAGCCAGGATCAGGCCGATGACGATCGAGGCCACGCCATCGAGGCGGGGATCGCCGAAGCGCACCGACGCCCAAGTGCCGACGAGCGCGGCGATGATGCCCAGGATGGCGGCGCTGTCCTCGAGCAGCACCATGAACTGCGGCGGATCCTTGCTGCGCCGGATCGCCACCCAATAGCCCTCCGGCCCTACGCATCGGCGGAAACCGTTGAATGCTACCCACCACGAGCCGCCCTCGAAGACCAGCGACAGCCCGAGCACGATGTAGTTGATTGTGACGTTCCGGATCGGCTCGGGATCGCGGATGTGGACGATGCCCTCGTAGGTCGAAACCCCCGCGCCGGCCGCGAACAGCAGCAGCGCGACGATGAAGCTCCAGAAATAGAGCTCCCGCCCGTAGCCGAGCGGATGCTCCGGATCGGGCCGCCGCTGCGCGCGGTGCATGCCGTGGAGGAGGAGCAGCTCGTTGCCGGTATCGACGAGGCTGTGCACGGCCTCCGACAGCATCGACGACGAGCCGGTGACGGCGGCGGCGACTGCCTTGGTAGCGGCGACGAGAAGATTGCCGATGAGCGCCGCGATGACGGTGCGTCTGGTCCCCGCCATGTCAGCCCGGGCGCCGCGGCAGCGCATAGGCGATCACATGACCGCCGGGCACGGCCAATCCGACCAGCGCCGTGCCGACCGCCGTGATGCGCGGAGGCCCGAAAAGCCAGGCGTTGTATCGACAACCGCGTTCGTCATGACGGTGCTTCCTGCTGCACGCCTGCGCGGGACAACAGGCGACGGCAACGGTCGTTCCTGACCCCGGAGCCCTGGACCGAAGCGATGCGGGAATCTGCGGCCCGACGCTGCGCGATCAGGGGCGGCTGCAACGGGCGTTAAGTAGAATACCTAATTACTCGGGCGTTTTCGGTAGCGCAGAAACGGCACCGCGAGCTTCGGAGGTGTCAGGCGTGACCACGACCTATGCCGACCGGTCCCCGGGATCGGAGACGATCGTTCCCGGCGCCTCTCGAAGAAAAGCCTCGCCCGCCGCTCCACGCGGATCCTCCCGGCCGGCGCGTCCCTTGCAGCCGGGTGGGCGAGGAACGGCGGCCGGGCTGCGCGTGGCGCTGTTCTCCGGGAACTACAACTGCATCGGCGACGGCGCGAACAACGCCCTCAACCGCCTCGTCGCCTATCTGCTCGCCGAAGGAGCGGCCGTCCGCGTCTATTCGCCGACGG